>NZ_JBWLKM010000020.1:0-149124 GCF_059026085.1 Streptomyces sp. a15 | reverse complement strand
CGGTTCATCCAGGTCGACCCGATGGTCGACTACGGCCAGCCGGCCACGATGAACCCGTACGCCTACAGCAACAACGCACCGGCCACCTTCTCCGACCCGTCCGGGACCTTCTTCCCCATCCTGATCGGAATCGCGGCCCGTATCGCCATCCAGGCGGCGATCCGCGCGGCGGCCCGCCGGGCGGCGATCATCGCGGCCCGCAAGGCGGCCCAGGCGGCGGCCCGTCGAGCCGCGGCCCTCGCTCGCAAGCGGGCGGTCGAGGCCGCGAAGCGCGCGGCGGCGAAGGCCCGCCGTGAGGCGGCCCGGAAGGCGGCGGCGGCCAAGCGAGCGGCGGCCAAGCGGGCGGCGGCCCGTCGTGCGGCAGCCCAGGCCCGTGCCCGTGCGGCACGCGCCTCGGCGCAGAGGGCAGCAGCACGCCGTGCGGCGGCTCGCAAGGCGGCGGCACGCCCGAAGCCGCGCGCCAAGCCCCGTTCCCAGCCGAAGCCGCGTCCCAAGCCGTCGCAGGTGAAGCGGGCGGTGAAGAAGGCTGCGAAGGAGGTCAAGGAGACCGTCAAGGAAGAGGTCCAGTCAGCGGCCTGTGAGACGGCCGCCGGCGGCGCCAACAGCTTCGTACCTGGTACGAAGGTGCTGATGGCCGACGGTTCGACCAAGCCGATCGAGAAGGTCAAGGTCGGCGACAAGGTCATCGCCACCGACCCGAAGACGGGCAAGACCTCCGTCCAGACGGCCACGGCGACGATCATTGGCAAGGGCAGTAAGGACCTCGTCAGGATCACGCTGAAGATCCACGACGGCTCCTCCGCCAAGGCCGAGACCACGACCGTCACCGCGACGGCCGGCCACCCCTTCTGGGTGCCGTCCCTGCGGGAATGGGTCGACGCGGGCCAGTTGAAGCCGGGGCAGTGGGTCCAGACGTCCTCAGGCACCTGGATCCAGATCGGCACGGTCGAGGCGTGGACGGCGAAGAAGGCCACGGTCCACAACCTGACCGTCACGGACGTGCACACGTACTACGTGCTGGCGGGGGCAACGCCGGTTCTCGTTCACAACTGCAATACAGGAGGGTTGAGCCTCTCAGGTGCGCGGCACGTCAGCGGACGCTTTCCCAAGACTGCTAATCCTGGGGAAACGCTTTTCCGCCAGAAAGAGGATGGGACGGTTACCGCGTATGCGCGGTATGATGAGGAAGGCGCAATTTCCCAACGCGCGGACCTCGATCCTGACTCAGCACCGCATGCCGGCATACCGGCCCCACACATTCTCGACATGGTTAAGCACGTCAATCCAAAAACGGGCCAGGTTTTCCGCAACTGGGCAAAGCTACCGCGGCCGCTACGCCCCGAAGAGGAGCTATGCGGCTGCCGGTAGGCCGAGTCAAATATGAATGGCTGACATGCGAGCCGTTCATAAATAATTGAATACTGATAGAAATGCACCACCTCAGGCGCTCGCAACAACATGGCGGGCGCCTGAGGTCTCTGAATTTATGAACCTCTGTGGGTTTACCTCCATCTCTCTGAGTGACCCGAATGACCGACCCCCTACGCAAGTGACGCGAGGAGCTATCCGTGAATGACCCGATGGATTACCCTGGAATTAAGTCATGGGTGGAGGAATGGGGAGGGGGCGTTGATTACCTAGATTATGTGAAAGGTCATGGTGATCTGGGAATGATGGTGGCACTCTCCCGGATCTTCTGGCCGCGGTTTGTTGAAGTGGAGGGGTGCGTGCTGTGGGATCGGGCATACGAAGAATCGAATTTTAAAGCCTGGCGCGAGAGCCTCTCTGGTGACATCCGAAAAATTGAGGCGACGCTGAATCAGCTACGAGTCTGGCAGATTGTCGATTCGGATGATGTCGAAGAGGATTGGCAGGCGCAGAATTTTTTTGCCGCATGTGTTGCAAAAACTTGGGGTGCTGCGTTGTCTGCCGAATTTCCCCACCGGAGTTTCGATGTTCGGGTTATCCGTTCCGAAGATGGCCCCATTGTCACCTTCTCATCCGGATCGAGGTAGGTTCATGGTTTTGTCTCGGAAGGTGGAACGTGATCGATTTCGGACCATCTGACGTTGCGTCACTCGCACATTGGCTACTGGGTGAGGTGATACTCAATCCCGCAGCCCTCGTAGTGAATAGCAGTAGCAAACTCGAAGCCCCGCCGGATGCGCCCCGGCGGGGCTTCCGCGTGAGGTGACGGCAGTAGTTTGACGGCAACGTCAGCGGACGGCGGCTGTGATGGGCGGGTCGTCGGGGTCGTCGTTGTCCGTGGATGCATCGCCCACGGCGCCTGGTGTCCCCGGCGGGGCGTTCCCATCGGCGGACGGGGACCTGGCCCACAAGCTCGAACGTGCCTTGGAACGGATCGACGAGTTGCAAGAACGCGTCGAGCGCCTGGAGCGCGGCGGCGCCGAAGACCGCGACGCCAATTGAGACGGCCACCGGAATGCAGGAGCCCCCGGAGGCAAGCGATCCCTCCGGGGACTCTCTTTCTGATCCGTCCTGCCCGGTGCCCGTCGCGCCGGGGCCTAGCTGGCAGATCAGTCGCGTCGGACGGGTAGAACGCCAAGATCACATCACTTCGCCCTCGTCATCGAAGGCTTCGGGGTCTTCGAAGTCGGGCATGGGCAGGCGTGCGCCACGGCTCACCGCAATGCGGTGAGCATTCGCCAGTGCCTCGGTCAACTGGACCGTCAGCAGGTGGAGCTCACCGGGCGTCCCACACGATCGGCGAGGAGCTGTTGCGCTTCCTTGATGAGCTCACCGGCCAGGCCGAGTTGGACCGCTTCCGTCTGGTCGGCGAGGCGGGACATGAACCCGGCTCCGTCGCTGGAGAGGTAGCACGGCTTGCCCTCGGGCCCCGCCCACGGCAGGAGCCGCAGTTCACCGGTCAGGCTCATCACGCCGTCACCTCCACACCGTGGATCAGCCGGGGACCAACGTCGATGCCGTGCACCGCCAGCCACAATGCGCGCCGCCGAACCCTCTGCCGCTGCGGCTCCCGCCGCTCGTGCGCGACCAGGTAGGGGCGGACGATCCCGATCTCTTCGCCCCGCAATGGCGGCATGGATACGTGCGGCAGGCACTTGGTTGGTGTGCTGGTGTGGGCTGCGGAAGACCGGCGGTCTGCTCTGCGATGGCGCCCCTCAGCGGGCCACACAAGTCGCAACAGCGGCTCGAAGATATGGGCGATACAGTGCGGCATGTCGACGCTCCAATCGGCGTTGGCCACGCCCCCGGACCGTTCGCCCGGTCGCGGGGGTACTGACGAGATGTCAGCCTGCCGACTGGTGGTGCAAGGCAGTTGCACCGAACCGTGCAACTCCCCAGCCCCGGAAACTGCTAGATCCCGCCCACTCCGCGTACTGGGACAGGGAACTGCTTCGGGCCCGTTCACGCCGCTTGAGAGCCAGGACTGTCTCCCGCACCGTCGGGTGGTAGCGGGTCTGCTGCGGTGCGATGCGCCGGGCCTGGTGCAGGCAGTCCAGCGCCTGCTCGGGATGGTCTGCCCAGGCGTGGGCCCGGCCGAGGTCCATCCAGTGGTGCCCGGCCCGGGAGCGGGTCCAGCCGCGCGGGATCCGTACATCCTCGGCGAGTTCGATCGCGCGCCCAAAGTCGTCGGCCTCCGAGGCGATGGCCACGGCGTGCACACCGACGTTCACCGGGCCCCAGGTGACGCCGAAGTCGGGCAACTCCCCTGTGGCCTGGGCAAGGGCGTGGGCCTCGGCCAGGCGGGCGTCGGCGTGGTCCCGGTCCTTCATGCGGCCCGCGATGGTCGCGGCGCGCAGGTGCAGCATGCCCCGCATCGCCTCAATGCCCGCCGGGCGGCGAGACTCCTGGCCATCGAGGTCCCGCAGTCCTCTGTCGACCACTCGCAGACCCACGTCGTACCGGCCTGACGACATGGTGGTCTGCGCACGCAGGAAGGCGTGCATGGCAGCCAGCCCCGGCTCATCGGCGCGCGGTGCAGTCCACGCCAACCGGTCCAGCGCGACGGTCGCGAGATCGAGGAAACCGAGCTTCCACGCCACGGTGAACACACACCGGAACGTCTCCGCCAGACACTCGTAGGCCAGCCGCTGTTCCTCCCCGGTACTGGTGTGCACCGTCTGCACCGACTCGTCGATCAAGCCGGGCAAGTCCCGGACCATGTCCGTGTATTGAGCCTGACGGCGCTGCTCCAGAGCCCGATGGACATCTGGCCAGATCAAGGCGGCCGGGCGCGGAGCCGTCTCCCAGTTCAGAGGGATGTCCCATTTTTCCAGTCCCTCACGAATGGGCTGGATCAGTGCGTCCATCCGGTCCCGGCGCAGTTCATCGGCGTACGGCTGCCCCAGCAGTTCGGAGGTGGAGACACTGGCACGCATCGCCAGCCCCTGCTGCGTCAACCCCCGCTGCTTACGGATACGAGCGACCCGAGCCCCGGTGTGCTCCTCGATGCTCTGCATCACGATGAACTCCGTTCTGCGGCAACACTCAGACGGTACCCCTGAACGACACCCTCGGATCAGTCGAACCGTGATTGCCCCGCCTGCCACCAGACCCGCGCCTGCCGAGCCCAACGCAGTCGAAAAACAACCCAGCCGCATGCCCTCACCGCTGACCCCGAGGCACCGCCGAAGCGGTGTCGGATCCCAGCTGATGCTTGACGTTCTGGTCTCACCTGATGCTTGACGGTGGGCCTGGACAACATAGGAACCCTTGTGGGGCTTGTTCGCTTTCACGTTACGGACCGGGACGTCGGTCGTGCGGCGGACGACCCGGATCTGGCCGTCCAGCTCGACGGTGATCGTCGAGTCCGACACGTGCACGGTTACGGTCCGGCCTGCGTAGGGGCGGCCAAGGGAGACGACCTGTCGGCAGACCATGACCGTGCCCACCGCGCTGATCCGCCGCTGGACCTGGACCGGCTCCACGCGGGGCCGAGGCGGCGGGCCCGCGGGCCGCAGGCCGCGCAGCCGCTGGACCTCGGCGGAACTGAGCGGGTTGGGCCGCACCCGCAGCAGTTCCCGCGAGGACGGGTCGAAGAACGACATCGTCTCGCCCTCGATCCGGACGCCCACCTGCCGGCCGCCGAGGATCTCCGCTGCCAGCACCTGGTGCCCGCCCAGGTTCACCAGGCCGCTGTTGTTCACGACCCGGTCCACCTCGAACGCCGCCGCGTCGCCGGCGGGCAGCGGGGCCGGTCCGGCCGCACGTCCTCCCCGGGCGGCCAGCCGCGCGAGGTCAGCCACGGACAGATGCGAACGCACGCTCTTGATCCGCATCCCGGCGATCAGCAGATGGATCACCGAGGTGTCGGCCCAGAACGTCACCGTCAGCCCCGAGCGGGAAGGGCCGAGCCAGAACTGCTTGCCCGCGACCTGCAGATTCCCACTCGCGGGCACCACCCGCTCGAACTCCACCGGCCCGCCCTCGTCCACCTCCACCACCAAAGGAAGAGAGGCAGGAGCAGGCGCCGCCTCGACCGGACCCGGCACCGCAGCGGGAGCCGTCCGCTGCTGCGGCACCAGTGCAAGTACTCCGGGGATCTTCAGGCCCAGGACGTCCCGTTCCTGCTCAGGAACCGGGATGAACCGGTTCGTCGGGGACTGCATGTCCAGGGCCTGATGCGGCCGGACGGAGTTGTACTCCTGAACCCACGCATCCAGCGCCGCCTGCGCTGCTTCGATGCTCTCGAACGCGCCGCAGTCGTCGAGGAGTTCACGCCGCAACGTCTGATGGAACCGCTCGACCTTACCCGTCGTGGTCGGTGAGGCGGGCTGGGTCAGCCGGTGCGCGATCCCGTTCTCCCGGCAGATCCGGTCGAACAACACCTCACCACCATGCCCGAACCGGTCGGTGAACTGCTTGCCGTTGTCCGTCAACACCTCCTCCGGCACCCCGAACGCCTGCAAGGCCCGGGCGAACGCCGCGCAGACCGCCCGTCCCGTCGCCCGCTCGACCACCGAAGCGATCACGCAGAAGCGGGAGTGGTCATCCACACCCGTCACAACCTTGGCCTCGGTCAGTTCACCGGTCACCGGGTCGACCAGCACCACCCCGCCGACGATGTCCATCTGCCACAACTGCATCGGAGCGTCCCGCTGCCAGCGCTTGTAATCCGACCGCTTCCGGCGCCGGACCCCCGGCTCCACCAGGCCATGGCGGACCAGGATCCGATACACGGTCATCCGCGACGGCACCGGCGTGACTGCCCCGGACCGCTCCAGCACATGAGCGATCCGCCGCGGACCCCAGCGAGGATGCTTACCCCGCAGTTCGCACACCGCCGCCTCCACCTCGGCAGAGGCCTGATGCGGACACGAGGCCGGCCTACGCGAACGGTCCGCCAGCCCAGCCAGACCGAAGGCCTCATACCGGGACTTCCACCCGCTGACCGTCTGCCGGGACACACCAAGCGACGCGGCGACCTCCGTCACCGTCGCACCCGCCAGCACCGCCAGAACAGCCCGGTATCTCTGCTCGACAACCGACAACTCCACCAACGCCAATCCCGGCCTCCCCACACGCGCCGAAACAACGCGCACAGAAAACCCGATCACGGCCACTGTCAACCATCAGCTGGGATCGAACTGTCAAGCATCACCCGGGATCGGACATAGCACCAAGGCGGAATGCGTCCAAACTTTCTCTACGTCTTCAAGGCGACCCGCTGACGCGGGTCGCGCGCGGCACGGCCGCCCACCCGGCCCGCTCTCGGCTCCGCCACCGCGGGCCGGCCAGCGACCAGGCCGCGCAAAGACAGCGCAGCGGATGACCAGAAGCGCGAAGCAGTCCGGGCGTTCCCACACGGCTGGGGGCCAGGCCGACGGCGAGGCAGCGGCTAGGCGTTGGCCGGTGCGCAGCTCGTGGGTGGGGCCGGTCGGCTCCGTGGGCTTTACCCACCTGTTCGGCTCGGGGTCCGCGTCGGGCAAGGCCAGGGGGCCACTTGTTCAAATTCCGGGCAGGCCCAAAGCCTGCCCGAGTTGCCGGCCAGCGTACGGCCCCCTGGCCATGCCCGACCCCAACCCGAACAGGGCACCGGCCAAAGCCCACTCAGCCGACCTCACGCACATAGCCGTCTGACGGCAACAGGGGCGCACAACATGGCACTTCCACGCACACCCACGGACTGACCGAATTGACCTGCGAAAACGCAGATGACAGCACCTCAGCAGGCACACGTACTACGTGCTGGCGGGGGCAACGCCGGTACTCGTTCACAACTGTGGTGGATCACAACCCGGGCACTCCGATCTTTGCAGGTGCGACCCGGAGAAGCCCCGTAGCGAGGTTGTCCTGGATAGGGACTCGTTCGAACAGGCCAGAAACCAGGCCACTGGACATCGTGGGGCCTATCGACACCGGTTCGTGGCAGCGTCGACAGGGGACGATGGAGTCTGCGGTCGACACCTTCGGCAGGGACACCGGGTTCACCGCGACCAGCGGAGGGGAATACAGATCGTTCCGTCTGGATACCGACGGCAGAATCGGCCCGCACATCAATGTGATGACGGGTAAGGGCGCGTCGGTTCGAAAATGGGCGATAAGGTTCCCTGGCGGGAGTATTTCGACGTGGTTGAGGCGGAACGTATGACCGGCGGTAGTTCTTATGGGAGACATCCGGAATACCTTCCGGACTTCATGAACGACCCCCATGACGATGACGGCCGGCAGGTGGTGAAGCTGGATCTCGCCGAGAACGGCGCACTGGCGGCGGCGACGCTGAGCAGATTTCCGGCTGCCACCGGCGACGTGATCGACTTCGAGTCCACTCCGTTCGAAGACCGCCTCTGGTGGGACGATGAGGAGCACTGGACGAGGATGGCGGCGGAGCTGCTCTCCTCGAACGTACAGTGGGGTGAGCGGATCGCCGTCATCTGGGGCAACTACCTGATGCCGACCGTGACCATGCCTGCGGATGTCGCGGTGCGACATGCGCGGGACATCCTGGACGCCGGGCCGCACTTCTGGATCCACCCGCTTGGCGGTTCGGTGCTCATCGAATGCCTAATGGATGGACAAGTGACGGTGGTGACGATTCCGTCAGGCTAAGTACAGAACTCGTGAGAACGCCCTGCTGAGGAATCGGCAGGGCGTTCTCACAGTTTCCGTACGTAACGCTGATATTTGATGTGCCGTTCACCGATGGGTGAGTGTGCTGGCGTCCGTATGGACAGGGTGGGCAGGGCGGTTGCAAGTTCCGGGATCGCGTAGATCGTCCGCGCCTGGCGGGAGTTGACGTGGCAACAGGAGTTGGGTGGGTCAGTGCTGTGCGGCGCCTGGGCGAGCAGGGCGGGTCACGTTTGTCGCCACGTGCGCCAGGGCCGGGTGATGATCTCCCGGTAGGTGTGGTGGGACGGGTTCTGACCGCAGTGCCGCAGCACCCAGTTCTGCGGTTCGGTGAAGTCCTCGCTTGTCGGTGAGGTCTCTCCGTCCACGGCGCACTGCATCGCGTACAGGACCGGCTCCGCGTCCGGCTCGCGGTCGGGCTGGAGAGTCCAGGTCTCGTAGCGCAGGACCGAGCGAGGAGTCACCGTCCCCACCTCCGGTTGGCCACGGCAACCTTGGCGCTCAACTCCTCGGCCGGGGTCGGCGGGCGGACATCCTGGGGCGGCACGTCCCACTCCCGGCCCCCGCGCGGCGGCCGAAGCTGCACGTACGGCCCCACATGCCCCATCACCACGCCCACCTTGCCGTTCCGCCGGTCGACTATCACGGCACCCACAGCAGGCGAAGCGGTGTGCTGGATCGCATCAGGGTTGCGGTCCGTCATCGTGACCACCCCGGCGAGGCGGTCCGCGACCGGGCAACCAGTCGCAGGGCGGGAACACATGGCATGGCGCTCATTCGCACGTGACGCTCCTCGGTGGCGTGGGCCGTGCCCCTGGGCCTGTCGGTGCCACAGGGTCGGCACCGATCCTCACGCCGGTCGCCAGGACGAAGGAACCTCCACCAAACCCCACTCCGGGACGTCCCGCACCATGTAGAACGTCCCTGGTGCCGTCCTGAGACCAAGGGGGAGACTCGTGCCGAACGAGAGACTACGAGCCGTCATGGCAGCCGGAGGCTGGACGTACGCCGCCCTCGCCCAGGAGGTCGAGATCGACCCCAAGTCGGTCGAGCGCTGGGTGAACCTCGGGCGCACCCCACGCCGTGCCACAGCCCTGCAGGCGGCCAAAGCCCTGGGAGAAGACGTGCACGCACTCTGGCCGGCACTGCGCCAAGCCCGCCCCGCCCGCGCCATCAGCCCCGAACTGGTCGCGCTCTACGAGCAGCGGGCCGACATCCCCGTCTCGACGTTCACCGACCTCTTGGCCCAGGCCCGGGAACGGATCGACATCCTCGTGTACGCGGCCGTCTTCCTCCACGAGGCGTACCCGCGGTTGAACGAACTCCTCACCGAACGCGCCGCCGAAGGCTGCAACGTCCGCATCGCGATCGGGGACGCCGACAGCGACAACGTCCAAGCCCGCGGCCAGGAGGAGCGGTTCGGCCACGGCATCGAATCCCGCTGCCGCCTCGCCCTCATGCACTACAGGCCACTCGCTGGCACCCCCGGCATCGAAGTCCGCACCCACGCCACCATGCTCTACAACTCCCTCTACCGCGCCGACGACCAGCAACTCGTCAACGCCCACGTCTGGGGCGTCAACGCCTACGCAGCCCCCGTGTGGCATCTTCGCCGACACCAGGAGAGCGGCATGTTCGACACCTACGCAGAGAGCTTCGACGCGGTGTGGGCGACGGCGACGCCCGTACGAGAGGAAGGCTGACCGTGGTGCGAACCGAGTACTACGCCGACCCGAACGCACCCAAGCCGAACAGCATGGTTGTCGCCGCCTCCGCCGTCGTCACCGACGACCACGGGCGCATCCTCCTCCAGCGCCGTCGCGACAACGACCTGTGGGCGCTGCCCGGCGGCGGCATGGACCTCACCGACTCCCTGCCCGGCACGGCCGTCCGCGAAGTCAAGGAAGAGACCGGCCTCGACGTCGAGATCACCGGCCTGGTCGGCACCTACACCGACCCGAAACACATCATCGCCTACACCGACGGCGAGGTCCGGCGACAGTTCAACGTCTGCTTCACCGCCCGCATCGCCGGCGGCCGACTGGAGATCTCCGACGAGTCCACCGAACTCCGGTTCGTACCGCCCGAAGAGATCGAGCAGTTGCCGATGCACCACACCCAACGGCTCAGGATCCAGCACTTCCTGGAACAGCGCGAGAAGCCGTACCTCGGCTGAACCGGCTGACGGCAGTAGGTGACGGCAACAATCCCGGACAACCACGGACACCCGGGCATGTCACCGGACCAGCAAACCGCACTTGACCTGCGAAAAAGCAGGTCGAAGGCTTCGCGTAGCACACGTACTACGTGCTGGCGGGTGCCGAACGGTCCTGGTGCACAACTGCTCCATCAGCCCTCACCAACTGGAGCGGACGGAGCAGCTCGGGGGCAAGGCCGACCGGGCGATCGTCGACACGATCGCCGACAGCATGTCCAGGGACGGCTGGGTCGGTGAGCCATCGAGGTCTTCGAGCACGTGAACAGGCGCCACGTCATCAATGGCCACCATCGGGTCTCGGCGGCCAAGAAGGCGGGGATCGACGTTCGCTATCGAGCCCTTACGCTTTGACGAGGTCAAGGCCTACGGCTACAAATCCGCCGACGAAGTGGTCTGGGCGTCTGTCGAAAAGGGGCGGGGACTTCCCCGAGGAGCGCAGAGGACGGAGGCGACGGTGAGCCAGTCGGGCGAAGCCGAGACCTGCGTGCGTTCCTTCCTGCGCGCGCACAAGCTCATCAGAACGGAGCTGGCGGGCACCTATCCCCAGTTCGACGGGCTGGAGAACGTCCTCAAGGCGGTCCGGGCGGGAGAGCTCGACCGAAGGGCCCGCTCGGACACCGGCTTCTCGTACGCGGTCCACGGCCGCGGATGCCGGATGGCCGGACCCGATGGGACCGAGGTCGACATGGACCTGCTCCTGGACGGGTCGGAGGCATTCGACGCCTGGCGCCTGGAGGTCTTCGCGCGAAGCGCCGACCTGGACCCAGTGCCGTCCAGAGAGGGCCTCGTACAGGCGTGCCGGGACATGGCGCGTCAGGGAATCCTCGACGAGCCGGAGTCGGGATGGTTCCGCATCACCGAATGACAGGCCATGCCTGACGAAGAGTTTCGAGTCGTCCGAAGCCGCGCGCCGAACCCCGTTCCCAGCCGAAGGCCTATTCGGCGATGGAGTTGGTCTCTGCGGTCTGCACCGTAAGTTACTGCGCAGAAGTGCACGCGCGGCGGTCGAGCCCAGTTCGAGGGATGGCTATGAGATCGTTCTCCGTCCAAGGGCGTCAGTTCATGGCCCTGATCATCCTGAGCGACCACAACGACTACGAGTCGATGGAAGTCGTCGAGACGATGGACGGCAAGCGGGATGAACTTGGCCGGCCGTGTCCGCCCTGGTGACAGGGTGTGACGCGGGGCCCTCCGTTGCAGGGCCCCACTCCCCGCTTGCGGTGACTTTCGCGTGACTGCGCAGGCAGGACAGGACAGGAGAAAGGGCATGGAATTCAGCCAGCCGGACCGGCTTTTCAAGGTGTGGGACTACTCGGTCACGCATCGGACCCTGCGCCTGCGCAGCGACGCGCATCTCGGCCTTGAGGCCGGGCCGCGTATCGAGGTGGCCGCCGGCCATGTCGACGTCATGTTCCTCCGCTCGACGATGAGGGGACTGACCATCCGTAAGGTCTCCTCCACCGACGAGGTGAAGGCGGTGGCCGAGCGGTACGGCATCACCGAGGACCCGGACTACATGTTCCTGCTGGAGTCCGCCGACGGACCGGGCCTCATCGTGTCGGGGAACCCGTCCTGGGCCATGGCCGACTGTCCCGTCGACGCACCGTCCCTGTTCTCCAGGGCAGGCGAGGTCAACCGCTACCCCGGTGGTGTCATGGGGCAGATCGACTAGCACGACACCCGAAGAACGAAGAGTTTCGAGAGCTGCGCGAACCATCGACGCGCAAGGGGTTCGATTCAACGGTCCGACGACGCGACTGCTGTTCGACGTGAGCCGCGCTCTTATCCGTCCCCGCCGCGATCCTGCCGGCAGGGCCACTGACGCCCGCGACGGCGCCGAAACCCGCCGCGGACGTTCGGCACATCGCTGCGTGGCGTCCGCGACGGCGTAGAAGCCCGCCGCGGACGTCACGCAGCACCGTAGGCGCCCGTCTGCGATCAGCTCGCCAGCGCCGCCCTGTGTACCGCCCGCACCAGCCGCTCGTTCTCCGGTGCCGCCCCGCCCGGGAACGCCATCCGGCGGCGGGTGTAGCCGTACGCCAGCCCGCTGCGCGGATCGGCGAAGGCCTGCGAACCGCCCGCTCCGCTGTGCCCGAACGTCCCGGCACCCAGGAACGGATGCCACATGTCGGCCGTCGCCTGGAAGCCGAGCCCGTACGACTTGTGCGCCCGGGCCACCAGGTCGTACCCGGCCGAGTGGATCTGCCCCACCTCGGCGACCGTGTCCGGCTTCAGCAGCGGCGGCCGCCCGTCCACCTCGCTGATCGCCGCCGCGTACATCCCGGCGAGCCCGCGCGCGGCGGCGACCCCGCCCGCCGACGCCGGTCCCTTGGCGCGTACGGCACGGGAGTTGGCGTAGTCCACCAGGTCACCCGAGTTCGGCACGTGCTGGTTGAAGGCGATCGAGGAGAGCGTGTGCGGGCCGGTCGCCACCGAGTCCAGCAGCGCCTGTTGCGTCGCCGTCGGGGCCATCGGCTGGACCGGGCGGTAGCGCGGTTCCAGTGCCTCGGGCAGCCCCAGGAAGAAGTCGAGCCCGTACGGGACGCGGATCCGCTCCTCGTACACCTCCTGGAGCGTACGGCCGGTGGCGCGCCGTACGACCTCCCCGGCGAGCGCGCCGATGACGAGCGCGTGGTAGCCGAACGCCGTGCCCGGCCGCCAGAACGGCCGCTGGTCGGCGAGCCGTTCGGCGACCAGCCGGTCGTCGGCCAGCTCCTGCGCGGTGAACCCGGCGTCGAGCCCGACCACGCCCGCGCGGTGCGAGACCAGCTCGCGCAGGGTCAGCGCGCCCTTGCCCTCGGCGCTGAACTCCGGCCAGTAGTACGTCACCTTGCGGTCCAGCTCGAGCGTGCCGTCCTGCACGAGTAGCGCGACCACGAGGTGGGCGGCACCCTTGGTCGAGGAGTACACGCCGTAGAGGGAACCGGCGTCGGTGCCGTTCCCCGTCCACAGGTCGACGACTCTGCGGCCGTGCGCGTACGCGCACAACTGCCCCTCGTAGTCCGGGCGTTCCCCCGCCACGAAGGCGGCGAACTCCTCGCGTACCGCCTCGAATCCGTCCGCGACGGTGCCGTGGATCTCCTGTGTCATCCGCTCTCCTCACCTGTACCGCCACGCGCCTGCGCCACTGTGAACAGCGCGCGTGCCACCTGCGCGAATTCCCCCTTCGGATGGTCCCGGAAGAGGGGTTCGGTGCCGAACAGAACGGCCCCCGAGCCACTGACGACCGAGGCCTGCCCCGCCGCCTGAGCGGGACCGCCGGAGCCGTCCTCCAGCGCTCGCCAGTGCCCGGAGACGAGCGGGTTACCGGTCCCGTAGGTCTGCTCCACCCGGACCCCGGGGCCGAGGTCGGTGAACCAGACGGGCGCGTACACGAACCCGTGATCCGGCGCACCGGCCGTCACCGGTCCCGAATTCACCACCCGCACCACGCCGTTGGCGTCCCCGTTGCCCTCGACCGGCTTGGCCGCCAGCAGCCCGGCGGCGGTGCTCAGGTCGGCTCCGGTGACCCCGCGCCCGACGAGCCCGTGCCCGCTGCCGAGGAAGGCGTCGAGGGCGGTACGGGCGGTCGTGTTCAGGGCGCCGTAATTCAGTCCCGCCGACACGAACAGCACGTCCGCCTCCGCCCAGTCGAAGCCCGCGTTCAGCACGGCCGTCGACACCGGCGTGACCTCGAAGTTCATCTCCCGCAGCGCGAACAGCTCACCGGGCGTGACGGCGGCGGCCACCCGCAGCCGGCGCAGCTCGGTCGTGCCGGTCGCCTTCGTCGTGTCGAAGACGACGTCGTACGTCCGCGCCGCCGCGGCCGCCTTCGTCCGCGCCGCCGCCGGCACGATCGCACTGCCGTCCGCGGACCGCCGTACCGAAACGCCTTGCTGGAGCAGGAAGTTGAGCGCCGCAATCTCCTGCGGGTCGTCGAGCCGCAGCCGCAGGTCGCCGCGCGGGGCGACGTGACCGACCGGCGCGGCCTCCTCGACGGTCCGCAGCGGCAGGCCCGTCAGGCCGCCGGACGTCACCGGCTCGACCGTGGCGCCCCACAGGCGGCCCAGGCTCCAGCCCGAGATGTCGTACATCACCGAGACCTTGTCGCTGATGTCCGTCCCGTCGGCGAGCAGCACGTTCGCGAGCCCTCGCTTGGGCTGGTGCATGTCGACGACGTAGGAGCCCTTCGTGTACGACCGTCCCGCGAGCCGGAAGTCGCGGGCGGCGCGGGTGACGCGGACGTCGTTGGCGAGGAGGTGGTCGACGAGACGGGCGGCGGCGGTGGACCCGCCGGGGATGACATAGGCGCGCGGGAAGTCGGTGGTGTACACGTCCTCCGGACCGATGCCCGGAACGCCCGGCACGGTCTCCTCCGAAACCGGCACCTGGGCCGCGCCCGCCGCCCCGCGCCGGAAGACCTCGATCTGGTCGGCGACGAGCGACGTGCGGTTCGTCCGGACGAAGTCGAGGGTGGCCCGGATGGCGGCACCGGCCACGTCCACGTTGATCGCGGACCGGCGGCGCAGTTCGCTCTCCGGCAGGCTGGTGTAGGCGGCGTTGTTCACCGCCAGCGGGATCTCCACGGTGTGCGCGGCGACCGTGCCGTGGAAGGCCGCGTACTGCGGGGTGAAGATCGGCGGCCAGTCGTCCCAGCCCTCCTCCTGGTCCCGGAAGGGGATCTGCGCGGGCCGCACGCCGTCCTTCGCGGGCGTGTAGCCGAGGCCGTTGACGGCGGTCTCCATGCGCAGCGCGTTGGCGTAGGTGTTCTTCAGGAACAGGTCGTACTCGTAGTTCTCGCCGTGCGGGGGAGTGGTGGGCTCGATGAGCGTGCCGTTGACGTAGCCGTGCAGGTCGAGCATGACGGCCGGCTGCTTGTCGATCTCGATCTGCCGCATCGCCCGCACCTCGGGCTGCGAGGCGGTGACGAAGTCCCGGTTCATGTCGAAGCCGTTGGCGTTGGCGCGGGTGCCGGCGATACGGCCGTCCGGGTTGGCCGTGATGTTGAAGTAGAGGCGGCTGTGCGCGAGGAGGTCCTTCGTCTTCGCGTCGTTCGCGGTCGCGAGCTGCTCGACGATCCTCAGGGAGGCGTCGGTGCCCTCCCACTCGTTGCCGTGGATGTTGTTGTTGAAGAAGACGGGAGTCTTGTAACCCGCCTTGACCGCCGGGTCCTTGGCGGCCTTGCCCGGCGCGCTCTCGATCAGCTCCCGCATCCGCTCCTGGGCGCGGGCCTGACGGGCGCTCTCCGGGGCGGTCACGGTCACGAGGTAGAGCCGGTGCCCGCCGGCCGAACGGCCCGCGACCTCGACGCTCACCCGGTCGCCGAGCCGTTGCAGGGCGTTCAGCTTCGGGGCGATCCCGTGGTACGGGGTGAGGCCGAGCTTGATGGACCTGTCGGCGGGGTTCTCCGGGTCGGGAGTCAGGACCTGTTCGCGAGGATAGCCGCGCCCGGTGCCGGTGGTCGGGCTGCCCTGATCGGTGAGTGCCCGTTCGGCGGCGCTCTCGGGGGCACGGGCGGCGCGCTCGTCGACGGCGGGGCCCTCGCGGGTGACGGGGGGCTCGGGCCTCGCGACGGCGGTGTGGGGGGTGAGCAGGAGTGAGCCCGCCGTGGTGACGGCGAGGGCGGTGATCAGAACAGGTCTCGCAGGAACGGTTCTCGTGGTGCGCACGCGTACCTCCTGTGGGGCTTCCTGTGATCGGTACGGCGATGTGTACCTGTTCGACTCAACCGCAACAAGAGGGAGTCGGTGTCGCAGACACCCCGGACGGCTCGTCACCGGTGGCCGGCAGGGGGCGCATTGCGGGTGCGGAGTGGGCATGCTGAGGGCGGAACACCCAGGAGTTCGGCGCCGGTTGCGGCGTGTGAGACGAGGAGAGAGCTCGTGGCCACGATCCCTTCGCTCCCCAGCAGGGACGACGTACTGCGCATGGCCCGCAACACCACCGACATCACCGGCCAACTCCTCGACACGGCCGGGAACATCACCAGAATCGCCATCAACACCTTCGACCCGCACGACGGTTCGGGCAGCGAGGCGCTGCGCGTCCTGCGCGAGACCACCGCGGAACTGGCCGAGGCGAGCGAGTCCCCGCAGGCCCAGGAGGCGTTCTACCGGATCGTCGACACGCTGATGCGGCTGGGCACGTCCGGGGCGCCGCTGGCCGTACACCCCGTGAGCGAACCGGCCCAGGCGCTGCTCGCGGCCCTGGGCGACAGCCTCCTGCCCGTCCTGGACGCCGTGGAGCCGGCCGTGGAGGAGTTCGCGGCGGCGCTCGGCGACCTGGTCGAGGCGGCCTCGCCCCTGCTGCCGGCGGCGGCTGGACTGGCCGCCGGTGCGCTCCTCGCCCTCACCCCGGTGATCCGGGCGGGCGGCGGCGGTACGGGTGTCGGCGGCGGTGTCTCCGGCGGCGGAGCGGGGGGTTGGAACTGCTCACCAAGGAGTGCGCACAAGGCCGAATTAGCTCAATCGGGTGATCGTCCGCTTGCGGGCTTGCGGTGCCCTGGGCTGATCGGGCTAACGTGATCGTGCGACCTGGGACACCGGGTACGGCGTCAGCGTGCGGGGCCCCTGCTCCACCAGAGGATGGTTCAGGGCCTCCCCGCCGCCTCTGGCCGTATCCAACTGGCCAGGTCGCGCAGGGAACTGGCCTCCCGGGCCCGGACCACGCACACGATGCGTGTCGCCACCCGGGGTCGAGTACGCCGGGGACCAGTGTGCCCAAGACCGTTCGGGGCGCGCGGCTGAACGGGACTCACTCCCGCTCAGTCCACAGGAACGGTTGTGGTGGCGGTGACTCCTGTGTGACCCGGCACCGGGGCACCAAGCCGACTCGGTTGGTCGAAAAGTGACCAACAACCTCCCGATAGAGTTCCCCCATGCGCGATCTCGGGGCGGGATTCAAGTACCTCATGGAGGGCCAGCGTTGGGTGGCCCGGCACGGCAAGCAGTTCGGCTTCGGCCTGCTCCCGGGCCTGATCACCCTGGTCCTCTACGCGGCGGCCCTGGTCGCCCTGGCCCTCTGGGGCGAGGACTTCGTGACGTGGGCGACCCCGTTCGCGGACGACTGGTCGAGCCCGTGGTCCGGTCTCTTCCGGGGCTTCCTGACCGCCGTCCTCTTCGCCCTCGCCCTTCTCCTCTCCGTCATCACCTTCACCGCGGTCACCCTCCTGATCGGCCAGCCCTTCTACGAGAACCTCTCCGAGAAGGTCGACCGGGACGTCTCGCCGGACGGCACCGCCCCCGAGTCCGGCCTCCCGCTCTGGCGCGAGCTGTGGATCTCGGCCCGCGACAGCCTCCGCATCCTCGTACGCGCCGTGCTGTGGGGCGTCCTCCTGTTCGGGCTCGGCTTCATCCCGGTCGTCGGCCAGACGGTCGTCCCGGTGATCGGCTTCCTCGTCACCGGCTTCTTCCTCACCCAGGAACTCACCTCCGTCGCCCTCCAACGCCGCCGCGTCGAACTCCGGGACCGCCTCGCCCTCCTCCGCACCCGCAAAACCCTGGTCTGGGGCTTCGGCACCCCCCTCGCCGTGTCCTTCCTGATCCCCTTCGTCGCGGTCTTCCTGATGCCGGGCGCGGTCGCGGGCGCGACGCTGATGGCCCGGGACCTACTGGCCGAGGAGACGCCTTTCAGCCCGTCCGGCGTTTGAGGACGAGGCCCTTCGGGCCGAAGCGGGGGTCTGGGGGCGCAGCCCCCAGGGACGGGACGGGACGGGAAGGGGCGGAGGGGGCGAAAAACCCGACGCCCACCTCCGCCCACACCACCGGACACCTACAAGGCCGATGTCCCTTCCACAGCCACCCGCACAATCCCCGTCACCTGAGCAATGATGTCCACCCGGTTCCGCACGAACTCCGCATCCGTCACCATCCCACTCGCCGGATCCGTGTTCCCCGCCCCGAACTGCAGCACAGGCGTATGCACATGCCCACCCGGCAGCACCTCGTGCAACCCCAGCCGGTCCCGCAACAGCGTGGCCCGATAGGCGATCTCGTTGGACAGATAGTTCCCGCCACCCCCGGCCCGCGCGGTCGACCCCGGCGTCGGCCCGTCCGCCCGCACCACGGCCTCCGTACCGCCCGCCGGAATCTCGGTCACACTCGTGTTGTCGTACACAGGGAACCGCCCGGTCTCGGCGCCCACGATCGTCGCGTACGGCAGCGTCGTAGAGGTCCACTGCGGCTGCGAGGCTGGATCACGGACCGGCACGGTCTCGGTCCTGCCGATGTTGTCGTTGTCGGGGAACCCGCCCCGCCAGGCCCCGTTGGTCCGCTCGACGTCGAACCGCCCCACGCGCCCCTGACTCACGGTGGCGAAGAGATCCACCTGCCGCAGATACGGCCGCAGCGTCCGCTCCACCGTCCCGTCCGCGAAGTCCTGCCAGCGCACCGGGAAGACGACGGTCTCGACCCGCGCCGGCCCCTCCGCGGTCTCGATCACCGTGCCGTCGAGCGCCAGCGCGGTCGCTCCCGATGGATTGGAGATCCGGATGTCCCGGTCCAGCGTGAACGGATCGAAGCCGGTGACAAGGACCTGCTTGATCCCGTCGCCCCGCGGGTACCGCACAGCGGTCTGCCCGCGTGACGTCCGCTCCAACTCACCGAGCAGAGCCGTCCGTCGGTCGTCCGTCAGCCCGAACCCCGGCTCCCACGTCCGCACTTCCCGCGTCATCCCCAGCCGCGCCCAGTACAGCGGCCGGTCGTCGTCCCGACTGAGGTCACCGCCCACCGGCCCCCGCCCCTGCGCCCGCCCGACGGCCCGCCGCCACAGCGCCGACCCCTCCCGTACGACGACCCGCCGCGCCTCGGCGTAGGAGCGCGCCGCACCGAGCTCCCGGGCGAACTCCGCGGTCACGGCGTCGAATCCGGAACGCCGGAGGATCTCCTGCGGTACGGCCCGGTCGAGCCGCTGCTCCTCGACGGTGGGTGAGAGAGCGGTCTCGGCGGCGGACGCCTGGGTGGGGGCCGCCAGCCCGGCCACCAGAGCCAGCCCGAGAACGCCGATCCGAACACGTATGGAATTCAAGGAAGTTCAGGTCCTTCCGTCGCTGTGGGGCGCGTGGGGTGCGAACGGCCGCAGTATCGCGTGACGGAAGTGGTCCACGCCATGGGGTGTGGCTCAGGAGGACGGCATCAGCAGGGCGAGCACGAGCAACGGAGCCATCTGGAACACCGCGGCTCCCCGCAGCCGGGCCAGCCACAGCAGCACGCCGATGGCCGCCACCACCCCGCAGGTGGCGCCCAGTTCGGCCATCGGCGCCTCGTACGGTTCGTCGTCGAAGCCCGCCGCCCACCCGGTCATGCCGACCGCCAGCCACCCGTAGCCCACGGCCAGGGCGTTGACGGGCAGCAGAGCGAGCACCGCGATGATGTTTCTCCCTCTCATACGGCTCATCCTCGTCCCGGGGCCGGATGAGCGCCTGAGTACGCATACCTAGGCCGGGATGCGGGCGGCCGCCTCCCGCAGTGCCCCGAGGAAGGCCTCGGCGGCCGGCGCGAGCGAGCGGCCCCGCACGGTCGCCGCGTACACGGCCCGCGCGGGCCCCCCGTCGTCAAGTACCGGCAGCAACGTGACATCCGGGCGTACGGACCCGGCGGCGAGCGCCGGCACCAGCGTCACGCCGAGTCCGGCGGCGACACGCATCCTGTGCGTGGTCCGTGCCCGGGAGGTCGGTTCCCTCGCGACCTGGCCATGTGGGTACGGCCAGAGGGCGACGGGGAGGCCCTGAACCATCACTCCGGTAGAGCAGGGGCCCCGCACGCTGACGCCGTACCCGGCGTCCCAGATCGCAAGATCACGTTTCGCGGACGCGCTCAAACCCGAATGGCCCAGGGCAGCGCAAGCCCGGATGTCGATCATCACACGATCGAGCTAATTCGACCTCGTACGCACTCCTTGGCGAGCAGCTACCACCCCTGCCGCAGGGCGGCGTCCAGCAGGGTGCCCTCGGGGCGGGGCCGCCGGAGATTCAGTCGGCGTCGGCGAGTTGGCCGAGGCGCACGGGTTCCGGGCCCGCCGTCAGCGGATGGCGGGGCGCCGCCCAGGGCCCCTTCCAGCGAGGAGACCTGCCGGGAGACCGCCGACTGGGTCCAGCCGAGGGTGCGGGCGGCGACAGTGAAGGACCCTTGCCGGGCCACCTCCAGGTAGACCCGCAGCCACACGGAGGAGAGATCGGGAACGTCCACAGAGGCATGCTGGTTCTGCATGGCAGCCGTGCTAGACATTCGCTTGTCGCACCCCTGGCCCGGACCTGGCGTCGAGGCATGCAGATCACCATCGGCAACCCCACCTCCGCGCCCCAACCGCTCGGCCCGTACTACTCCCAGGTCGCCCGCGTCGAACACGCCGACGGCAGTGCCCTGTTGTTCGTCTCCGGGCAGATCGCCGAGGGCGCCACCCTCGCCGAGCAGGGCCGAGGCGTCTTCGAGGCGCTGGACGCCCTGCTCAGGGCCCACGGGGCGACCCTGGCCGACATCATCAACATCCGGACCTGCCTCACGGACATCGGCGGGCTGGAGGAATACGGCACCGTGCGACGGCAGTTCCTCACCGGGACCCCGCCCACCAGCATGACCTTCGAGGTGCCCCGGCTGGTCCGGCCCGAGGCGCAGGTCGAGGTCGAGGTGGTGGCGGTCAGCCCTCGCCCAGCATCGTGAGGAAGTCCCGGAACGCCCCCGGCATGTCCACCGAGTCCGGGTCCAGCAGCCACTGGTACTGCAGACCGTCCATCACCGCGACCAGCAGGGGAGCGGTGCGTTCCGGGGTGAGTCCGTTCGGCAGCCGGTCGCCGTACTCGGCGCGCAGGACCTGCGCCATGCTCGCCCGCACCTGCGCGTACCGCTCGGTGAAGTAGCCGCGCGCCGGATGCCCCTCCGTGACACTCTCGCCGAGCAGTGCGGAGAAGGTCTGGATGATGCCGGGGCGCATCGCGTTGTACTCGACGAGCTGGGCGAGGAGGTCGGTCCGCCACTGCCCGGCCGGGACCGCGTCCCACCTGTCCCGCTCCTCGAGGACGGCCACGAGCAGCGCGTCCTTCGTCGGGAAGTAGTGCAGCAGCCCCTGCTGGGTCAGCCCCACCCGCTCGGCCACCGCCGCGAGACTCGCGCCCCGGTAACCGCGCTCGGCGATCACCTCCAGCGCCGCCGTGACGATCGCGGCCCGCCGCTCCTCGCTCCTGACTCTCGCGCTCATGCCGTCACCGTACGACACCGGAACCAACCCAATGTAACGGCACGATAACGAAACCTACCGGTCTACAGGTAATCGATGCAGGATGGAGGAACCGCACGGACCCAGGCTTCAACGAGGAGGCACAGCCATGGCGGGAACCCCGACATCGCCGGACACGGAGGCGGCCGTAGAGACGGCCCTGCGCACACTCGACCTGGACGCCAAGACCAGGCTCCTGGCCGGCCAGGACACGTGGTCCCTGCCGGCCCTGCCGGAGATCGGCCTCGAGTCCCTCGTCATGTCGGACGGCCCGATCGGGGTCCGGGGCGTCCACTGGAGCGCCGACGACCCGTCCATCGCGCTGCCCTCGCCGACCGCGCTCGCCGCCACCTGGGACCCGGAGCTGGCCCGCCGCGCCGGCGTCCTCCTCGCCCAGGAGGCCCGCCGCAAGGGCGTCCACGTCCTGCTCGCGCCCACGGTCAACCTGCACCGCTCCCCGCTCGGCGGCCGCCACTTCGAGGCGTACAGCGAGGACCCGTACCTCACCGGCCTCATCGGCTCCGGCTATGTGACCGGCGTCCAGTCCGGCGGCGTCGGCACCACCGTCAAGCACTTCGTCGCCAACGACGCCGAGACCGAACGCTTCACGGTGAACAACCTGCTGAGCGAGCGCGCCCTGCGCGAGCTGTACCTCGCCCCCTTCGAGGCGATCGTCGAGAACGCCCACCCCTGGGGCATCATGACCGCCTACAACTCGGTCAACGGCACCACGATGACCGAGCACCACCACCTGGTGAACGAGATCCTGCGCGGCGAATGGGGCTTCGACGGCTTCAACGTCTCCGACTGGACCGCCGCCCGCTCGACCACCGGTGCCATCAACGGCGGACTGGACGTCGCCATGCCCGGCCCGCAGACCGTGTACGGCGACGCGCTCGCGAAGGCCGTGCGGGACGGCGAGGTCGACGAGGCCAAGGTCGACGACGCCGTCCGCAACGTCCTGCGGCTCGCCGCCCGCGTCGGCATCCTGGAGGGCGCCGAGCCGGCCGTCACCGAACTGCCCGACACCGTCGACGGCGAGGCCCTGGCCCGCGAGATCGCCCGCCGCTCCTTCGTTCTCGTGCGCAACGAGAACCAGGCACTGCCGCTGAAGCCGGGCACGATCGCCCTCATCGGAGCCGCCGCCCGCGACGCCCGCGTCCTCGGCGGCGGCTCCGCCACCGTCTTCCCGGCCCGGATCGTCTCCCCGCTCGACGGCCTCACCGCGGCCCTCCCCGAAGGCACCCTCAGCTACGCCGTCGGCGCCGACCCGAACACCGAACTCGCCGTCGCCGACAAGGGTTTCGAGCTGCGGGCCGTCTGCCGCGACGCCGACGGCCAGGTCATCGGCACCGCCTCCGCGCCGAACGGCCAGCTCCAGTGGATGGGCGACGACCTCCCCGACGGCGTCACCCGCGCGGGCCTCCACGCCGTCGAACTGACCGGCACCTTCACCCCGCGCGCCACCGGCACCCACACCTTCGGCATCAAGGGCCTCGGCGCCTTCACCCTCCGGGTCGACGGCACCACGCACTTCGACGACGTCCGGCGCCCCGCCAACGACGCCGACCCCTTCGAGGCGTTCTTCGGCGCCCCCACCCCCTGCGCCCGGGCCGAACTCACCGCGGACCGCCCGGTCGACGTCTCCCTCACCTACGTCGTCCGGCTCCCCGACGACTTCCCGACGAAGGTCGTCTCCTTCGCCCTCGCGCACCAGGAACCGCAGCGCGACCCCGACGAGCTGATCGCCGAGGCCGTGGCGGCCGCCCGCGCCGCCGACACGGCCGTCGTCGTGGTCGCCACCACCGAACGCGTCGAGTCCGAGGGCTTCGACCGCACCGACCTCACCCTCCCCGGCCGCCAGGACGACCTGGTCCGTGTGGTCGCCGCCGCCAACCCGAACACCGTCGTGATCGTCAACGCCGGCTCCCCGGTGGAACTGCCCTGGCGCGAGGAGGCGGCCGCCGTCCTGCTCAGCTGGTTCCCCGGCCAGGAGGGCGGCGACGCCCTCGCCGACGTTCTGACCGGCGCCCACGAGCCCGGCGGCCGCCTCCCCAGCACCTGGGGCAGCCTCGCCGACGCCCCGGTCACCCAGGTCGTCCCGGAGAGCGGCGAGCTCCCGTACCGCGAGGGCGTCTTCATCGGCTACACCGCCTGGGAGAAGCAGGGCCGCACCCCGGCGTACCCCTTCGGCCACGGCCTCGGCTACACCGACTGGACCTACGAGTCGGTCGAGGTCCGGGGCACCACCGCCCGGGTCCGCCTCCGCAACTCCGGCCCGCGCCCCGGCCACGAGGTCGTCCAGGTCTATCTGGCCCCCGGCGAGCCCGACGCCGAACGCCCCGCCCGCCGGCTGGCCGGCTTCGCGGGCGTCACGGCCGCACCCGGCGAGACCGTCGAGGCCACCGTGGAACTCCCGCGCCGGGCCTTCGAGGTCTGGGACGAGAAGGAGGGGGCCTGGTCGTTTGTGAAGGGTTCGTACGAGATCCAGGTGAGCCGCTCAATCACGGACCGTCGGCTCACCGCGACGATTAACGTCTGATACGGGACACGTTGCTCCCCATGAACCAGCCCCGGCCCGGGACCTGACCCCTGGGCCGGGGCTCATCACGTCCGACAGGCGGAAACGCCCGGCGTCTATCGGGTGGGGAACCGGCGTCTATCGGGTGGGGAACCGGCGTCTATCGGGTGGGGAACCGGCGTCTATCGGGTGGAGAACCCGTACACCGTCTCCGAGCGACACACCTCGCCCGGCCGCAGCACCGTGCTCGGGAACTCCGGGCGGTTCGGGGAGTCGGGGAAGTGCTGCGTCTCCAGCGCGATGCCGTCGCAGGGCGCGAAGGGCTCGCCGAGGTGGTCCGCGGTGTACAGCTGGAGGCCGGGCTCGGTGGTCGCCACGGTCAGCACCCGGCCGGACGCCGGGTCGTACAGCTCGGCGACCTCCACGGGCCCGTCCGTCACCCCCTTGTCGAGCACGAAGTTGTGGTCGTACCCGGAACCCACCTTCCGCGCCTGACGGAAGTCGAAGCGTGTGTCCGCCACCTCGTCCAGGACGCCGGTCGGGATCAGGTCCGCGTCGACCGGAGTGAACCGGGAGGCGGCGATCCGCAGTTCGTGCCCGCCGGCGTTCCCCGACCCGCCCAGGTTGAAGTAGCTGTGGTTGGTCAGGTTCACGACGGTCGGCGCGTCCGTGACCGCCTCGTACGCGATCCGCAGCGCACCGGCCTCGTCCAGCGAGTACGTCGTCGAGACCTCCAGACGCCCTGGGAAGCCCTCCTCGCCATGGGCGCTCACCCGCGTCAGACGCACACCGTGCTCGACCGGCGTCACGTCCCACACCCGCTTGTCGAAGCCCCGCTCGCCGCCATGCAGGGAATTGGGCGGGTTGTTGAGCGCGAGCGCGTACGTCCGGCCGTCCAGCGGGAAGCGGCCGCCCGCGATCCGGTTCGCGTACCGCCCGACCAGGGCGCCGAAGTACGGGTCCGGGTGCGTCACATAGCCGTCGAGCTCCGGGAAGCCGAGCACCACGTCCGCGGCGTGCCCCTCCCGGTCCGGGACCTCCACCGACTGCACGATCCCGCCGTACGACAGGATCCGCACGCGGACGCCGGCCCGCTCCAGGGTCCAGCGGTGAACAGGCGTGCCGTCGGAAAGTGTGCCGAAGAGTTCGTTCATGTGCGGAACTTTAGGTCACGACCTGTACGTCACGCCTTCTTGCCCGTCACCGTGCGATAGGCGATCTCCGCGAGCCGCGCCTGGCCGTTCACACTCGGATGGAACCAGTCCCAGTGGCTCAGCTGGTCGGTCCCGAACCGGAAGTCGTACACCGCGCCCCCGTCGAAGCGGCAGTGGCGGTCCTTGGCGCAGACCTCCTCCAACACCTCGTTGTAGTCCTCCACCCGCTGCTGCACGGTGTCCCGCCGCTCGGTCGCCGCCGCGTCCAACACGTTCGGGTCCGCCAGCATCGACGGGCAGATGCCCAGCTGCCACACCCGCGTGCCCATCGGGTTCGTACGACCCTGGGACCACAGCCGCTTCAGGTTCGGCACGCTCGCCACGTACACCTGCGTCTTGGGCGAGGCCGTGCGCAGCCTGCTCAGCGCGTCCTCGAAGTCGGCCCGGAAGTCGGCCACGGACGTCATCGCCGAGATGCTGGCCCGGCAGGCGTCGTTCGCCCCCGTCATCACCGCCACCAGCGCCGGCTTCTTCACGGCCGCCTGCGTCATCTGACCGGGCAGGTCCGCCATCCGCGCTCCGGTCACCGCGTAGTTCCAACTCCGCTCGGCAGCCTTCGCCCTGCCCAGCAGCCGTACGGCGAGACTGTCGACCTTGGCACTGCTGCCGGTCGCCCACGACACCTCGGGGCAGTCCGACAGCACCGAGCACGCGTCGAAACCGCGCGTGATGGAGTCCCCCACGGCGGCGACCGATGCCGGGCTGCTGTCCCAGTCCGGCGTCGGCTTCGGGGACGGCTTCGCCTTCTGCGCCCCGGTGCCGCTCGGCCCCGGCGAGTCGCCACCGACGGCGTCACAGCCGGTGACGCCCAGGACGGCCGCCGCCAGGACGGCGAGAACGGCGCGCGAGCGGTGGCTCTGCTTCCGCATCCGGTGGTGATCCCCTCGGTCGTCGAAAAAGCTCGTCCTCCCATAACAACGCGCGAGAGTTCCCGACGCCCCCCGTGCAACGGTTCGCACCCGTACTGGCGTCCTGCCGAGTGAATGGCGGGGTTTCACGGCACTGGGACCGACGGTACGTCACACTCCTTGCGCCGCCGCACGGTAGCCTCGCCATCAACGTGGCTGCCCGGCCACTGCCGTCAGCCAGTTCGCAAGATGTCCCGCTCTGCCCGGAGGTCCCGGTGACGACACGTGGAGTTCTGTACGTGCACTCCGCGCCGCGCGCGCTGTGCCCGCACGTCGAGTGGGCCGTCGCCGGGGTGCTCGGCACACGCGTCAACCTCGACTGGATCCGGCAGCCCGCCGCGCCCGGCACCTGGCGCTCCGAGTTCTCCTGGCAGGGCCAGGTCGGCACCGCCTCCAAACTGGCCTCCGCACTGAGAGGCTGGCACCTCCTCCGCTTCGAGGTCACCGCCGAGCCCTGCGCCACCGCCGAGGGCGAGCGCTACAGCTGCACCCCCGAACTCGGCATCTTCCACGCCGTCACCGGCATCCACGGCGACATCCTGATCCCGGAGGACCGTCTGCGGGCGGCCCTGCTCCGCTCCCAGCGCGGCGAGACGGACCTGGAGGCGGAACTGTCCAAGCTCCTGGGAAAGCCCTGGGACGACGAGTTGGAGCCGTTCAGGTACGCGGGCGAAGGCGCCCCGGTCCGCTGGCTACACCAGGTGGTGTGACGCCCTAGGGGCGCGGGGAACTGCGCGACCAGCCCAAGACGGCCCGCAGTCGGCCGACAACAGAGACCAAAACGGCGTGTGGCCCGCCCCCAACCCGGGGTTCGGGCCACACGCCGTTCACGGCAGAAATCAGACCGTTCGGAACGCCAGCACCACATTGTGCCCACCGAACCCGAACGAGTCGTTCAGCGCAGCAATCCGCCCCTCGACCGGCAGCTTCCGAGCCTCACCGCGCACGATGTCCGCGTTGGCCTCGGCCTCGGGGTCGAGGTTCTCGATGTTGATGGTCGGCGGAGCCACCCGGTGGTACAGCGCGAGCACCGTCGCGACGGTCTCGACACCGCCCGCGCCACCGAGCAGGTGACCGGTCATCGACTTGGTCGCGGAGACCGCCATGTGGTCGGCGTCGTCGCCGAACACCTTGCGCAGCGCCTTCAGCTCCGCCACGTCACCGGCCGGCGTCGAGGTCGCATGCGCGTTGACGTGCATGATCTCGGCGGGGTCCAGGTCGGTGCGGTCCAGCAGGTTCTGCAGGGCGTGCGAGATGCCCCGCCCCTCCGGCTCCGGCTGCACGATGTCGTGGCCGTCGGCGGAGATGCCCTGCCCGACCGCCTCGGCGTACACCCGCGCCCCGCGCTTGGCGGCGTGCTCGGCGGACTCCAGGACGATCACGCCGGCGCCCTCGCCGAGGACGAAGCCGTCGCGGGCGAGATCGTAGGGACGTGAGGCGCCCTGGGGGTCGTCGTTGTTCTTGGACATCGCCATCATGTTGCCGAACGCGGCGATCGGCAGCGGATGGATGGCCGCTTCCGTGCCACCCGCGACGACGATGTCGGCGCGGCCGGAGCGGATCATCTCGATGGCGTAGCCGATGGCCTCGGCGCCGGAGGCGCACGCGGAGACCGGCGTGTGCACGCCCGCACGGGCGCCCACGAGCAGACCCACGTTGGCGGAGGGACCGTTCGGCATCAGCATGGGGACGGTGTGCGGGGAGACGCGGCGGACGCCCTTCTCCTTGAGCACGTCGTACTGGTCGAGGAGGGTCGTCACACCACCGATGCCGGAGGCGATCACCGCACCGAGCCGGTCGGGGTCGACGCTGGTGTCTTCCCCGGCCCTGGCTTCGAAGCCGGCGTCCTTCCACGCCTCCTGGGCCGCGATCAGCGCGAACTGCGCCGAACGGTCCAGTCGGCGGGCCTGCGGCCGCGGAATGACCTCGGTCGGTTCCACGGCCACAGGCGCGGCGATGCGGACCGCCTGCTCGGCGGCCCACTCCTGCTCCAGGGCCTTGACACCGGAACGTCCGGCGACCAGGCCCTCCCAGGTAGAAGCTACGTCGCCACCCAGCGGTGTGGTTGCGCCGATACCGGTGACGACCACGGTGCGATTGGTCGAGCTCACGGGAATTCTTTCTCCAACGGATACGAGGATTAAGCGGCGCCACCGCCGGGTGGCGGGGCCAGGATCCGGGCTGGGATCAGCCCTGGTTCTTGAGGATGTACTCGGTCGCGTCGCCGACCGTCTTGAGGTTCTTGACGTCCTCGTCGGGAATCTTGACGTCGAAGCGCTCCTCGGCGGCGACGACGACCTCGACCATGGACAGCGAGTCGACGTCCAGGTCGTCGGTGAAGGACTTGTCCAGCTGGACGTCCTCAACCGGGATGCCGGCGATCTCGTTCACGATGTCGGCGAGACCGGCGACGATCTCTTCCTGAGTGGCGGCCATGTCAGGCGCTCCTTCGTAGTGATCCAGAGGGTGTGGCTCCCGCCGCGTGAGCGGCAGGTGGTGCATTTCCCGCACCGGACCGCATGATCCGGCACGGAGTGCCTAGGGGAGGGTAACGACCGTCGCGGCGTACACGAGACCCGCCCCGAAACCGATGACGAGCGCGGTGTCGCCGCTCTTCGCCTCGCCGGTCGCCAGAAGCCGCTCCATAGCGAGCGGAATCGAGGCGGCCGAGGTGTTGCCGGTGGTGCGCACGTCACGCGCGACCGTGACGTGCTCCGGCAGCTTGAGAGTCTTCACCATCGAGTCGATGATCCGCTCGTTGGCCTGGTGGGGAATGAAAACGTCCAGGTCGGCCGGGCTGATCCCGGCCGCGTCCAGCGCCTGCTGGGCGACCTTCGCCATCTCGAACACGGCCCAGCGGAAGACCGCCTGGCCCTCCTGCGTGATCGCCGGGAACTTGTCCTTGGAGCTGTCGTACTCGGTCCAGGCCACCGTCTGCTTGATGGTGTCGGACTTGTCACCCTCCGAACCCCAGACCGTGGGGCCGATCGCGGGCTCCGGCGAGGGACCCACCACGACCGCGCCCGCGCCGTCCCCGAACAGGAAGGCCGTGGCCCGGTCCTCCAGGTCGGTCAGGTCGGAGAGCCGCTCCACGCCGATGACGAGTACGTACTCCGCCGAGCCCTCGACGATCATGCCCTTGGCGAGGGTGAGGCCGTAGCCGAAGCCCGCGCAGCCGGCCGAGATGTCGAAGGCGGCGGCCTTGTTCGTGCCCAGCTTGTCGGCGATCTCGGTGGCGACGGCCGGAGTCTGCTTGAAGTGCGAGACGGTCGAGACGATCACGCCGCCGATCTGCTCGGCGGAGATCCCGGCGTCGGCGATCGCCTTGCCGGACGCCTCGATCGACATGGCGGCGACGGTCTCCTCGTCGTTCGCCCAGTGCCGGGTCTCGATGCCGGAGCGCGAGCGGATCCACTCGTCGGACGAGTCGATCGTCTCGAGGATCACCTCGTTCGGCACGACCCGGGTGGGACGGTAGCCGCCCACACCGAGGATCCGCGCGTACGGGGCGCCCTTGCTGGGCTTGATCTTCGACATTGCTCTCCAGGCTCCTTGTCAGGCACCCGCCGCGTCAGCGGCAGATGTAACCGTCTCGGCGATGAGCTCGCGAGCAGCGTCGAGGTCGTCGGGGGTCTTGAGCGCCAGGGTCTTCACACCCGGCAGCGCGCGCTTGGCGAGGCCGGTCAGCGTGCCGCCGGGGCACACCTCGATCAGCGCGGTCACGCCGAGCGCCTTGAAGGTCTCCATGCACAGGTCCCAGCGGACCGGGTTGGCGACCTGGCCGACCAGCCGCGCGACGATCTCCGCGCCCGTGGCGACGGCCTGGCCGTCCTTGTTCGAGACGTAGGCGACCTTCGGATCGGCGGGCGTCAGGGCCTCGGCGGCCTTCGCCAGCACGTCGACCGCGGACGCCATGTGGTGCGTGTGGAAGGCGCCGGCCACCTTGAGCGGGACGACCTTGCGGACGCCCTCGGGCTTGTTCTCGTTCAGCACCGCGAGCTGCTCCAGCGTGCCCGCGGCCACGATCTGGCCGGCCCCGTTGACGTTCGCCGGGGTCAGGCCGAGCTTCTCCAGGTGCGCGACGCTCACCTCGGGGTCGCCGCCGAGCAGCGCCGACATCCCGGTCTCGGTGACGGCGGCGGCCTCGGCCATCGCCAGACCGCGCTTGCGTACGAGGGTCAGCGCCGCGGTGTCGTCGAGCACACCCGCGAACGCGGCGGCGGTGATCTCGCCGACGCTGTGGCCCGCGACGGCGCCGGGCACGATGGCGGCGCCCGCCGCGTCAGCGGCTGATGTGGCAGTACCGAGTGCCGCGGCCGACAGGATTCCGGCCGCGACAAGCAGCGGCTGGGCGACAGCCGTGTCCCGGATCTCGTCCGCGTCGGCGTGCGTGCCGTAACGGGCGAGGTCCAGTCCGATGGCGTCGGACCACGCGGCGACGCGGTCCGCGGCACCGGGGAGTTCGAGCCAGGGGGTCAGGAAGCCGGGCGTCTGGGCGCCCTGGCCGGGAGCGACGAGTACGAGCACTCTCACACTCTCTCTTGTGGACGGCCACGACCGCCCGTGGGGACAAGGACGAAGAACACGAGGGGGTTTTGTGGACCCCCGACAAAAGACTAGAGCTGGAGATCCCCGTCGGCCAGACGCCCCAGGATCAGCGCGATGCGCAGCGTGAACGCCGAACGTACATCGGAGGGCGACCAGCCGGTGACGTCAGTCACACGTCGGAGCCGGTAGCGCACGGTGTTGGGATGGACGAAGAGCATCCGGGCGGCGCCTTCGAGGCTGCTCGCCTGTTCCAGATAGACGGCGAGCGTCTCCAGGAGCGCCGAGCCGGCCTCCTCCAGCGGTCTGTAGATCTCCTCCACCAACTGGTCGCGGGCCGCGGGGTCACCGGCCATCGCGCGCTCCGGAAGCAGATCGTCCGCCAGCACCGGGCGCGGGGCGTCCTGCCAGGCAGAACACGCCTTCAGGCCGGCCGCGGCGGCCTGCGCGGACCGGGTCGCGGCCTGCAGATCGGGGACGATGGGCCCCGCCACCACCGGCCCGGCGGCGAACGGCCCGATCAGCGACTTGGCGACGGCGAGCGGGTTGTCGCTGCCGCCGGCGATGACCACGAGCCGGGACCCGAGCACCCCGGTCAGCACCTGGAGCTTGGCGTGCCGGGCGGCCCGCCGGATGGCCTCGACGGTCAACTCACTGTCACCGTCGGGCGCGTTGCCCAGCACCACGCACACATGCTCGGGCGAGTTCCAGCCGAGGGCGGCGGCCCGGCTGACGGCCCCCTCGTCGGCCTCCCCGCTCAGCACGGCGTTCACGACGAGCGACTCCAGGCGCGCGTCCCAGGCGCCGCGTGCCTCGGCGGCCTGGGCGTACACCTGGGCGGTGGCGAAGGCGATCTCACGGGCGTACACGAGCAGGGCCTCGCGCAGCACGTTCTCGTCGCCCGGGGCCGCCACCTCGTCGATGGCCGACTCCATGACCTCGATCGTGGTGCGCACCATCTCGACGGTCTGCCGCAGGGTGATCGCCCTGGTCAGCTCGCGGGGCGCGGTTCCGAAGACGTCGGTGGAGATGGCCTGCGGGGCGTCCGGGTGCCGGAACCACTCGGTGAAGGCGGCGATACCGGCCTGTGCGACGAGCCCGATCCAGGAACGGTTCTCCGGGGGCATGGCCCGGTACCACGGCAGCGTCTCGTCCATACGCTGGATGGCCTGCGCGGCGAGACGCCCGGACGACTTCTCCAGTCGCTTCAGCGTCGCGGGGTGCGGGTGGACATCGGGCGCGGCCGCATTGCCGGCGTGGGATTCGGGTTCGGGCACGGGACAAGACTGCCTTATCCGGACGGGAGTACGCGTGCCCGGGTACCGGTGAGGACTACGGTGGGGTCCGTGATGGACGTACGGCGCGCCACGGAGCGCTACCGAGGCGGTGACCCGGGGACCGGAATCCAGTCCCTGCACGCCTTCTCCTTCGGCCCGCACTACGACCCCGACAACCTCCGCTTCGGCGCGCTGATCGCCTGCAACGAGGAGCGGCTCGCCCCCGGCGCCGGCTTCGACGAGCACCCGCACAGCCACACCGAGATCGTGACCTGGGTCGTCGAGGGCGAACTGACCCACCGCGACTCGACGGGCCACGAGACGCTCGTCCGCCCCGGCGACGTCCAGCACCTCAGCTCGGCGGCAGGCGTCCGCCACGTCGAGCGCAACGACGGCCCGGTCCCCCTGACCTTCGTCCAGATGTGGCTGGCCCCACTGGAGCCCGGCGGCGACCCCTCCTACGACATCGTCCACGGCATCGCGGACTCCACCCCGTACGCCGTCCCCGAGGCGGGCGCGATGCTCCACGTACGGCGCCTGGGGGCGGGGGAGCGCACGGCGGTACCGGACGGGGCATACGCGTACGTCCAGGTCGTACGCGGCGAAGTGGCCCTGGACGGCGAGGAGTTGGGCCCGGGCGACGCGGCGCGCATCACGGACGCGAAGGATCTGGAGGCGGTGGGAGTGACGGCAGCGGAGCTGCTGCTGTGGGAGCTGACCGGTTGACCGGCGGTCCGTTGCTGGGGGCTCCGCCCCCAGACCCCCGGACCTATGCCCACCCACCACCCGACTGGGTCGGCCAGGAGGCGAGATCAAGGCCCACCCTTCGACCGACCGAGTCGGGTGGTGGGTGGGCAAAGGCGGGGGTTCCAGGGGGCGGAGCCCCCTGGGGACGGGACGGGAAGGGGCGGCGGGGGCGAAAGAAGCTCAGCCCCGCACCTCCGCCAGCACCGCGTCCGTGAACCCCGGCCACACCTCGACAGCCCAGGGCCCGAACGCCCGGTCGGTCAGCGCCACGCACGCCACCCCCGCATCCGGGTCGATCCACAGGAACGTACCGGACTGCCCGAAGTGCCCGAAGGTCCGCAGCGAGGACGACGACCCCGTCCAGTGCGGGGACTTGGAGTCCCGGATCTCGAAGCCCAGCCCCCAGTCGTTCGGGTTCTGGTGGCCGTACCCCGGCAGCACACCCTTCGTCCCCGGGTACTGCACCGTCATCGCCTCGGCGACCGTACGGGGATCCAGCAGCCGCGGCGCCTGGACCTCCGCCGCGAACCGTGCGAGGTCGTCCACGGTGGACACGCCGTCCTTGGCCGGAGAACCCTCCAGCGTCGTCGAGGTCATCCCCAGCGGCTCCAGCACCGCCTGCCGCAGATACTCCGTGAACGGGATCTCCGCCGCCTTGGCGATGTGGTCCCCGAGCTGCTCGAACCCGGCGTTGGAGTACAGCCGCCGCTCCCCGGGCGAGGCCGTCACCTTGTGCTCGTCGAAGGCCAGGCCCGAGGTGTGCGCGAGCAGATGACGGACCGTCGACCCGGGCGGCCCGGCCGGCTCGTCGAGCTCGATCGCCCCCTCCTCGTACGCGACGAGGGCGGCGTACGCGGCGAGCGGCTTGGTGACCGAGGCCAGCGGGAAGCGCTGCCCGACCGGACCGTGGGTACCCAGCAGGGTTCCGTCCGCCCGTACGACGGCCGCCGAGGCGGTGGGAACCGGCCAGTTCTCGATCAAGGCGAGGCTCTGCAAGGACATGCCGTCGAGCCTAAGCCGCTCAGAGCCGTAGCCCCATCGCGGGGTCCGGCTTGCGGGCGAAGCCGAGGGAGGCGTACAGCGGCTCGGCCTCCTTGGACGCGGTCAGCAGGACCTGGCCGGCGCCCCGCTCGCGGAACCAGGCGAGGAGTTCCTCCATGCACGCCCGCGCGTAGCCACGGCGGCGGGCGTCCGGGTCGGTGGCGACGCTGAAGACGTATCCGGCGAGCCCGCGCGGATTGCCCGCCTTGCCTATCCGGTAGTCGATGGTGCCGACCACCAGCGCCGCCAGCGCCCCCGGCCGCTCCGGATGGTCGACGACGAAGGCCGCGAAGTCCCCGTCGGGCTCGGACAGCCGGGCACGCAGGGCGGGCAGGCCCTCCGCGTGCCACTCCGTGTCCCCGGCGTCCGGCCCGGACAGCGAATCGATCATCACCTGGCGCAGACGCAGAACTTCCTCCGCGTCCTCGGTCGTGGCACGGCGTACAAGACTCATGCCCCGCACGCTAGTCAGCCGACCTGTGCGGCGTCCTGCCGATTTCTTACCGGTACCGCTTGCTTCGAGTGCACTCCAAGGTCATAGCGTTGAGGCCATGACGGTGATGGAAACCACGGGTACCAGTACCGACAGCTGTGCCGCCCCGGAGCATCAACCCGGTCGACGCCCGGACGGCCAGGACAGCTACACGATCAGCGAGGTGGTCGCGATCACCGGCCTGACCGCGCACACCCTGCGCTGGTACGAGCGCATCGGCCTGATGCCGCACATCGACCGCTCGCACACCGGCCAGCGTCGCTACTGCAACCGCGACCTCGACTGGCTCGACCTCGTCGGCAAGCTCCGGCTGACCGGTATGCCGGTGGCGGACATGGTGCGGTACGCGGAACTGGTCCGCGAGGGCGACCACACGTACACGGACCGCTTCGAGCTGCTGAAGGAGACCCGCGAGGACGTCCTCGCGCGGATCGCCGAACTCCAGGACACGCTCGCGGTTCTCGACCGGAAGATCAATTTCTACGCGGACGCCGGGCGGGCCCTGGCGTCGGAGAGGTCCTGATGACGTACGGCAAGATCCCCACGGTGCGACTCGGCGACGACGGCCCCGAGGTCGGTGTACAGGGCCTCGGCTGCATGGGCATGAGCTTCGCCTACGGTCCCACGGACGCCGGCGAGTCGAGGGCCACGCTGGAGCGGGCCCTGGAACTCGGCGTCACCCTGTACGACACGGCGGACGCGTACGGCGCGGGGGAGAACGAGAAGTTCCTCTCCCCGTTCTTCAAGGCGCACCGCGACGAGGTCGTGATCGCCACCAAGTTCGCCCTGTCCATCCCCCCGGACGACCCGACCCGGCGGGTCATCCGCAACGACCGGCCCTACATCCGCCAGGCCGTCGAGGCGAGCCTGAAGCGCCTCGACGTCGACGTCATCGACCTCTACTACATGCACCGGCGCGATGTGAACGTGCCGATGGAGGACACCGTCGCCGCCATGGCGGAGCTGGTGCGCGAGGGCAAGATCAAGCACCTGGGCCTGAGCGAGGTCACGGCCGACGAGCTGCGCACCGCGCAGTCCGTCCACCCGATCGCCGCCCTGCAGTCGGAGTGGTCGCTGTTCAGCCGGGACATCGAGGCGAACGTGGTGCCGACGGCCCGCGAACTGGGCGTGACCCTGGTGCCGTACTCCCCGCTCGGCCGCGGCTTCCTCACCGGCTCCTTCGCCAACGCCGACAAGGACCTGACGGCCGACGACTTCCGCCGCCAGCAGCCCCGCTTCACCGGCGAGAACGCGTCCGCCAACGTGGCCCTGCTGGACCCGATCCGCACGGTGGCCGAGGCCCACGGGGCCTCGCTCGGGCAGATCGCCCTGGCGTGGGTCCAGCAGCAGGCCTCGGTGCACGGCCTCCCGCTCGTCCCGATCCCCGGCACCCGCAAGGTCAGCCGTATCGAGGAGAACACGGCGGCGACCCGGCTCGAGCTGACGAAGGGTGAGCTGGAGCTCCTGGAGCCCATCGCGGCGAAGGTGGCGGGCGACCGCTACGCGGACATGACGTTCACTTCCGCCGGGCGCGAGTAGCTACGACTTCCGCAGGCCGCGAGTAGTTACAGCTCCGCCAGCAACTCCGCCTTCTTCACCGAGAACTCCTCATCCGTCACCAGCCCGGCCTGATGCAGCTCCCCAAGGTGACGGATGCGCTCGGCGATGTCGGCGGGGTCGCGGCGGGGGGCCGTCGTGGCCACGGCCGCGACCGGCCCGCGCTCGCGGACGGCGGCCAGCACAGCGGCCGCGAACGGCAACGACTCGTGCACCGGCCCGTATCCCAACCCGAACACCACAGCCGCCGGGTCCTGGTCCGCCTGGGCCGGCGGCGCCCCCGCGTCCCGCCGTACCAACCGCAGATGCCCCTCGAACACCTCCGGTGACCGCCACTCCACCCCGGTCAGCTCGGACACCGCGAAACTCTGGTCGCCGGCCTTCCACTTCGCCGACGACGCCCCGGTCCAGAACCACCGGAAGCGCACGGTCCTGCCGTCGAAGGACGCCTTCCCGTCGTACGCCTTGAACTGCAGCGGCACTTCGGGAGCCGGCACCAGAAACCTTTCGGCCGGCTCGTCGTCCTGCTTCAGCCGCGCGCGCAACTCGTCGGCGTAGTACTCGGCGAGCGTCTCCTTGCCGGCCGGCAGCACCAGCCGGTACGGATCGCACCCTTCCTTGAGCTGCCCCTCGGCCGCCTCCATCAACGGATCGGCGCCGGGGCGCGGTTGGGCACGCAGGACCACCGTCCCGCGTTTGCCGGGGGTGAGAGTCACCCCGGCGAGCGCGTCGAGGGGGATGCGGCGTTCCCCGAGTGCCTGGAACAGCTTGGGTGTTCGAATCCCCCGTTCGTAGCGGATGAGCACGGAGTCGGAGTCGAACTCCCAGGCGGCATGAAATCCGGCCAGTACGTCACCCATGCGGCTCATCGTATGCGGCACGAGCTCCTTCGTCCCCTCCCCGCGCATCCGTGGATTTCTCCTTCTCTACGCGCGTCCGGCCGACGCCGCCCCGGACAAACCCGCCCGGCAGGCTTCGGTATCTCCCGCACAGTGCACCGAGCGGTATACGCCAGTGCCGATGTCGGCGAAGTTCGACAGGCTCTCCGTGCCGGGCTCGAAGTAGCCGCTGTGTCCGTCCGCGCCCTGCGAGGACAGCACGCGCGCGCCGAACGCGGCGGACATCGGATCCGCCCCGTGGCCGAGCCCTCCGACCTCCAGGTACGGCACGTCCTGCACCCAGTCGTCGGCGTCCCGCATCGCCCACACATGCGCGGAGGTGTGCAGGCGGGACGCGTTCGCCACCCGCATCCCGGGGCTGCCGGCCACCGCGATGTCGGCCACCCGGTCCGGCAGGGTCCGCGCAGCGAGGCCGCACACCACCGAGCCGTAGCTGTGGCAGAACAGGGAGACCGGGGCGCCGCCGGGCAGGGCCCGCACCAGCGCGTTCAGCCGGACCGCCCCGTCCGCCGCGCGCATCGCGGTGGCCGAGTCGATGCCGAGCCCGCTGGGCGCGGTGTAGTCGGCCCAGGCGATGACGGCCGTACGCGTCGAGGGGCTCGCCGCGCGCTCGGCCCGGTACAGGGCCTTGGCCATGCCGACCGGCGCGGAGTACTGGCGGGTGGTGCGCTGGAAGGTGAGCAGGTCGGTGTCGACGCCGGGGACGACGACCGAGACCCGTTCCGCCTTGCGCAGGCTGCCGAAGACCTCGGCGACCCGGCCCGAGCCGTCGGGGTCGAAGGCGAGGATGTGGCGGCCCTTGGTCATCAGCGCGACATAGCGGTGCATGCGCCGGCCGGCCTCCTGCTGCCCGTCAGGGGTGAGCCGTACGTCGTGCATGCGTTTCAGCTCGACCTTGCGGGCCTGGTCGAGCGCGATGCGGTTGGCGCGGTAGCGCAGCTCGACGGGGGCGCCGTTCATGTTGCCGACGGCGAGCGGATAGCGCCTCACGAGGCTGCCGCGCTGCTGTGCGGTGAGTGAGGCGAAGAACCGGGCGAGACGGTGGGGGGTCGTCTCCTGCGGGTCGGGCAGCCGGCGCCCGGCGATGCGGCCGTGCTCCCAGTCCGAGAGCGATGCCTGGATCGCGGTGCTGCTCGGCTGACTGCGCAGTGCCGTCCAGCCGGTGGTGGCCAGCATCACGAACACCACGGCCAACGCGAGCAGTGCGCGCCAGACGTTCAGTTGCGGGGAGGTGTCGAAGGAAGTCACTGAAAGGACACACTAGGAGAACGAGAGGGTCTCGCGTTAACCAAGTGGCGTGAATCACGTTTGGACAAAACAGGGTCTTCGGTGCATAGTGCGGTCGCCTTCAGGCCGTTCGCCAGTTTCCGGTCAACGCCGGTCCCACCTGTTCGAGGTACGTGACCGTCAGGGCGCGGATCGCGTCGAGGCTGAAGTCCTCGCCGGTGCTCCACTGACGTTCCGTCACCCGTATCACCCCGCTGAACACGGCCACCGTCAGCCGGGGGCGCGGGTCGGTGTCCACGTCGAGGCCCTCGCGCTCGGCGAGCACCCGGGCGATGATCTCCTCGATCTCCGCGGAGCGGCGCAGATGGGCGGCGAGCAGGACGGGCGTCGACTCGATCACCCGGGACATGCGCAGATGCAGCTCCACGGGTACGACGGATTCGACGATCTCGTTGAGCGTGTCCCAGCCCTCCAGGACCGCCTGCCGCAGCGCCTCCATCGGCGCCTCGTGCGCCGGGCGCCGGCGCACCGACTCGACGAAGCGCTCCAGCGTCATCTCCTGGACGGCGAGCGCGGCCTCCTCCTTGTTGGCGAAGTAGCGGAAGAAGGTGCGCTGCGAGACGTCGACCGCCTCGGTGATGTCGTCGACGGTCGTCTGCTCGTACCCCCGGCCGACGAACAGTTCGAGGGCGGCCCTGATCAGCGCGTCACGGGTGCGCTGCCTCTTGCGCTCGCGCAGTCCCGGCCGTGCCGCGGTGTCCATGGGGTCTCTCCCTGCGAATAACAATCACTGTCGTGACAGTTACCGACTTGTGAATTGGTTTGTCAATTGTCAGCGGCTGTCATTAGCCTCGAACGCATGACTAGTCAGACCACCATCGACAAGACGGGGCCGGGGGACAAGGCACCATCAGCCCCGTCCGGCGGGTCGCCTGCCTCCGGGCTGCGCGGCCACCCCTGGTTCACGCTCATAACCGTCGCGGTCGGGGTCATGATGGTGGCCCTGGACGGCACCATCGTGGCCATCGCCAACCCGGCCATCCAGTCGGACCTGAAGGCGAGCTTCGCCGACGTCCAGTGGATCACCAACGGCTACTTCCTCGCCCTCGCGGTCTCCCTGATCACCGCGGGCAAGCTCGGTGACCGCTTCGGCCACCGGCAGACCTTCCTGATCGGCGTGGTCGGCTTCGCCGCCGCCTCCGGTGCCATCGGAATGTCCGACAGTATCGCGCTGGTCGTCAGCTTCCGGGCCCTGCAGGGCCTGTTCGGGGCGCTGCTGATGCCGGCCGCGCTCGGCCTGCTGCGCGCGACCTTCCCGGCCGAGAAGCTCAACATGGCCATCGGCATCTGGGGCATGGTCATCGGCGCCTCCACCGCGGGCGGCCCGATCCTCGGCGGCGTCCTGGTCGAGCACGTCAACTGGCAGTCGGTGTTCTTCATCAACGTGCCGGTCGGCATCCTCGCTGTCGCCCTCGGCGTGTTCATCCTGCTCGACCACCGCGCCGAGAACGCCCCGCGCTCCTTCGACATCCTGGGCATCGCCCTGCTGTCGGCCGCCATGTTCTGCCTGGTGTGGGCGCTCATCAAGGCCCCGGAATGGGGCTGGGGCTCCGGCACGACCTGGACCTTCCTCCTCGCGTCCGTCGTCGGCTTCGCGCTCTTCGCCTTCTGGGAGACGAAGGTCAAGGAGCCGCTGATCCCGCTGGCGCTGTTCCGCTCGGTCCCGCTGTCGGCGGGTGTCGTCCTCATGGTCCTCATGGCGATCGCCTTCATGGGCGGCCTGTTCTTCGTCACCTTCTATCTGCAGAACGTGCACGGTATGGGTCCGATCGACGCCGGTCTGCACCTCCTCCCGCTCACCGGGATGATGATCGTGGGCTCCCCGCTCGCGGGCGCGATGATCACCAAGCTGGGCCCGCGCGTCCCGCTGGCCGGAGGCATGGCCGCCGTCGCCATCGCCATGTTCGGGATGTCCACCCTGGACGCGGGCACCGACAGCGGCCTCATGTCGCTCTGGTTCGCCCTGCTGGGCTTCGGCCTCGCGCCCGTCATGGTCGGCGCCACCGAGGTCATCGTCGGCAACGCCCCGATGGAGCTCTCCGGTGTCGCCGGCGGACTCCAGCAGGCCGCGATGCAGATCGGCGGCAGCCTCGGTACGGCCGTCCTGGGCGCCGTGATGGCCTCCAAGGTGGACAGCGACCTCGCGGGCAACTGGAAGGACGCGGGACTCCCGGACCTCGCGCCGACCCAGCTGGACCAGGCCAAGGAGGCGGTCCAGGTCGGCGCGGCACCGGTCGCGCCGGGCACGCCGGAGGCGATCGCCGCGAAGATCACCGACGTCGCGCACGACACCTTCGTCTCTGGCATGAGCCTGGCGTCCCTGGTCGCCGCCGGGGTCGCCGTCCTCGCCGTCCTGGTCGCGATGCTCACCAAGCGTGGCGAGAACGCCGAGGCGGGAGCGGGCGTCGGGCACATCTGAGCCCGATCCGGGCGGAGTTCACCTATCCGGGTGACTCCGCTAAAGATTCCTTGCCTCCGGCATGTGCGGCGGGTGACATTGGGCCAACCGGGCTGGTTCCAACCCGGCTGGCGTTGATCGCATAAGACTCGGGCGTTCGCTGAGCGGCCGAGCCGCGTGAGTCAGGAATCCCCCTGTTTCGGCCGGGGGAGGGTTCAAAGTGGGTCAAGCCCTCCGGCCGACAAGGCCGCATGACACGGGGGGCGACCGGTCTGAGGCGCGCCGCTGGAGGGGGCGGCGCGCCGCAAGGCCGGAGGATTAGGCACCGCATCGGGGGTACTCGCATCGTCGAACCCGAAACGAACCCAACCAACCGAGGGGTTCAGGGAGTTGATGATGGCGGGCTTCGGACACGGAACGCGCAGGTACCCCCGCTCACGTAGCCGGACGTGGTCACGGAGCGGGCCGGATCGCGCGACGCTCGGAATCATCGGAGTCATCTGTGCGATCGCCGGATTCTTTGTGCTGGGGATCATCCTCGGCCCCGTCGCGATCGTCTGCGGCTGGCTCGCCATGGGCCGCAGCTGGGCGGGCACCCGCCCCGTCCCGGCCCTGGTCGCCCTGGTACTGGGCGCCATCGACACGCTCCTGGCGGTCATCTGGATCGCCGGAGCGGCAAACCCGGGCACGGGCATGTTCTGACCCCGGGGCGTGAGGGAAGCCGCTGCGCCCGGCCCGCAGAGCTGCGGGCAGTCGTGCCGCTGGGGCGGCACGGGTGGGCGCAGCGGCACCCCGCAAGCGCGGGTGCGCGATACCCACCCCGGCGGCGCAACGCCGGTCACCTTTTGACGGACGTCTCCTGCAACGCCGCGACCTCCGCCCGCAACGCCCGCACCTCGTCGGTCAGCAACCGGATCGCCTCCGTCTGCCGCCGCTCCTCCACGTCGTCCTTCTCGAACCGGGCGATGAACCACGCGGCGATGTTCGCGGTCACCACACCCAGCAGCGCGATCCCGGACAGCATCAGCCCCACGGCGATCATCCGCCCGAGGCCGGTGGCCGGCGCGTGGTCCCCGTACCCCACGGTCGTCATCGTCGTGAACGACCACCACACCGCGTCACCCAGCGTCCTGATGTTCCCGTCCGCCGACTCCCGCTCCACCGACAGCACGGCCAGCGAGCCGAACATCAGCAGCCCGACCACCGCCCCCGCGACATACGTCGTCAGCCGGATCTGCGAGGCCATCCGCGCCCGCCGCTGCACCAGCAGCAGCGTCGACACCAGCCGCAGCAGCCTGAGCGGCTGGATCAGCGGCAGCGCCACCGCGCACAGGTCCAGCCAGTGCGTCCGTACGAACCGCCGGCGGTCCTCTGCGAGGGCCAGCCGCACCAGGTAGTCGACGGCGAAGGCCCCCCACACCGCCCACTCGACCGCCGTGCACGCGAGGGTCAGCGACCGGCTCGCCGGGCTGACCACGATGGGCACGGCATAGGCGACGGCGAACAGCACCGCGAACGCCAGCAGCGGCCGTTGGGTCCGCCGCTCCCAACGCACCTGCGCCGATGGTTCCTTCATGCCCGCATCGTAAAGAAGTGGTGAAGCAATGAGGGCGGTGGGGCCTCAAGCCCCACCGCCCTCATCGGTCCTGCCGGGTCGCGCTACGCGTCGCCGCCCGCGGCCCCCGGGTCCGCCGCCGACACGTCGAGCAGCTGGTAGCGGTCGATGGCCTGCTTCAACGCCGACCGGTCGACCTTGCCCTCCTTCGCCAGCTCGGTCAGTACGCCCACCACGATCGACTGCGCGTCGATGTGGAAGTAGCGACGCGCCGCCCCACGGGTGTCGGCGAAGCCGAAGCCGTCGGCGCCCAGCGACTGGTACGTCCCCGGCACCCACCGCGCGATCTGGTCCGGAACCGACCGCATCCAGTCGGACACGGCCACGAACGGTCCCTCCGCGCCGGACAGCTTCCGCGTCACGTACGGCACCCGCTGCTCCTCCTCGGGGTGCAGCAGGTTGTGCTCCTCGCAGGCCACGGCCTCGCGCCGCAGCTCGTTCCAGGAGGTCGCCGACCAGACGTCGGCCTTCACGTTCCACTCCTCGGCGAGGATCTTCTGCGCCTCGATCGCCCACGGCACCGCGACACCGGACGCCATGATCTGCGCCGGGATCGACCCCGAAGTGCCCTCCGCGAAGCGGTGGATGCCCTTGACGATGCCCTCGGTGTCCACGTTCGCCGGCTCGGCCGGGTGCTGGATCGGCTCGTTGTAGACGGTGAGGTAGTAGAAGACGTCCTCACTGTCGGGGCCGTACATCCGGCGCAGCCCGTCCTGCACGATGTGCGCGATCTCGAAGCCGTAGGCCGGGTCGTACGCCACACAGCCCGGGTTGGTCGAGGCGAGCAGCTGCGAGTGGCCGTCCGCGTGCTGGAGGCCCTCACCGGTCAGGGTCGTACGGCCCGCGGTCGCACCCAGTACGAAGCCGCGCGCCAGCTGGTCGGACATCTGCCAGAACTGGTCGCCGGTGCGCTGGAAACCGAACATCGAGTAGAAGACGTACACCGGGATGAGCGGCTCGCCGTGCGTGGCGTACGACGAACCTGCGGCGATCAGCGAGGCGGTGCAGCCCGCCTCGGAGATGCCGTCGTGCAGCATCTGCCCGGTCGGCGACTCCTTGTACGCGAGGAGCAGGTCCCGGTCCACGGCCTCGTACTGCTGGCCGAGCGGGTTGTAGATCTTCGCGCTCGGGAAGAAGGAGTCCATGCCGAAGGTGCGGTACTCGTCCGGCGCGATCAGCACGAACCGCTTGCCGATCTCCTTGTCCCGCATGAGGTCCTTCAGGAGCCGCACAAAGGCCATGGTCGTCGCGATGGACTGCTGGCCCGAGCCCTTCTTCACGGTCGCGTACGTCTTGTCGTCCGGCAGCGGGAGCGGCTGCGAGCGCACCACGCGCGTCGGGACGTAACCGCCGAGCGAGTTGCGGCGGTCGTGCATGTACTGGATCTCCTCCGAGTCCCGGCCCGGGTGGTAGTAGGGCGGCGCGCCCGACTCCAGCTCCTTGTCGGAGATCGGCAGGTGCAGCCGGTCGCGGAAGCCCTTGAGGTCGGCGACCGTCAGCTTCTTCATCTGGTGCGTGGCGTTGCGGCCCTCGAAGTTCGGCCCCAGCGTCCAGCCCTTGATCGTCTTGGCGAGGATCACGGTCGGCTGGCCCTTGTGCTCCGCGGCCGCCTTGTACGCCGCGAAGATCTTCCGGTGGTCGTGACCGCCGCGCCCCAGGTGCAGGATCTGGTCGTCGGTCATGCCCTCGACCATCGCGCGCAGCCGGTGGTCGTCGCCGAAGAAGTGGTCGCGGATGTACGCGCCGGTCTCGGTGGCGTACGTCTGGAACTGCCCGTCCGGCGTGGTGTTCATCTTGTTGACCAGCACGCCGTCGCGGTCCTGCGCCAGCAGCGGGTCCCAGGTCCGGTCCCACACCAGCTTGATGACGTTCCAGCCGGCGCCCCGGAAGATCGACTCCAGCTCCTGGATGATCTTGCCGTTGCCGCGCACCGGGCCGTCGAGCCGCTGCAGGTTGCAGTTGACCACGAAGGTGAGGTTGTCCAGGCCCTCACGGGCGGCGATGGACAGCTGGCCGAGCGACTCGGGCTCGTCCATCTCGCCGTCGCCGAGGAACGCCCACACCTGCGACTTGGAGGTGTCCGCGATCCCGCGCGCGTGGAGATAGCGGTTCATCCGGGCCTGGTAGATCGCGCCGATCGGGCCGAGGCCCATCGACACGGTCGGGAACTCCCAGAAGTCCGGCATCAGCCGCGGATGCGGGTAGCTGGACAGGCCGTACGGCGCCTTCGACTTCTCCTGCCGGAACGCGTCCAGGTTCTGCTCGCTGAGGCGGTCGAGGAGGAACGCGCGGGCGTAGATGCCCGGGGAGGCATGCCCCTGGAAGAAGACCTGGTCGCCGCCGTCGCCCTCGTCCTTGCCGCGGAAGAAGTGGTTGAAGCCGACGTCGTAGAGGGAGGCCGAGGAGGCGAAGGTGGCGATGTGGCCGCCGACGCCGATGCCGGGCCGCTGGGCGCGCGAGACCATGACCGCGGCGTTCCACCGGGTCGCGTTCAGGATCCGGCGCTCGATCTCCTCGTTGCCCGGGAAGAACGGCTCAGCCCTGGTGGGGATGGTGTTGACGTAGTCCGTGCTGCGCATCTCCGGCACGGCCACGCGCTTCTCGCGGGCGCGCTCGATGAGCCGCAGCATCAGGTAGCGGGCCCGTTCCCGGCCGCGCTCGTCCACAGCGGCGTCGAGGGAGTCGAGCCACTCCTGGGTCTCTTCGGGATCGAAGTCAGGAACCTGACTCGGAAGGCCGCCAATGATGATCGGATTGCGATCGGATCCGGAAGCCACGCTGTTCCTTACCTGTCAGAGGGCTGCTTTGCGAGGGTTTCCTCGGGGTTTTCGTATGCCTGCACCGTTCCCCATCGTGTACCTCGGCGTCGCAAACGTCATCTCTACTGTGAGGTAATCAGAGCCTGGTGCGCACGGACGCCCCCAAGTGGGGTTCCCAAACGTACAAACAGGGCACATGGGTGTGGGCTGCATCACCTCGGACTGGGGCGGTGTGCCGTAGGTTGCGGCGACACGGCCGGTATCGTCACCGTTTCGGCGGTCCGAACGGCCGGGTACTTGCGCGATCGGTCCCGCCCGTGTGGACTACGGCCATTGCTTCGCGCACGCGCGTGGCTGAGACATTCACCAAGACATGATCAGGAGGCAACCCGTGAGCGCGACCGCGGACCACGCGGAGGAGCGGACGAACCCTGCCGTCAGGCTGGGGTTCCAGCCCGAGCAGGTGGTCCAGGAGATCGGCTACGACGACGACGTAGACCAGGAACTCCGCGAGGCCATTGAGGAAGTCATCGGCACAGACCTCGTGGATGAGGAATACGACGACGTCGCCGACGCCGTTGTGCTGTGGTTCCGCGACGAGGACGGCGACCTGACCGACGTACTGGTGGATGCCATCACGTACATCGAAGAGGGCGGTTCGATCCTGCTGCTGACGCCGAAGACCGGCCGGGACGGCTACGTGGAGCCGAGCGACATCTCTGAAGCCGCGACCACGGCAGGGCTGTCCGCGTCCAAGAGCGTCAGTGTCGGCAAGGACTGGAGCGGCAGCCGGCTGGTGACGCCGAAGGCCGCGAAGTCCAAGAAGTAGCCCGCAGCGCCGGACGGGCTGGTCAGTACTCGGCAGTGGCCGAGACCCCCAGCCCGTCCGAAGCCCTTCGGTGATCGCTGCGTAGGGTGGTTCTCACCCGAACAGCCCACGAAGGGACATCCGAGGCGATGGCGATCCAGGTCGGCGAGAAGGCCCCCGACTTCGAGCTCAAGGACAACCACGGCGCGACCGTGAAGCTGTCCGACTTCCGCGGCAGCAAGAACGTCGTACTGATCTTCTACCCCTTCGCCTTCACGGGCGTGTGCACCGGCGAGCTGTGCGAGCTGCGGGACCACCTGCCGCAGTTCTCCGACCGTGACACCCAGCTGCTCGCCGTCTCGAACGACTCCATCCACACCCTGCGCGTCTTCGCCGAGCAGGAAGGTCTGGAATACCCGCTGCTCAGCGACTTCTGGCCGCACGGCGAGGTCAGTCGCGCGTACGGCGTCTTCGCCGAGGACAAGGGCTGCGCGGTACGCGGCACCTTCGTCATCGACAAGGAGGGCCTCGTGCGCTGGACCGTCGTCAACGCTCTGCCGGACGCGCGTGACCTGAACGAGTACGTCAAGGCGCTCGACACCCTGTGATTCTTCGGTTCCACGCCATGCGTGGTGCGGGAACCCGTCACTAGGATCGACTCGTTGATCCGACATCGAACGCACGGCGGGGCCTCCCAGCCCCTGGACACCAATGGAGGACTCGTGGGAGTCAGCCTCAGCAAGGGCGGCAACGTATCGCTGACCAAGGAGGCGCCGGGCCTGACCGCGGTCATCGTCGGTCTGGGGTGGGACATCCGCACCACCACCGGCACCGATTTCGACCTGGACGCCAGCGCGCTGCTGCTGGACGCGTCCGGCAAGGTCACCAGCGACGCCAACTTCATCTTCTTCAACAACCTCAAGAGCCCGGACGGCTCGGTCGAGCACACCGGCGACAACCTCACCGGTGAGGGCGAGGGCGACGACGAGCAGATCAAGGTCAACCTCGCCGCCGTCCCGGCCGACGTCGACAAGATCACCTTCCCGGTGTCGATCTATGACGCCGAGAACCGTCAGCAGTCCTTCGGCCAGGTGCGCAACGCGTTCATCCGCGTCGTGAACCAGGCCGGCGGCGCCGAGATCGCGCGGTACGACCTCTCCGAGGACGCCTCCACCGAGACCGCCATGGTCTTCGGCGAGCTCTACCGCAACGGCCCGGAGTGGAAGTTCCGTGCCATCGGCCAGGGCTATGCCTCGGGCCTGCGCGGCATCGCCCAGGACTTCGGCGTCAACGTCTGAGCCCACGGCGGGTCTCACCGTCCGGCGCCGCACGGTTTGCGTGCGGCGCCGGACGTGCAGGACAAGCAGAGAAGGACTGTCTCGGGGAGGGACCAGCATCATGGGCGTCACGCTCGCCAAGGGAGGCAATGTCTCCCTGTCCAAGGCCGCACCCAACCTCACCCAGGTGACGATCGGGCTCGGCTGGGACGCGCGCTCCACCACCGGCGCGCCCTTCGATCTCGACGCCAGCGCGCTGATGTGCAACAACGGCCGGGTGCTGGGGGATGAGTGGTTCGTCTTCTACAACCAGCTCAAGAGCCCGGACGGCTCGGTCGAGCACACCGGTGACAACCTCACCGGTGAGGGCGAGGGCGACGACGAGTCGCTGCTGATCGACCTCTCCAAGGTGCCGCCGCAGTGCGACAAGATCGTCTTCCCGGTCTCCATCCATCAGGCCGACGAGCGCGGCCAGAGCTTCGGCCAGGTGAGCAACGCCTTCATCCGCGTGGTCAACCAGGCCGACGGCCAGGAACTGGCCCGCTACGACCTCAGCGAGGACGCCTCCACCGAGACCGCGATGATCTTCGGCGAGGTCTATCGCTACCAGGGCGAATGGAAGTTCAGGGCCGTGGGACAGGGGTACGCGTCGGGGCTGCGGGGCATCGCTCTAGACTTCGGAGTCAATGTTTCGTAAAGCCGAGTACGGCGCGGTAGAGACTCGTACATACAGGATTGGGTAGCCAGTGGTTCTGAAAACCTTCGGCTGGTCGTTCGCGGTCACCGCGCTCGGCCTCGTCGCGGCGGTCTTCTACGGGGGGTGGACCGCTTTCGGTGTCGTGGCGATCCTCTCCGTCCTCGAGATCTCGCTGTCCTTCGACAACGCAGTGGTCAACGCCGGAATCCTGAAGAAGATGTCTGCCTTCTGGCAGAAGATCTTCCTCACCATCGGCATCCTCATCGCCGTGTTCGGCATGCGGCTGGTGTTCCCCGTCGTCATCGTGGCGGTCAGCGCCTCGATGGGCCCGATCGAGGCCGTCGACCTCGCCCTCACCGACAAGGACCGCTACGAGCAGCTGGTGACCGACGCTCACCCGTCGATCGCCGCCTTCGGTGGCATGTTCCTGCTGATGATCTTCCTCGACTTCATCTTCGAGGACCGGGACATCAAGTGGCTGGGCTGGCTCGAGCGGCCGCTCGCCAAGCTCGGCAAGATCGACATGCTCTCGGTCTGCATCGCCCTGGTCGTGCTGCTGATCTCCGCGCTGACCTTCGCGACCCACGCCCACCAGCACGGCGGAACACACGTCGACAAGGCGGAGACGGTCCTTCTCTCCGGTGTCGGGGGCCTCATCACCTACATGATCGTCGGCGGGCTCTCCGGCTTCTTCGAGGACAGGCTCGAAGAGCAGGAGGAGCGTGAGCACGAGGCGGAGGAAGCCGCCGAACGCCAGGGCAAGCCCAAGTCGGCGGTCGTCATGGCCGGCAAGGCCGCGTTCTTCATGTTCCTCTACCTGGAGGTGCTGGACGCGTCGTTCTCCTTCGACGGCGTGATCGGTGCCTTCGCCATCACCAACGACATCGTCCTGATGGCGCTGGGTCTCGGTATCGGCGCGATGTACGTCCGGTCGCTCACGGTCTACCTGGTCCGCGAGGGCACCCTCGACGACTACGTCTACCTTGAGCACGGCGCGCACTACGCGATCGGCGCCCTCGCCGCGATCCTCCTGATCACCATCCAGTACCAGATCAACGAATTCATCACCGGCATGGTCGGCGTGGTCCTGATCGGCTGGTCCTTCTGGTCCTCCGTGCGCCGCAACAAGGCACTGGCAGCGGCCGAGGGAAAAGCGGGCTCGGACGACAAGACTGAGGTGTCGTCCGGGGTGTGACACCCCTCGGGGTGAGGAACGCTCTGTGCGGGGCGGCGTCGAGGCGAGTCCTCGGCGCCGCCCCGCCGGTCTTTGACGTGAAGGTGGGGCGGGAATGGGTTTCTTCGACGGGCTCCGGCGCGGGCAGGAGTCCGACTTCGACTCGGGCAACGCGGCGACCAACTCCATCGAGCTGACCAAACGGCACGGCCAGGTCTCCCTCACCAAGCAGGGCGCCGCCACCGGGCATCTGCGCATCAACCTGGCCTGGCGCATGCGGACGTCCGACTTCGGCGGCTCCCAGCGGGAGAGTCTGCTGCGGCACCCCTTCAGGGCGCTCAAGCCGCCGGAGGTCCTCGGGCACAGCCAGAGCATGGTCAACGTCGACCTCGACCTGGGGTGTCTGTACGAGCTCCAGGACGGCACCAAGGGCGTCGTGCAGCCGCTCGGGGGCTACCTCGGGGAGATCAACGGGGCGCCGTACGTGAAGCTCAGCGGGGACGACCGGTTCGGGTCGGCGTCCGGGGAGACGATCTACGTCAACCTCGACCATCGGGACGCGATCAAGCGGCTGCTGGTGTTCGTGTACATCTACGACCAGACGCCGGCGTTCGACCGTACGCACGCGATCGTCACGCTGTATCCCAGCAACGGGCCGCGGATCGAGATAGGTCTCGACGAGCGGCATCCCCAAGCTCGGTCATGCGCGGTGGTGATGATCGAGAACGTGAAGGGGGAGATGATCGTTCGGCGTGAGGTGAAGTTCGTCTACGGGTTCCAGGCGGAGCTGGACCGGTTGTACGGGTGGGGATTGCAGTGGGGGCGGGGCTACAAGGCGAAGGCTGAGCGGTGAGCGCTCGCCCACGTCAGAGCCGCGCGCCCCTTCACCGTCCGATGAACTGAGGTCCCTGAGGAGGCAGCCGGAACTCCTGCGCCGGAGCCGCCGTCACCGGCTGCGGGTAGCCGTAGCCGCCCGGGGCTCCCGTCGTCGCCGCGGCCGGGGTCTGCGGGTAGCCGTACGCCGGCTGGACCGTGGGAGCGGGCTGCTGGGGGTAGCCGTAGGCCGGCTGGGCCGGGACCATCGTGGGCTGTTCCGGGGGGAGGGGCTGGGAGGTCTCCGGGGGCGGCAGGGCCGCGGGCTCGTCCGTCGTACTCTGCTGCTCCTCCGACTCGTCCACCGCGATGCCGAAGTCGGTGGCGAGGCCCTGAAGGCCGTTGGAGTAGCCCTCGCCCAGCGCGCGGAACTTCCAGCCCTCGCCGCGGCGGTACAGCTCGCCGCAGATCAGGGCGGTCTCCTCGCCGGTCTCCGGCTTGATGTCGAAGTGCGCCAGCGGCTCGCCGTCGGCGGCCGTGGCGTCGTACAGCAGGATGCGCAGCCCCTGGACGCGGTCGAAGGTGACGTCGTCCGCGGAAGCGACCAGCAGAATCCGGCTGACATCGGACTCGACACCGGCGAGATCTGTCTGGATCGTGTCCGTGGGCCCCTCGGCGACCCGCTTCTTGCCGAGCAGCCAGACCTTTCCGGAGGGGTGGCGGGGCTGGTTGTAGAAGACGAAGTCCTCGTCGGATCGCACACGACCGTCCGGGCCGAGGAGCAGCGCCGAGGCGTCGACGACAGGGCTCCCCTGCACGGGCGCCCAGCGCAGCACGGCGCGTACCGTGGTGGCTTCGAGCGGGACGTTCGACCCCTTCAGCATCGCGTGCGTCATGCGGTCATCCTGCCCTCTCGGTCCTGCTCACGACAACGCGGGGTCGCAGATCCGTGTGTTTGGCTGTGCATGGGTGTGCGTGTCCGTGTTACCTGAAATTCATGCCCTGCGGGAACCTAGGACATGGATCCCTACGTACTATTACCGGCCACCTGTGGACAGCCCGCAGGAGTCCATCAGCGTCCACGGGGGAGTTCTATGCGTCATTTCGGGCACATCGCCCCTGAGGTGCGGCAGCGCCTCTTCCACGTGGAGCCGTGCGAGTTCACCGCGGACTCCTCGGCCCGGCTGCTCGCCGTGGCCCTGGGCGCCACGCTCTACAGTCCGGCCACCCGGCCGCGGCTCGCCGACGACATCGTCAAGCAGACCGGACGTGGCGTGGTCTCGATGGTGCTGTGCCTGGAGGACTCGATCGGCGACGAGGAGGTCGCGGACGCCGAGGAGAACCTCGTCCGGCAGTTCAAGGACCTCGCCGGCCACGACGGCATGGACCTGCCGCTGCTGTTCATCCGGGTCCGCACGCCCGAGCAGATCCCGGACCTCGTGGAGCGTCTCGGTGTCGCCGCCCGGCTGCTGTCCGGGTTCGTGATGCCGAAGTTCACCGAGGAGCGCGGCATCCCCTTCCTGGAGGCGCTGGCGAGCGCCGAGACGGCGAGCGGGCGGCGGCTCTTCGCGATGCCCGTGCTGGAGTCGCCCGAGCTGCTGTACCGGGAGTCGCGGGTGGAGACCCTGGAGGGCATCTCCCGCGCGGTCGACAAGTACCGCGAGCGCGTCCTGGCGCTGCGCCTCGGCGTGACCGACTTCTGCTCCTCGTACGGCCTGCGCAGAGCGCCCGACATGACCGCCTACGACGTCCAGGTCGTCGCCTCCGTGATCGCCGACGTGGTGAACATGATGGGCCGGGTCGACGGCACCGGGTTCACGGTGACCGGGCCGGTGTGGGAGTACTTCCGCGTCCAGGAGCGCATGTTCAAGCCGCAGCTGCGCCGCAGCCCCTTCCTGGAGGGCAAGGCCGAGGAACTGCGCGAGGCGCTCATCGAGCACGCCATGGACGGCCTGCTGCGCGAGATCACCCTCGACCAGGCCAACGGCCTGCAGGGCAAGACCTGCATCCACCCCTCCCACGTGCTGCCCGTGCACGCACTCTCCGTGGTCAGCCACGAGGAGTTCAGTGACGCCCAGGACATCCTGCGGTCCGAGCGGGGCGGCGGCGGCGTGCTCAGGTCGGCGTACACGAACAAAATGAATGAAGTGAAGCCGCATCGCGCCTGGGCCGAGCGGACCCTGCTGCGCGCCGAGGTGTTCGGTGTGGCGAACGAGGACATCGGCTTCGTGGAGCTGCTCGCGGCCGGAATCCCCGATTGAGACCGCTGACCACCAAGGGACGTATGAACCACGCAGTGAACAAAGCCGTCTGGTCCGGCAGCTGGGTCGCCGAGCGACTCGGCGTCGAACTGGTGGGCGACGACGGGCTGACCGAGCTGCTGGGGCTGGCGCTGCGCCGCAACCCCAAGCGGGCGCACCTGCTGGTGTCGAACGTGCTCGGCAAGCACGTCCCGCAGTCGCCGTCCGTCGTCTACGGCCACGGCTTCGCCCTCGGCCGCCGCGTCCGGGACCTGCTCGGCACCGACGAGGCCCGCCGGGCGGTCGTCCTCGGCTACGCGGAGACCGCCACCGGCCTCGGCCACTCCGTCGCCGACGGCGTGGGCCTCGCGCCCTACCTGCACTCCACCAGGCGCCCGGTCCCGGGCGTCGCCACGGCCGGCGGTTTCGAGGAGTCCCACTCGCACGCCACCTCCCACCTGCTGCTGCCTCAGGACCCGGCGCTGCTGGTCGGGGACGGGCCGCTGGTCCTGGTCGACGACGAGTTCTCCACCGGCAACACGATCCTCAACACCATCCGTGACCTGCACGAACGCTACCCGCGCGGACGGTACGTGGTGGTCGCCCTCGTCGACATGCGCTCGGCGGCCGACGCCGGCCGCCTGGAGGGCTTCGCCCGGGAGATCGGCGCCCGGGTCGACCTGGTGGCGGCCGCCTCGGGGACCGTGCGGCTGCCGGAGGGGGTGCTGGAGAAGGGGCAGGAGCTGGTGGCCCGGCACGAGGCCGCGGCCGCCCCCGCCCCGCCGTCGTACGGCCGGATCGCCCGCGTCGACCTGCACTGGCCCCGCGGCCTGCCCGACGGCGGGCGGCACGGGTTCACGCCGCAGCACCGAATACGCCTGGAGGGCGCACTGCCCGCCATGGCCGCCCGGCTCGCCGAGGCGCTGCCCCCGAAGGCCCGGCGCGTGCTCGTCCTCGGCTTCGAGGAGCTGATGTACGCACCACTCAGGCTGGCCCGCGAGCTGGAGCAGCTCGCAGACACCGCTGACACCGTGGGCGCCGAGGTGCGCTACTCCACCACCACCCGCTCACCCGTCCTCGCGGTCGACGACCCCGGCTACGCGATCCGCAGCCGCCTCGTCTTCCCCGCCCACGACAACCCGGCCGACGGCCCCGGCGAGCGCTACGCCTACAACGTGGCGGGCGGCGGCTTCGACGCCGTCATAGCCGTCGTCGACTCGGCCGCCGACACCCCCGAACTGCACGCGTCCGACGGCCTGTTGGCCCGGCTGGCCGCCCACACCCCGCACGTGGTCCTCGCGGTCGTACCGTCGTACGTCCCCGAGTCGCTGTACGTTCCCGAAAGGCCCGCCATGCTGCCCGAGCCCCTCCGTGGCCCCGCCTTCTCCTCGTACCCGCCCGACGAGGTCGGCTGGCTGCTCCAGGACCTCTCGGACGTGACGCTGGAGGCGCCGACCGAGGAGCGAGAGGAGGCCATCCAGAGCGGCGGCGCGCACTACGCCGAGTCGCTGCCGGTGGAGTACCAGCCCAGCGAGCAGTACCAGGAGCTGTTCCACACGGCGCTGGAGGCGTCCGCGGGGCGGCTGGCGCTGGCGGTGGGCGCGGTCACCGAGCTCGTCCTCGCCGAGCGCTCTCCCCGGCCGGTGCTCGTCTCGCTGGCCCGCGCGGGTACGCCGATCGGTGTGCTGATGCGCCGCTGGGCCCAGTTCCGGCACGGCCTCGACCTGCCGCACTACGCCGTCTCCATCGTGCGCGGCCGCGGCATCGACGCCAACGCGCTGCGCTGGCTGGCCGCCCACCACGACCCGCGTGACGTCGTCTTCGTCGACGGCTGGACCGGCAAGGGCGCCATCACCCGCGAACTCGCCGACGCGGTCAAGGAGTTCGAGGCCGGGGGCGGTGCGGTGGGCTTCGACCCGGAGATCGCGGTGCTGGCCGACCCGGGCTCGTGCGTGCGGACGTACGGCACTCGCGAGGACTTCCTCATCCCGTCCGCGTGCCTCAACTCGACCGTCTCCGGCCTGATTTCGCGAACCGTCCTGCGCGCCGACCTGGTGGGCCCGAACGACTTCCACGGCGCGAAGTTCTACCGCGAACTCGCCGGCGCCGATGTGTCGGTGGCCTTCCTGGACGCGGTCGCCGCCCGCTTCCCCGAGGTCGGGGACGCGGTGGACGCGCAGGCCAAGGAACTGCTGTCCGGCGACCGCGAACCGACCTGGGAGGGCTGGGCGGCCGTCGAGCGCATCAGCGAGGAGTACGGCATCCACGACGTGAACCTCGTCAAGCCCGGCGTCGGCGAGACCACCCGGGTGCTGCTGCGCCGGGTGCCCTGGAAGATCCTCGCGCGGGCCGGGGCGGGCGCCGACCTCGACCATGTGCGTCTGCTGGCCGAACAGAGAGGTGTCCCGGTGGAAGAGGTCGCGGAACTCCCGTACACCTGCGTGGGGTTGATCCACCCCAAGTACACGCGGGGCGCCACGGGCGCCGACGGCAAGGCGGTGACGGTCTGATGCCGGTGCTGGTGGCGAGCGACCTCGACCGTACGCTCATCTACTCCGTGGCGGCCCTCGCGCTGACCATGCCGGACGCGCGGGCGCCCCGGCTGCTCTGCGTCGAGGTGCACGAGAGCAGACCGCTGTCGTTCATGACGGAGACCTCGGCGGCCCTGCTCACCGAACTCGGCGACGCGGCGGTCTTCGTCCCGACGACGACCCGGACCCGCAAGCAGTACCAGCGCATCAACCTCCCCGGCCCCACGCCCACGTACGCGATCTGCGCGAACGGCGGGCACCTCCTGGTGGACGGCGTCTCCGACCCCGACTGGCACGCGCGCGTGACGGCCCGGCTGGCCGACGAGTGCGCCCCGCTGGACGAGGTCCGCGAGCACCTGATGACGACGGCCGACCCGCTCTGGGTGCGCAAGCACCGCGACGCCGAGGGCCTCTTCGCCTACCTGGTCGTCGAGCGCGAACTGCTCCCCGAGGAATGGGTGAAGGAGCTCGCCGTCTGGGCGGAGAACCGCGGCTGGACGGTGTCCCTCCAGGGCCGCAAGATCTACGCCGTCCCTAAGCCGCTCACCAAGAGTGCCGCCATGCACGAGGTCGCCCGCCGCACCGGCGCCGAGCTCACCCTCGCCGCCGGCGACTCCCTCCTCGACGCCGACCTGCTCCTGGCGGCGGACCGGGGCTGGCGCCCGGGCCACGGCGAACTCGCCGAAGCGGACTGGAGCGCCCCGACGATCAGTGCGCTGCCGGAGCGGGGCGTACTGGCGGGGGAGCGGATCCTGCGGGAGTTCCTGCGGGGGGCGCGGCAAGCCTGACCCGTCAGCCGCAGCAGCCCCCGCCGCAGCAACCGCCCCCGCCGCCACCGCCCGACCCGGGTGCGGGGGCGGGCGCGGAGGCCGAGCCGCCGACCGCCACTGTCGACAGGAGCTTGACCGTGTCGTCGTGGCCCGCGGGGCAGTCGGCGGGGGCGGAGGACTCCGCCATCGGACGGCTCAGTTCGAAGGTGTCGCCGCAGGTCCGGCAGCGGTACTCATAGCGAGGCATACGCACAGGTTAACCGGCGTACGGTCGCCGTCGTAGGGGCACGTCAGTGCCCGGACCCGCGCTCCTCCCGGATCTGGTTCACGACCCGCGCCACCGACTGCCGTACCGCCTCCGTCTCGGTCAGGAAGTGCCAGTAGTCCGGATGGCGGCCCTCCAGCGTGCCGATCGCGCGCTCGAGGCGGGCGACCGCGTCGTCCAGGGGGCGGGCGTGATGCGGGTCGGGGGTGTGGCGGCCGGCCATGGCGAGGCGCTGGGCGTCGCGGATGGCGAAGCGGGTGCGGTCGATCTCCTGCTGCGGGTCCTTCTGCACGGCGTTCAGCCGGCGCAGCCGGTCCCCGGCGGCCGACACGGATTCATCGGTCGTGTTCAGCAGCGCCCGGACCGTCGACAGCAGGGCGGTCGCGTCGGGCCAGCGCTGCTCGTCGCGGGCGGCGCGGGCCTCGCGCAGCTTCAGCTCGGCCTGCGCCACGTTCTCCGCGGCCTGGTCCGGCACGTGCTGGAGGTCCTGCCAGCAGGCGGCCACGAAGCGGCGCCGCAGCTCGCTCAGGATCGGGTCGAGCTGCTCTGCGCGGGTGGTGAGGGCCTGGGCGCGGGTGCGCAGGGAGACCAGCCGGTGGTCGATCTCGGCGGCCCGCTCCGGCAGCCGCTCGGCCTCCACCCGGACCGACTCGGCCTCCCGCGCCACGCGCTCGGCGCGCTCCAGGGTCTGGGGGACGCCGTGCGCTCCCGCGCCCTGGTTCAGCTTGGTCAGCTCGGGCCCGAGGGCGGCGAGCCGGGCGGCCAGGTCGTCCGCCTTCAGCCCTGATCCCCGTACTGCGTCGAGCGCGTTGGACGCGGCCAGCAGGCCCTGCCGGGCCCGCTCGACGGCGGGGGCGAGGCGGGCCAGCTGGGTCTCGGCCTTGCCGATCAGCGGTTCGAGCCCGGCCGTGAACCGGTCCAGGTCCTGTTTGACCCGGCCCAGTTCGTCCTTGGCCCGGCCGAGCGCGGTGCGGGCCTGCGCGGCGGCCGAGGTCTCCAGGTCGTCCCGGTCGAGGTCATGGGCGTCGACGGCGTTGATGTACTGGTGACTGGCCTCGTCGATGCGGTTGCTGATCGCCTGGAAGTCGGCGACCGCGCGCCGGGCGGCCGGGGAGTCGTCGACGGCCGTGATGGTCTCTATCGAGATCCGCAGGTCGCGCTGGGCGGTGTCCAGCTCGTAGAACGCGGCCGCGGCGGCGTCCTTCGCGGCCTGCGCCTCGGCCCGCTGGCTCTCGGCGCGCCCGCCGAACCAGCGCCGGGTGCCGCTGCCGCCACCGCTCGCGAAGGCGGCGGGCAGGGCGATCGCGACGACGAGCGGCAGTCCGAGCAGGGTGAGGGTGTCCCGCAGCACGTGACGCACAGGGTGGTGCGCGCGCGGCACCAACGGCGAGTACGGCTGCGAAGGTGTCGCCGTCACATCCCTCTCCCGTGCTGTGATTTGTCCTTGCCCGCTGTCATTCTCCCACCGGTTAAGGACGAACACACGGGCCGGTCAGTTCGCCGTCCGGACCGTTACTTTGCCGTCGCCGGTCTGCGCGGACACCACATGGGAGCTGGAGTCGTCCCGAGGTACCGAAATGTCCTCGGCTCCGTCGCCCGTCCTGGCCGTCACCCGGTACGTGGCGTCGGGCAGCGCGATGGTCACGGACCCGTCGCCGGTGCGGGACTCCACCAGGTCGGGTACGGCGCCCAGTTCGAGGTGGACGGAGCCGTCACCGGTCCGGGCGCGTACCTCGCGCGAGGAGACCTCCGCGTGCACCGAGCCGTCGCCGGTACGCAGCTCCAGCGGGCCGCTGGAGTCGGTGACGCGCACGGAGCCGTCGCCGGTACGGATGTTCAGCGCGTCCTCGAAGCCCCGCGCGCGCACGCTGCCGTCCCCGTCCACGACGTTCACCGCGACCCCGCGCGGCACCTCGATCCGGTGCTTGGCCGCGCAGTCGGCGACCACGCCCGAGCACGTCAGCCGCAGCTTCAGCCGTTCGTCCTTCATGGACCAGGTCACCTTGGGGTCCTTGCCCATGGCGACCGTGCCCTGGAACCAGCGGGTGACGTCGACCGTGCCCGCCTTGTGCGCGTCGGCGGCGACGATCTCCAGCGCGGAGTCGTCGGAGTCGATCGTGAGCGTGTCGCCGCGCAGCGCGAAGGACCGCTGGTCGGGGTCCTTGTCGTCGCCGGCGGAGGCGCCACACGCGGTGGCACCGGCGACGAGGGCCGCGACGACACCGGCGACGGCGAGGGCACGGACGGGAACGGTACGGGCCATGACGGTCTCCCCCTGGGACGAGCGCCGAAGCCTGTGCTACGACGCTCTTCGACCGTACGGATCCCGGGCGGGCGGGGGCATCCGGGCCGCTCCCGGATTCCGGGTGGGGATAACCCCCGGAGACCCGCGGAGACCCCCGGAGGTCCCACGGAGGTGGCCCTTACACACAGCTCGGCCGCACACAGCTCCGTGATACGGGTTTGCGGGGCAGTGCCCCGGGCAATGTAGGCTGTCGACTCGTCTCGGGTGCGTAGCTCAGGGGTAGAGCGCCTGCCTTACAAGCAGGATGTCGGCGGTTCGAAACCGTCCGCGCCCACCGACCGTTCAGGTCAGGCTCAGCAGAGCTTCGGCGGCCCCTCGGAGTGATCTCCGGGGGGCCGTTCTCATGAGCGGAGTCCACCAAGCGGGTGGCCAGGGCGCGGAACTGCGCGGGCAACCGGGATCTGACGGTCGACGGAACCGGCCGGTCCGGCCGATCGATGAGTTCCGGGTCGTGCGGAGGTCATAACCTGCAGCACCGCCGGCAGACTGACGCGCTCGTACCCGGAGGAGACACATGGCAAAGCTCATCTACTCGATGCTCACCTCGCTCGACGGCTACGCCGAGGCGGCGGAGGGCGGCCTCGGCACCGGTGCCGACGACCAGGAGGTGCATACCTTCGTCAACGACCTCTTCCGCCCCGTCGGCACATACCTCTACGGCCGACGGATGTACGAGACGATGGTCTACTGGGAGACCGCGCACACCGAGCCCGACCAGCCGCCGCACATCCTGCAGTACGCCCGCGACTGGCAGGCCGCGGAGAAGATCGTGTACTCCACGACGCTTGAGTCGGTGTCCAGCACGAAGACCAGGATCGAGCGGACCTTCGACCCGGACGCGGTGCGCAAGCTCAAGGCCGAGGCTGATCACGACCTCACCGTCGAAGGCCCGAACCTCGCGGCCCAGGCGATCGCGGCCGGCTTGGTGGACGAGTACCACCTGTTCATCACCACGAGCGTGGTCGGCGGCGGCAAGCGCTTCTTCCCCGACGGCGTGCGCCTCGATCTCGAGCTGGTCGAGGAGCGTGCCTTCGACAGCGGACTGATCTACGCGCGCTACCGGACCCGCTGAGTACCGGAGAGGGAGGGGCAGGCCGCGTGCATCGCGATGCCGACGGCGACGGCTCCTCTGCGGGATGAGAGGGCATTTCACCCCGCTGTGTGGCCGATCGGCTGGGCGAGTGAGACGCCTCGCTCCTTCGGTCATGCCGGAAGGCCGACGCGGGCATCGGGTGATCGGCTGACTCCAGCGCCAGTGCTCCGGACGAGTGTCCCTGGCGCAGAAGGAGAAGCTTCCGATGTTCTGGCCGATTTTCCCATGCAAGAATCCTGCTCCGCACTTCCGGCGAGCCCAGTTTCTCCGGGTAGGTGCGCTCCTGATGGCCGCGCTGACGCCGGCCCTTCCGGCTTCGGCCGCCGAGGCCGTTCCTCACGACCGCCATCCCGGCCAGGCTCCCCGCCAAGCGGTGGGCATTCCGAAGGGCGGTGCCGAAGACCGACTCGGCGATCCGGTGGTCACGCCGCTCGGTTCGTTCGGCGGAATTCGCTACGTGCAGTACGACGGTGTGTTCGAGGGCGAGACGTCGACCGGGCGGTTCCGCGTTCCCTACCGGATCAGCGCTCCTGCCGATCCGGACCGCACCAACGGCACCGCTGTCGTGGAGCCGCCACACTTCGTGGTGGGGCTCGGCGCCCTCAATGTCTATCTGCGCAGGGACTTCCTGTTCCGCCAGGGCTTCGTGCACGCCGGTGTCGGCTGGAGCACGCTCGGCAACCGCATCCTCGATCCGTCAGTGCCCGGCACCTTCATCGAGGGCGGAGTCGAAGAGGACGGAGCCAGGGTCGACGACGAGATCATCACGGACTTCGCCAGGGCACTCGCCTCCCGCTCCTCCGGCGCGCGTCCACTGGTCGGCAAGCTGCCCCGACGGTACGGCACGGGCTTCTCCGACAGCTCGTACCCTCTCCTGCGCCTGGTCCGTTCCGGCGACGCCACGGGCGCGCTCGACCTGGTGCTGCCCATCACCACGGAGGGCTTCGACCCCCAGGCCGACATCGCCGCCGGCCGCTACAAGGGCAAGGTACTCATCGTCAATTCGGAAGCCGACGATTCAACGAACCTGACCGACCGGGGCATCGTGACGAATCGGTATCGGTTCTACGTCGTCGCGGGAAGCCCGCACATTCCGGACCCGCTGGACGCCCCGCTGAACGTGCCGTTCCCGGTGAGGAGGACGACCCCGGCGAGCTTCGTGCCCGCCCTGCGCGCGCACTTCCTGCAGGGGCACAACTGGGTCCGCAAGGGGGCACCGCCGCCGACGAGCACGCAGTTGCGCACGGCGGGCGACGACACCATCGTCCGGGACGCCAACGGCAACGCGATCACCGAGGACCGCACCGGCCGGCGCGTGCCCCGGCTGCCGTTCGTCGAACTCGGCGAGGCCCGCTTCATCACCGGCTTCACCGGCAGCTACGACAACGTACGCACCGTGCAGCAACTCGGCTTCAGCAGCCACCAGGCCTACGCCAAGGCTTTCAGGAACAAACTCCGCGACTACCGAAGGGCCGGCTTCATCCTGCGGCGGGACGCCCGTGACATGAGCCGCCGCGCCGGCCTGTGCCCTCCGTCGACCTTCACGGAGACTTACCGCGACCACTACGCCGAATTCGTCGCGATCCGGCCCTGCACGGCCCGATGAGCCTGTCTCCGCGTCATCTGGCGGATGACGCGGAGACTTCTGAACTCCTGCGCTTCGCCCGCGCCTCCGGGGCCGATCGCCGTCCACGGTGCTGGATCGGTTGTTGGCTGGGCAGGGCGAGGTGTGCGGAGAGGCATGATCAGGCCGGCAATGACGGCGCGGGGGTGTGGGCTCCGGCGGTAGGTCGGGAGGGTCGTGGGGGTCGTGGGGGTCGTGGGGGTCGTGGGGGTCCGACATGGAAACGGAGCTCCCGACCGAGGGCCGGGACCCGTCCGGACTGCCGCGGCAAGGGTCAAGTCGCAGTAACCATCCCGGGATTGCCGCTCCGACGGATGACGTACGAGGGCCCTGCCGCGGAGATGCCTGTGACGGGGCCCCGGGTGGTGCAGGGTCAGCAGGCGTCGTACTTCCAGTCGCCGCCCTCCCTCGCCCACGGCTGCGACTCCTGGTCGAACTTCGGCAGGCCCTCCACCTTGTAGGAGACGCGGGCCAGATCCCCGGACACCTCCGCCTGCACGTCCGTCGCCGGATGCCCGTCGCCGTAGTCGGCCGCAGCCTGCTCGATCACAGCCGTATACGCCTCGGGCGTGATCTTGCCCTGGCAGCGCTCCGACAAGGCTTCGTACGCGGTGTCGTCGTCACCGTCGAAGTACGCCGTGGTGTAGTCCTCCACGGCCTGCTGGAGGGCGCCGTCGTCGCCCGGCGCGCTGCTCTCCTCGGCGGCCGGACTGCTCGCGCTGCTGCTGTCGGCGGACGCGTCGTCGCCGTTGTCCTCGCTGGACGAGCAGGCGGTGAGTGTGGCGACGAGCAAGGCGGCGGCGGTGAGCGTGGTGGCGCGGGTGCGCATGTGTCCCCCCATGGACGGTGCGGTCTGAGGGGGCATGGTGCCATAGAGGTACGACATGGCCGTGCCGCCTCAGGGGGATTGCGGCGTGGTTCAGGCGCCCGCCTTCTCAGGCTCCTCCGGCTGCTCCGGAGTCTCGTGCGCGTGCTTCAGCTTCATGCGGGCGTCCACCTGCTCCGCCGCCGCGACCTCCACCCAGAAGCGGTGGCAGCTCACGAAGACCGCGAGTTCGTGCTCCCGCCGGCGGAGCTTCTCCACCGCGGCCTGTTCGTCGGCTGTCCAACCGGGGGAGGCGGGGCGCTCCACCTTGCGCCAGCCGCCCGCGTCGCTGAAGCCGTCCAGAGGCTCGACCGACCAGGGAAGCCGCTTGAGCAGGGCCGACAGCTCGGCCCGGACCTGATGCAGCTCCTCCTGACCGGCGAGGAGGTCACTCGGAAAGTCATAGGTCGTAGCCACGGCACAATGCTACGCCTGTTCGAATTTGGGTGGCGAGTTCCTTCGCGTGGTTCATGCGAACGGGTGTGCCGGAGTGCGTATGCCGTTCGGTGGTCAGCGTGGGCGGCGGACCCGGTAGCAGGCCGAGAGCGAAGGTCTGTCCGCCGACATCGCCCGCCGCCACGCCGACCGTGCGGTCCCCGGCGAGTTCCTTGGCCTTCGTGATCGCCCGGGGCACGTCGTCGACGAAGTGGAACGGTGCTTCGGGATGCCACCCCTCGGGCCTGGGCCGGTGCGACACCCCGACGATGTGCTCGCCCGCCGGGGGCTTCCCCTCCCAGCCGTTGGTGATGTCGAAGACGTGCCGCCCGACCACCAGCACCCCGATGCCCGCCGGCATCGGCTTGACGTAGTCGGCCGAGGTCCGTGAGACCTTGGCGAACTCGTTGCACAGGGACGCAGTGCGCCCCGGAAACTCATCGCCGGCGTGGCGCTCAGGCCGTGGGCAGGGCGGCCAGCCAGGCGGTCAGCAGGCGGTTGACCTCGTCCGGGCGTTCCTGCTGGATCCAGTGGCCGCAGCCTTCGAGGAGGTGGGAGGAGCGCAGGCCGGGGAGGGCGACGGGGAAGGCCTCGATCGCGTCCGCCAGCCAGGTCGTCGAGGCGTCCAGGGTGCCGCCGAGGAAGAGTGACGGCTGGGGGATCGGGGCGCCGGTGAGGTCGGCGAGGTCCTTCCAGTCCTCGTCCATCGCGCGGTAGCGGTTCAGGGCGCCGGTGAGGCCGGTGCGCTCGAACTCGCCCGCGTAGACGTCGAGTTCCGCCTCGCCGAGCCAAGCGGGCAGACGGTCGGCCGGGAAACGGTCACGGAGGGTGTTGCCGGGGCTCACGAAGTGCGGGTCGGGGGCGCCGGGTCCGGGCATGGTGTCCGCGGAGAGCGCGGCGTAGAAACCGGCGAGCCAGCCGCGTACGTCCGGTTCGATCTCGCGCTCGGCCCGGCCCGGTTCCTGGAAGTAGGAGACGTAGAACTCCTCCTTCCCGCCGCCCAGTTGCGCGAAGATCTCGCTCGGCCGCGGGCCGCCGGGAGGGGTGTACGGCACGCTCAGCAGGCCCACCGCGCGGAAGACGTCGGGCCGCAGCAGGGCGGAGTGCGCGGCGATGGTCGCGCCCCAGTCGTGTCCGACGACCACCGCGGACCGCTCGCCGAGCGCCTCGACCACGGCCGCGTTGTCCGCCACCAGGTCGCGCATCCGGTACGCCGCCACCGCGTCCGGCCGCGAGGAACGCCCGTATCCGCGCACGTCCACGGCGACCGCCCGGTATCCGGCGGCGGCCAGCGCAGGCAGCTGGTGACGCCAGGAGTACCAGGACTCCGGGAAGCCGTGCAGCAGCAGGACCAGCGGTCCCTCGCCGAGTTCCGCGGCGTGGACGCGGCCGGCGGGGGCGGGGAGGAGGCGGTGGGTGACGTCTTCGAGCTGGGGGGCCGGATGGGGCATGAGTCCTCCGTACGTGCGTCGGGTGCAGCGGCACGCACACGGGCGGCGGCGCTGCGGCTCGTACGTCGATCCTGCGGTTCGGCGGCGGCCGGGCGCGAGGGTTGTTGCCGGTTCGGCAAATCGGTACCAGGTGGGGAGGAGGCGGTCACCGGGGCGGCGCGAACCCGCCGCCCCGGTGTGTCGCTCAGCCACCCACACCCGGCCGCGACCGAGGAGGGCCCAGCGTCAGTGCCCGGCGTCCCTCAACTCCCGTACCAGGCGGGCCGTTACGGGCACCTCCACCCCGTGGCGCTCGGCCGCGCGCAGCAACGCCCCGCCGATCGCGTCCAGTTCGAGCGGGCGGCCCGCCTCGGCGTCGCGCTGCATCGACGACTTCATCGCGTGCGGGAAGCTGTCGTAGCGGGCGAGTGCCTGGGCAGGGTCCGCCGGGCCGCCGCAGGCGGCGCTGACCTTGGCGGTCTCCTCCACCAGGGCCGTCAACTCCTCGCGGTACTTGGTGCGGACGTCGCCGAGGGGGAGTCCGTGGCGGGTCGTCAGGAGCGCGAAGGGGGCCAGGAACGACATCTTCGCCCAGAGGGCCGCCGACTCGTCCTGCAGCACGCGGGTGGTCGGGCCGGCGGCCGTGAGGGCCTCCGCCAGCGCGTCGAGGCGTTCGCGGGGGACGCCTTCGCCGGTGAGGTCGACCTCGGCGAAGGGGCTGCCGTGCTCGATCACGCCCGGCGCCACGCGGGTCGACTCCACGCGGATGACGGCGGGGGCGACGCGGTCGGAGCGGTAGCGGGTGCGGAGGGCCGCAGGGTGTTCGACGCCGTTCAGGAGCGGTACGACCAGACCGTCGCCGAGTGTCGCGGGCGGGACGCGTTCGAGGGCGGCGTCGAGGGTCGTGTGCTTGACCGCGACCAGGCAGGCGTCGACCGGTTCGCGCAGGGTCGTGTCCGCCTCGACGTGGGCCGTGAAGTCGCCGAATTTCTCGCTGCGGACGCGGATTCCGGCCGTACGGAGGGTGTCTGCCGTCTCGTCGCCGGCCAGGCAGATCACGCGGTGGCCGGCGCGGGACAGGAGGGCGGCGAGCAGGCCGCCGGTGCCGCCGGGGCCCAGGACGGCCACGGTCAGTTCTTCGTACGCCATGATGCGGGGTTCCTCTCCTCGGTCGGCCCCGGGACGGTGGCCGCCTCGGAACGATCATCGCAGGCGGCGCTTTCGCGGTGGCCTGATTGGTGGAATCCGGCGGAGGCCCGGCGGTATTCCCCGGCGGGGGCGAGACTGGAGGCATGTGCCGCAGCATCAAGACGCTTCGTCCGCCCGTACTGCCCGAGGAGGCGACCGAGGAGGAGATCCGGGCCGCCGCCCTGCAGTACGTCCGCAAGGTCTCCGGGTTCCGCGCGCCCGCCGCGCACAACCAGGAGGTGTTCGACCGGGCCGTGGAGGTGATCGCCGAGGCCACGGCGGAGTTGTTGGCCGGGCTGGAGGTACGGGGGTCCGCTGCGCAGAGGGCGGGGTAGAGCGGGCCGGGGTTTGGTGGGCGGGTCGGCGTTGCTGGCCGAGGTGGGTCGCGCAGCCCGGCGCTATGGGGGTGCCGCTCTTCTGTGGGTGGGGAGCCGCCCCAGCGGCACGATTGCCCGCAGCTGTGGTGCGATGCGTGCCGGTCGTTGGGTGCGCAGCCCGGCGCTATGGGGGTGCCGCTTCTGTGGGTGGGGAGCCGCCCCAGCGGCACGATTGTCCGCAGCTGCGGTGCGATGCGTGCCCGGGGTGCTGCCCGTGCCGGCCCCGCGGCACGACTGCCCGCAGCTGCGGTGTCCGGGGCGTCGCCCTTCTGGTGTCAGTGCCCGTCGTTACGGTGCCTGTGCCGGCTCCGGGCGGCGGCGCATGACGAAGGCCGCGCCTGCGCCCGCTCCGAACAGGGCCAGTAGCGACACCCCTGTCGCCAGCCAGGTCGTGCCCAGCCACTGGGCGCCGTAGTAGCCGAGGGCGACGCTGTAGGCGGCCCAGGAGAGGCCGGCGAGGGCGGACCAGGGGAGGAAGTCGCGGGCGCGGCGGTGGGCGGCGCCGGCGCCGAGGGAGACGACGGAGCGGCCGGCCGGGGCGAAGCGGGCGAGGACGACCAGGGTGCCGCCGCCGCTGGCGAGGGCCGAGCCGAGACGTTCCTGCGCGACGGTCAGCCGGCGGGAGCGGGCGATGGCGCGGTCCAGGCGGGCCCCGCCGCGCCAGGCCAGGCGGTAGGCCACCAGGTCGCCCAGTACGGACGCGGTCGTGGCGCAGAGGATGAGGGCGAGGATGTCGGGCACCTCGTGCGGAGCGACCTGGCCGGTCGCCGCGCCGGCGGCGGCCGTGGCGGCCGTGATGACGAGGACGCCGCTCGGCAGGACCGGCAGGAACACGTCCAGGAGGACAGACGCGGCGATCACCGCGTAGATCCATGGGCCGCCGGTCAGCAGCCCCACACTCTCCATGCTTTCCAGCACCCGAACTCCCCGTGATCCCCCGTGTTAACAGCCATACAGCGTACGCCCGGGGTCTGACAGGACATTCACCGGGGGCTCGTGTGTTCGGCACGACATGTTCACCCGGCTGCCCCCTCGCGGGGACGACGGCGCCCGCCCCGCGTGAGCCGCGGGAACGGGCGCCGTCGTGCATGCAATGCAGCTGCCGAGGATCAGGCCGCCACCGGCGTGTGCTCGGTGGCCGGCTTCTGCGCCGCCGTGGAGCGCTTGGCGAACAGCCGGTCCAGGCCGAAGGCGCCGGAGCCGGTGAAGATCAGCAGGAAGAAGGCCCAGCAGAACATCGCCGCGCCCTCGCCGCTGTTCTCCATCGGCCACAGGGCGTTGGGCTGGTGGACCTTGAAGTACGCGTACGCCATCGCGCCCGAGGAGATGAACGCGGCGGCCCGTGTCCCGAGGCCTAACAGCACGAGCGAGCCGCCGACCAACTCGATGACGGCCGCGTACCAGTTGGGCCAGGCGCCGGTCTCGACCGTGCCGCCGCTGCCGTCTGCGCCGCCGAGGACGCCGAAGAGCGAGGAGGCGCCGTGGCAGGCGAAGAGCAGGCCGACGACGATGCGGAAGAGGCCGAGGGCGTACGGCTGGGCCCTGTTGAGACGTGCGGTCATGTGGGGGGTACTCCTTCGGTCGGGCCGATCCGTGGGGAGAGGACCGGTCTGGGGGACGGAACCGAGTGAGTGACCCAGGTTAGGAGCACCTAATCTATCGTTGCAAGTTCAACATTTGGCCACCGGTTTGCCTCCGCTTTCCCTTCCGTTTCAGCCGAGGCCGCACGTAGGGCCGCTCTCGCCACCGCGTCCGCGTCCGAAAGCGTGACCGAATCCACACCAGGGCGGGCGCCCGCCGCGGTCACCCAGTGCACGCCCTCCGTGGGTACCCCGAAGGCCAGCCGCCGTGCGTGCGCCCGGCCCTGGCGGTCCAGCAGACGGTACGGCCGCGGTGTCACGTCCAACCCCCCGGTCTCGTAACCGTCCACGGTGTGGGGCCGGCACTGTCCGGTCTTCAGCAGCCGGGCCAGCAGCTCGTCGGCCGTGCGTCGCAGATCCGGTTCCGGTAGCCGCGCCTCTATGAGTGTGGTGACGCGTACGGCGGACCCCGGCACCTCCGGGGAGTGCGCCACCCACGCCCCGTCCTCCTCGCGGACCTCCAGACGAGGCCCGAGGACCTCCACCACGCCCGCCTCCACCAGCGCGGCCAGCTCCTCGATGCGGCTCCGGGGCGGGCCGATGGACAGGAAGGCGTTGAGCGGGGTGTACCAGCGGTCCAGGTGGTCCCGGCGGGAGGCGCCCGCGAGCCCGCCGTGGTCGACGATCTGCCGCAGTTCGTTGCGCAGGTCGCGCAGCACGTCCTGGGCGGCCTTCAGCGGACCGGCGACATTGCCGAGGGCCGCCTGGGCGGCGTCCTCGCGGAGGTGGGCGAGCAGCCAGTCCCGCCAGGCGCCGGGGCCGGCGAAGGCGCGTCCCGCGTACGGGCGGGACATCCGGTCCCAGGACCAGCGGTCGGCCGGCGCCACCCCGAACTCCTCGAGTACGGCGGCCTCCTGGGGACTGCCGTGCGCGGTGGCCAGGAAACGGTCCCGGAAGTCCGAGGCCGCGTACCCCGTGGCCGCGAACTCCGTGATGCCGAACTCCATGGCCCCGACCAGCGCTTCGTAGTAGACCGTCTCCACCTCCTTCGCCACCAGCGGCCATATCTCGGCGAGGAAGTCCGGCGCCTCGCCGGAGTCGGCGCGCTTGCGGAAGCCGGCGATCACCTCGTCGGTGAGGACCAGCGGGCGATGACGGCCGTAGGGGCCCTTCGCGTTGTCGCCCCGGGCCTGGTACGGGATGCCGCGCCGCGAACCGGCGTACAGGCGCGGCTCGCGGCCGGAGGGCAGGTACCGCAGGCCGTGCGGACCGGGTACGAAGCGCCCGCCGCGGCCCGTCGTCAACAGGGCCGTGTGGTCGAAGAAGTTGAGGCCCAGACCGCGCAACAGCACCGGTTCGCCGGGGGAGACGGGCGCGAGGTCGACGTCGGCCGGGTTGGCGGGCGGTATGTGGCACAGGCCGTGCTGCTCGGCGTAGGCCGCCGGCCGCCGTACGGCGGTGTCCGCGGCCACCGGCAGATGGCCCTGGGCCAGGACGACGGCGGACAGGCCGGACAGGGCGCGGCCGTCGTCGAGGGTGAGGGTCTGGAGGCCGTCGGGTGCGTCGTCCAGGCGTACCGCGCGGGCCGTGTACGTCTCGACCCGCACCCCGGGCGGTGCCTCGCGCACCGTCCGCGCGAACACCCACTCCAGGTAACGCCCGTACTGGGCCCGGGTCGGATACGCGTCGGGCCCGAGCGTGCCGCCCGCCCATTCGTGCAGGCTCGGGCCCGGCCGGATCGGTCCCGAGCAGTCCACGCTCTCGTCGGTGAACAGGGTCACCTGCGAGGCCACCGTGTTCATCAGCAGCTCGGGCGACTGCGCGGTCCTCCAGACGTGGCCCGGGCCGGGCGGCGCCGGGTCGACGACGTGGACCGTCAGCCGGGCGCCGGGCGGGAGGAGTTCCGGCGCCGAGGCGCAGAGGCGTTCCAGGACGCTGGTGCCGCGCGGTCCGGCGCCGACCAGGGCGACGGAGACGGGCACGTGGTCCTCGGTCGGTGCGGACAAGAGGGGGACTCCCGGGCGTGTGGGGCGCGTGGTGGCGACCACTGGAAGCGGACGGTCCGCCTCATCATGCCGTCGGGAGCCGAGGGAGCCGAGACCAGGGTGCACGGACTGTGGGATGCATCACGAGCATCACGAGCATCACGGGCATCAGGAGCATCACTGGCCACGGGCACAACAAACGGTCGTAACGGGTTGATCAGCGGGCGAGTTCGGACTCCGTGACCGTCGCCAACTGCGGCCTCCCGTCCCCCACCTCCCGCGCCTGCTCCAGCCGCAGCCGGGCCGAACGGCCGCGCAGGGTCAGGGTCATGAGCTGGTTGCCGAACCACGGGCCGCCCTTCTTGCGCCAGCTGACCGGCGGGACGGGAGTGCCGGCGTGCCAGGCGAAGCGGCGGCCGAGGGCGCGGGCCAGGGCGCTCCAGCCGAAGCGGAAGCCGAGCCGTATCGAGAGGGGGATGGAGTTGTGGACCGGGGAGCAGGTCAGCTGGAGGATCCGGGCGTCGGGGGACTCGGCACGCCAGTGCGGCTCGGCCACGTACGCGTGGTGCACGTCCCCGGACAGGACGAGGATCGTCGCCGGCGCCTGGGGCCCCGAACCGGCCTCGGCGAGCAGCTCCGTCAGCGCGGTGAAGGACTCCGGGAAGGCCGCCCAGTGCTCCAGGTCGGCCCGGCGCCGCAGGTCCTCGCCGAAGCGGGCCCAGCGGGCGCCCTTCTCGCCCCGGCACAGCGCCGCGTTCCACGCCTCGGCGTCGTGCACCAGCTGCGGCAGCAGCCAGGGCAGGGAGGTGCCGACGAGGAGATGGTCGTACGACCCCGGCGCGTCCAACGCCTGTTCGCGCACCCACTCCGCCTCGCGCGGGTCGAGCATCGCGCGGTGCTCCTCGTCGAGGACGCGGGCCGCCCGGGTGTCCACCATCAGCAGGCGGACGCGGCCGAAGTCGCGGCGGTAGCTCCAGCGCACCGAGGCCGCGTCGGCGTCGGCCTCGGCGGCGAAGGCACGCAGCACGTCGGTGCCGTCGGGGGTGTCGCGCACCGCCGCGTACAGCGGGTCGGCGGCCAGTTCGGCCGGGGACAGGTTCCCGAGGTGCTGGTGCACCCAGTACGACATCAGGCCGCTCATCAGCCGCTCCTGCCACCAGCCGGTGGCCCGCATGTCCTCGAGCCAGGCGGCGGAGGTGTTCCAGTCGTCGATGACGTCGTGGTCGTCGAAGATCATGCAGCTGGGCACGGTGGACAGCAGCCAGCGCACCTCGGGGTCCAGCCAGGACTCGTAATAGAGGTGGGTGTACTCCTCGTAGTCCGCCACCTCGTTGCCCGGCGGGTCGCTCAGGTCGCGGCGGGCGGCCAGCCAGCGGCGGGTCGCGCCCGAGGTCTCGTCGGCGTACACCTGGTCGCCCAACAGCAGGAGCACGTCCGGCCGTTCGCCCTCGGGATCGTCCGCGATCCGGGCGGAGAGGGTGTCCAGGGCGTCCGGGCCGAACGGGTCCTTCTCGCCGGCCGGGGGCGAGGCCCAGCGGCAGGAGCCGAAGGCGACCCGGAGGCCGTCGTCCTCGGTGGACGTGCGGATGACCGAGGGCGGGAACGGGGAGTCGGGCAACGGCCACACGTGCGTGCCGTCGAGGAACACCTCGTACGCGCGTGTCGTGCCGGGGGCCAGGCCGGTCACCGGGACGAGGGCGTAGTGATGGCCCTCGATCTGGAAGGTGCGGGCCTCGCCGCGGGCGCCGTCGGCGCAGCGCACCTCGGCGGTGCACGGGCGGCTCGCCTCGACCCAGACGGTCGCGCACGAGCCGTCGGCATACCTCAGCAGTGGCCCAAGGCGCAGTCCCGCCACGTGATCACCCTCCTCCGTCGCCCCGTACGGTACGGAACGACGGAGGGGAACGGGGAGGTTCCGCAGATCACGGTTTGTCGACCCTTTGCCGATCCTCGCGGACCACTCGGGATCGCGGGATCAGCAGCCCGAGAGGTAGTTCGTGAGCGCGGTCTTCTCGGCCGAGTCGACGGAGAGGTCGTAGTAGTACTTCACCTGGACCCAGGCGCGGACGTAGGTGCAGCGGTAGGCCGTGCGCGAGGGCATCCAGGTGGCGGGGTCCTGGTCGCCCTTGGCCTGGTTGACGTTGTCCGTGACGGCGATGAGCTGCGGGCGGGTCAGGTCGTTGGCGAAGGACTGGCGGCGGGCGGTGGTCCAGCTGTCGGCGCCGGAGTCCCAGGCCTCGGCGAGCGGGACGAGGTGGTCGATGTCGACGTCGGAGGCGGCGGTCCAGGTCGCGCCCTCGTAGACCGAGTACCAGCTGCCGCTGGTGGCGGCGCAGGCGGAGTCCTGGACGACGTTCGTGCCGTCGCGCTTCAGGACGACCTCACGGGTGTTGCAGGTGCCGGACTGGGTGATCCAGTGCGGGAACAGGTCACGGTTGTACCCGGTGCGGTCCTCCGTCGCCACGGTGAGCGAGGCGAGGTAGGTGCGGGCGGTGGCGCCGCTGACCGGGGTGGGGAGGGCGGCGGAGGCGGTCGGGCCGTTGAAAAGCCCGACCGAGGCTATGAGGCCGGTGAGCGCGGCGAGTATGCTGACGCGTCGACGCGCGTAGAACTTCGACATACGAACTCCCATGGGGTGTGGGGCCGTTGAGGTGCGAGCGAGGGAATGCTCGCGGGGCCGTGTTGCCGGGGGATGTGCGTCGGGTAAGAAGCTAATGACGTGCACATGACACGTCTATGCTCGCGACGGGACTTTCGGCCCTGAGGGTCGGTTCAGAGGTCACGTACTATGGACGGCGCAGAAGGGGAGTAGCTCTTCGCCGGACCGTCGACATACTGCTCAGCTCGTCTGAGCCGGCGCCCGGAGGCGGATCCCTTGGTGGATCGGCCAGCGAGACCTTCGGCAAGCAGTGCACATCCGTGCCGTACGGCACGGGTGACGTGTGCGCTGCCGTGCCGAGGTGTCCCGTCCGACGGATGCAGCGCTCTCGGTGGGGCAGCCCCGACCGATTGAGGACCCTTGATCAGCTTCACCGTGACGGCGCTCGTCTTCGGCGTCGTCTTCCTCGCCGAGCTGCCGGACAAGACCGCGCTCGCCGGCCTCGTTCTCGGCACCCGCTACCGCGCCTCCTACGTCTTCGCGGGCGTCGCCGCCGCCTTCGCGCTGCATGTCGCGCTCGCCGTCGCGGCCGGCAGCGTGCTGACGCTCCTGCCGCAGCAGATCGTGCATGCCCTGACCGGTGTGCTCTTCCTTGGCGGCGCCGCCGTGCTGCTGATGAAGGGGGACGAGGACGAGGAGGAGGTCCGCAAGCCGGAGAACCAGTCCTTCTGGAAGGTCTCGGGCGCCGGCTTCATGCTCATCCTGGTCGCCGAGTTCGGCGATCTGACCCAGATCATGACGGCGAACCTCGCGGCCCGTTACGACGACCCGCTCTCCGTCGGCCTCGGTGCGGTGCTCGCGCTGTGGGCGGTGGCCGGACTCGGCATCGTCGGCGGAAAGGCCTTGATGAAGCGGGTTCCGCTGCGGCTGATCACCAAGGTCGCGGCGCTGCTCATGCTGGGCCTCGGGGTGTGGTCGCTGTGGGAGGCCGTGGCCGGGTGAACCCGCCGCGTGAGCTGAACTGTGAGTGAACTGTTGCGTCAGACGGTGGCGGGAAGCCGGTTCTGTTTTGTACCGTGGAGAAACAAAGTGGCTCCCGCCCGTTTTCCCTGACCGGCGGGCGGGGCCGCCTTGTTCCCCCGGGGCACACCCACCCGCCCCGCTGCCCCGCGTCTTGGAGCTGCCGATGACGGCCACCGCCGTGCTCACCGCCCGCGCCCTCCTGCTGGACATGGACGGGACCCTGGTCAATTCCGACGCCGTGGTCGAACGCATCTGGCGGCGCTGGGCCGACCGGCACGCGCTGGACGGGGACGAGGTCATGAAGGTCGTCCACGGCCGCCAGGGGTACGCCTCGATGGCGCTGCTGCTGCCCGGCCGCCCCATGGAACAGAACCACGCCGACAACGCGCGCATGCTCGCCGAGGAGACCGCCGACATGGACGGCGTCGTCGCGATCCCGGGCGCCGCCGAGTTCCTCGCCTCGCTGCACGGACTGCCGCACGCCCTGGTCACCTCCGCCGACGTCCCGCTGTCCACCGCGCGGATGGCCGCCGCGGGCCTCGGCCTTCCCGACGTCCGGATCACCGCCGAGTCCGTCGGCGCGAGCAAGCCCGACCCCGAGGGGTTCCTCAAGGGCGCCGCCGAACTGGGCGTCGCCCCGGCCGACTGCATCGTCTTCGAGGACTCCGGCGCCGGGATACAGGCCGGCCGCGCGGCCGGGATGCGGGTCGTCGGTGTGGGGTCGAGGGCCGGCGCCCACGGGCCGGACGCGCTGGTGCGGGACCTGACGGAGGTGCGGGTGGCGGCCGCGGGCGACGGGACGCTCAGGGTGTACGTCGGCTGAGAGCCGCGTGCGTGGTTCCTGGGTGCGTCGGCCGGGAGTCGCTTGTCCGGTTTCCCGGGTGCGTCGGCTGAGAGCCGCGTGCGTGGTTCCTGGGTGCGTCGGCCGGGAGTCGCTTGTCCGGTTTCCCGGGTGCGTCGGACAAGGCGGCCGGGGCCGGTTTCCGAGGTCGGCCTTGGGGCCGGGATGCGGGTCGTCGGTGTGGGGTCGAGGGCCGGCGCCCACGGGCCGGACGCGCTGGTGCGGGATCTGACGGAGGTGCGGGTGGCGGCCGTGGGCGACGGGACGCTCAGGGTGTGCGTCGGCTGAGAGCCGCGTGCGTGGTTCCTGGGTGCGTCGGGTAAGGCGTCACGGCCGGTTTCCGAGGCCCGTTTCCGAGGTCGGCCTCTGGGCCGGTTACGGCTCCGTCGTCTCCGACTCCAGCTTGGCCCGGGTCTTGTGCTCGTACACCCCGAGGTTGTCGGTGCCGACGTTCCGGGACCACTGGTAGTTGCGCAGCGCGTCCTCGACCGCGGTGGTGAAGTCCCCGTCGATCGCGCCGTTGTAGAGGTACAGCTCGCGCAGGCGCTGCTGGAGCTCCGTGACCTCGGGACCCTCGTCGCCGCGGCGCAGGACTGGATCGTTGTTGCGGTCCTCGCCGGACTCGTCCCCGGAACCCGAGCCCGCAGCGCTGCTCGTCACCGACTGCGTCGGCTCGACCGACCGGGACGGGCTGGGCGAGGCGCTCGACGCGGATGCCGACGGCGAGGCGGTGGGCGACGGGCTGTGGCTGGCGGACGCGGACGGGGCGGCGGACGTCGGCGCCGCGGACGTGGTCCGCGTGGACGGCGACACGGACGCCGCGCTCGGCGAGCTGTCCGGCACGGCCGCCCGTACGTCCTGCGGCGGTGCGCTGTCCCGCGAGGGCGTCTCGTACGCGAACAGCCCGCTCGCGAACCCGGCCGCCGCCACCACTGACACGACGGCTCCGCCGACGCCGAGCAGGACGGTGCGAAGCCGGCGGCGGCCCGGCTCCCCGTCACCGTCGGCTTCGGCGGGGCCCGGCCCGTCGGCCGTCTCGAACAGGTGCAGGCCGGTGGGGCTGGGGTAGGAGGCCGGGGGCGCCAGGGGGGTCGGGAGCGCGGAGGTCGCGTCGACGGCCGGGAGCGTGACGGTGGCGTCCTCGGCGGAGGCGGAGGGATCGGTGCCGGTGCCGGGGCCGGAGGCGGTCGCGGCCGGGGTGACGGCACGCAGCGCCATGGTGGCCTCGACGGAAGGCACCCCGGGAACCCCAGTCATGTCAGGCGTGGCGCGCACCTCACGAGCGTCGTCGGGCGTCTCGGACACGTCAGACGCGTCCGCCGCCCCCTCCAGCTCGACGTACGGCCGTATCCGCAGCGGATCGAAGTCCTCCGCCGCGGCCGCCTCCGCGGTGCGGGCGTCGCGCAGGGCGTCGGACGCCCGCTGGGTGCAGGCGCAGGACGGGGTGTTGTCGGCGCCTCTGGGGGCACCGCACTCCGGGCACAGGTGCCCCTTCGACTCGGTCACGCGTTCGCCCCTCCCCTCGCGTCTTCCCCTCGCGAACTCCAGAGATTATCCAGACCTCCTCCACACCATCGCTCACGAGCCCCCGGAACAACGGCTTCCGGCATGACTCAACAGGCCATAACTGGTCACACCGACCACGATGGAAGATGGAACGAGACGTTCGGGAGGTCTTCATGGCCGGGGACGCACACGCAATGACGGGTCAGGTGCCGGACGCACGCGACGAACACGTGCCCGGCAACGTTCTCGTCTCCATCGGCGCCCTGCTCCTCGGGATGCTGCTGGCCGCCCTCGACCAGACCATCGTGTCGACCGCGCTGCCCACGATCGTCAGCGAACTCGGCGGCCTGGAACACCTGTCGTGGGTGGTCACCGCCTATCTGCTGGCGTCGACGGCGGCGACCCCGCTGTGGGGCAAGCTCGGCGACCAGTACGGCCGAAAAAGGCTGTTCCAGATCGCCATCGTTATTTTCCTGATCGGTTCGGCGCTGTGCGGCGCGGCACAGGACATGACCCAGCTGATCGCGTTCCGGGCGCTGCAGGGCCTAGGCGGCGGCGGGCTGATGGTGCTGTCGATGGCGATCGTCGGCGACCTCGTCCCGCCGCGCGAACGCGGCCGCTACCAGGGGCTGTTCGGCGCGGTCTTCGGCGCGACCAGCGTCCTCGGCCCGCTGCTGGGCGGGCTGTTCACCGAGCACCTGAGCTGGCGCTGGGTGTTCTACATCAACCTGCCGATCGGTGTCGTCGCCCTCGCGGTGATCGCGACCGTGCTGCGCATCCCGGTCAAGTCCACGCGGCACGTCATCGATTACCTCGGTACGTTCCTCATCGCGTCCGTCGCCACCTGCCTGGTGCTGGTGGCCTCGCTCGGCGGCACCACCTGGGGCTGGGGGTCGCCGCAGATCATCGGCCTGGCGGTGCTGGGTGTCGTCCTCGCCTTCGTGTTCGTGGCCGTCGAGCGGCGGGCGGCCGAACCCGTCCTCCCGCTGAAGCTCTTCCGGATCCGCACCTTCACCCTCTCCGCGGTCATCAGCTTCATCGTCGGCTTCGCGATGTTCGGCGCGATGACCTATCTGCCGACCTTCCTCCAGGTCGTCCAGGGCGTCAGCCCGACCATGTCCGGCGTGCACATGCTGCCGATGGTGTTCGGCCTGCTGCTGTCGTCGACCGTCTCCGGGCAGATCGTCAGCCGCACCGGCCGCTGGAAGGTGTTCCCGGTCGCGGGCACCGGTGTCACCGCCCTCGGCCTGCTCCTCCTCCACCAGCTGGACGAGACCAGCTCCACGGCCGAGATGAGCGGCTTCTTCTTCGTCTTCGGCCTGGGGCTGGGGCTGGTCATGCAGGTCCTCGTCCTCATCGTGCAGAACGCGGTCTCGTACGAGGATCTCGGCGTCGCCACCTCCGGCGCGACCTTCTTCCGGTCCATCGGAGCCTCCTTCGGCGTCGCCATCTTCGGCACGGTCTTCGCCAACCGCCTCGGCGACAAGCTCACCGACGCCTTCAGCGGCACCCAGCTCCCGCCCGGCGTCTCGGTGGGCGCGCTGGAGGCCGACCCGCGCGGCATCGAGGCGCTGCCGGCCGCGCTGCAACTCCCGGCCGTGCAGGCGTACGCCTCGTCCATCACCGACGTCTTCCTGTACGCCGCGCCCGTCGCCGTCGTCGGCTTCGCACTGGCCTGGTTCCTGAAGGAGGACCGGCTGCGCGGATCGGTCACGGCGCCGGACGTCACGGAGACGCTCGCCAGCAACCCGGTGGAGCGGTCCTCGTACGACGAGGTGTGCCGGGCGCTGTCCGTGCTCGGCACCCGGGAGGGCCGGCGCGAGATCTACCGCAAGATCACCGCACGGGCGGGCTACGACCTGCTCCCCGCGGCGAGCTGGCTGCTGCTGCGGATCAAGAGGTACGGCACGGTCGAGCCGGCCGTGCTCGCCGAGCGCACCACCGTCCCGCTTACCGTCATCATCGAGGCCGCCCGCCAGGTCGAGGTGCGCCGCCTCGCCCTCCGCGAGGGTCTCGACCTCGTCCTGACCGACGAGGGCCGCGAGGTCGCCGACCGGCTCGCCCAGGCCCGCGAGGAGTCGCTGGCCGAGCTCCTCGGCGACTGGTGGGGGCCGGACCGGCCGACCGACCTGATCCAGCTGGTCAAGGAGCTGAACGGTGAGTTGTGCGGCTCGGAGGCGGAACGGCCGCACGACGAGCGGGCGGTGAACCGTCCTACGTGAGCCGCTTGCGGAACCAGTGCTCGGCGTACGTGTCGTCGTTGTGCGGCTCGGTCTCCTCGTAGCCGAGCCGCGCGTACAGGGCGCGGGCCTCCACCAGGTCGCCGCGCGTGTCGAGGATCATCGACACGGCCCCGAGGGCGCGCGCCGCGTCCTCGGCGGCCCGGACCAGGGGCGCGGCGCCGCCCCGGCCGCGCATCCCCTCGTACAGGAACACCCGGGTGAGCTCGGCGATCCCGCCCTCCAGAAGCCGTACGCCCGCGTTCCCGGCCGGTTCGCCCCCGTACCGGGCGACCAGCAACTGCCCGCTCGGCGGGGCGAGTTCGGCCCCCGTGTGGGCGGCGATCTACCGTTCCAGCTCGTCGGGGTCGGTCCGCCGCGCCTCGTGCAGCAGGTACCAGCGGTCGCTGACCTCCGTGTAGAACGCCCGCCAGAGCGCGGCGGCGACGGGCGAGTCGAAGGGTTCCGGGGCGATGGTCCAGGTCGTCATGGCGCCCATTGTCAGGAGCGCGCCTATGCCGTCCGCAACCGGATATGGGTGGCCTCCGGCGAGTCCAGCACCTGCGTCTTGCGCCACTGAAGCTGCTGGTCGCCGAGGCCGTCGAAGAGGCGGCGGCCGCCGCAGGCGAGGACGGGGACGACGTGCAGCCACAGTTCGTCGAGCCATCCGGCCCGGACGAACTGCTGCACGAGGTCGGCGCCGCCGGCCAGGGAGACGTCCTTGTCGCCGGCCGCCTTCCGGGCGAGAGCGAGGGCGTGCTCCGGGCCCTCGGTGACGAAGTGGAAGGTGGTGCCGCCCTCCTTCACGAGGGGCTCGCGCTCGTGGTGGGTGACGACGTACACCGGCATGTGGAAGGGCGGGTCGTCGCCCCACGGGATTTCGCCGGTGATGTACATGTGGTGGCCCATGACCACCGCGCCCGGGCGGGCGATCCACTCGGTGAGCAGATCGTCCTCCGGGCCGTTCGTCCCGCCCTTCATCCCCTGCATCCGGCGCCACGAACGCAGCCCGAACACCCACTGGTGCAGCCGCTCCCCGCCGATGCCCAGGGGGTGCTCGCGCCCCGATTCCGGACCGGCGATGTACCCGTCCAGCGACATGGACAGCTGTGCGATGACGTCACTCATGACGACCTCCGCCTCGGGGCACTCTTTCGGTGCCTTCACCCTTGCGTCGATCGGGCACACACCGGATCGACACGGCGTCGCCACGGATGCGCGGACCGTTTGGACGGGGCCGCCCGGGCTACCCGGTCGTTGAAACCGGCCCGTACGGAGAGCCGGTTGGGTCGAGAACCCGGAAGGCACTCATGTCCACAGGCTTGATCATCGCTCTGATCGTGATCGTGGCGGCCCTCGTGATCGTCGCGGCGGTACTGACCCTGCGGGCCCGGCGCGGGCCCGGCGGCCAGAACCTGAAGCGGCGCTTCGGGCCCGAGTACGACCGGGCCGTGGCCCGGCACGACGGGGACGCCACAGCCGCCGAGCACGAGCTCGCCGAGCGCGTGGAGCGGCACGGATCGCTGCGCGAGCGGCCGCTGGAACCCGCACAGCGCGAGCAGTACGAGGCTCGCTGGACGGCCGCGCAGGAGCGGTTCGTCGACTCGCCGCGGGAGGCCGTGGCCGAGGCGGACCGGCTGCTCGCCGAGCTGGCCGGCGCCCGGGGCTTCCCGGACGGCGCGCGGTACGACGAACAGCTCGACGCGCTGTCCGTGCACCACGCTCACCACGTGCACGGCTACCGGCGTGTGCACCGCGTCGCCACCGCGGGGACCGGGACGCAGGACGGCGACGGCAGGGCCGGCACCGAGGAGATGCGCGAGGCCATGGTCGAGGCGCGGGCCCTGTTCGAGGACCTGATGCGCCCGACCCGGCACCGGGAGGAGTCCCGGAAGTCCGTCGAAAGGTCCGACGGCGGGGCGGCGCACGGTCGTGCCCACCACCAGCCGTGGGGATTCACCAGGCGTCATGCGAAGGGGAGTTGAATGACATGACGGATGCGACGAGCGGCCCGGGCGCCGAGGGCGCCCCGCGCGACGGAAAGCCCAGGGGGCGGTCCGCGGTTCCGGCTGCGGCTCCGGGCCGCGACCCGGTGACGGGCGAGAAGGTACCGGGCGCCGTGCAGGCGACCGGCGCGGAGACCGGGCGAGGCCGTGAGACGGAGTCGGGCGGCGGGTTCGGCGGCGAGACCGCCACGGGCCGCGACAGCACCCCGTCCCCGGCAGGTACCCCAGGCGCTCCGGCCCCGGCGGGCACGCCGGGTAGCCACGGCCCCTCCGGTACCTCCTCCGACTCGGCACCGCTGGTCACCGGCTCCGAGCAGAGCCACGGCAGCCGCGGCAGCCACGACTCCGAGCAGGGCCAGGGCAGCGGCGGCCGCCTCCTCCCGCGCGACGAGAGCGACAAGCTCTCCTCGCGACTGCAGCACGCGGTCACCGGGTTCGTGGACGCTCCGAAGTCGGCCGTCGAGGAGGCCGACCACGTGCTGGAGGAGGCCGCCGCCCGCTTCACCGACGCGGTGACACAGCGGCGCCGTACCCTCCGCAACTCCTGGCAGGCCACGGACGGCGGCGGCACCGAGGGCAAGCCCGCCACGTCCACCGACACCGAACAACTCCGTCTGGCCCTGCGGGACTACCGCGAACTGGCGGAGCGACTGCTACGCATCTGAGGGTTCAGGCCTTCAGGCCTGCGCCGCCCGGCGCTCCCGCCACTGCCGTACGACGTCCTCGACGTCGTACGGCTTCATGCCCAGCGGGGGACCGGGCGGCGGTTTGAACATCATGTCGCTGATCTTGACGTTGACGTCCGTGAGGATCTTCCGGACGATCCGCTCCGAGGGCGCCGCGTACGCAGCCGCGAGCGCGTCCTCGGCCTCCTTGCGCAGCGCGAGGGTGGGCGGCAGGACGGCGAGGCCTTCGCGGGCCATCTTCCGTTTGATCCACCACAGTTCGTCGTACGACGTGTCGGTGATCTCCGGCAACGGCTTGCCCGCGCCCGGAAGTTGGTCGAACTCGCCGCGGCGCTCGGCATCGCGGATCTGTTTGTCGACCCAGGACTCGAACGGAACTCCGGGTGGTTTTCGCTCGGTCATGAGTCCATTGTGCCGGACGGGTCGGGGCCGGGCGATTTATCATGCGGCGGCTGCGTAAGGACACTTCAGGAGGAGCGCACGTGCTCGAACTCACCATGGCCGCCGTCTCCGCGACGGAGGAGGGTGCCACGGCCGGCATGCTCATGGCCGACTCGCCCAGTGAGCCGGGCGCCGTGCTGCGGGTGGGCCGGGACAAGACCGTGTGCCGCCTCGCGACACCCGACGACTGGCTGTTCGTCTCCCGCGTCCACCTGGAGTTCCTCTGCGGCCCGGACGGCACCTGGCACCTGACCTGGCTGCAGGGCTCCCAGCCCGACCCGTCCTCCGAGGTCCGCCTCACGGTCGGCGAGTACGCGCAGCCGCTGTCCTACGGCGGGACCGTGCCGCTGCCCAGGGGCGGGAGCGGCGAGATCATCGTCCAGGACCGCACCGCCCCGCGCAGCGTCAACGTCGGCTTCTATCACGAGGTGTGAGGGAACCGGGGCAGGTGTTACGCGAGAACGCGGGCCAGCGCGAAACCGTCGTAGCCCTTGCTGCCCACCGTCTGGATCGCCGTACCGCTCAGCCTCGGGTGGCTGCCGATCAGTTCGATGGCGGTCCGGGTGCCCTGGATGTCCGGGGCGGTGCTGTCGGCGTCGGCGACCCGGCCGTCTCGCACCACGTTGTCGACGACGATCAGGCTGCCGACGCTGGTGAGTTTGAGCGCCCACTCCACGTAGTGCGGGTTGTTGGCCTTGTCGGCGTCGATGAAGACCAGGTCGAAGGGGGCCGGGTTCTCGTCGGCCAGCTCGGGCAGCGACTCCAGAGCCGGGCCCACCCGCACCTCGACGAGCTTGTCGAGGCCCGCGCGGGCGATGTTGCGGGTGGCGACCTCGGCGTGCCGGGGGTTGTACTCCAGGGAGATCAGGCGGCCGTCGGCGGGCAGGGCGCGGGCCAGCCAGATGGTGCTGTAGCCGCCGAGGGTGCCGATCTCCAGGATGGTGCGGGCGCCCTGGATCTGGGCGAGAAGCTGGAGGAACTTGCCCTGGGGTGCCGTGACGCTGATCGGCGGCAGCTCGGCGGCCTCGCTGTCGCGCAGGGCCGCCGCCAGGGCCTCGTCGTCCCGCGCGAGGTGGGTGGTGAAGTAGTCGTCGACGTCGTCCCAGCGCTGCGACTCGCTCATGGACCTGTGCCTTTCGTATGTCTAGTTAGAGCTGCTAACTAGCTCTGCTAACGAACATAGTCGCGTGCCGGTTCCCTGTCAGGGACTCCCACGGGGAGGTTTCAGCCGATCGGCCCAGGCGCCGCTAGCGCCGCGCCGCCGAGGGCCGCTGTTCCACCGAGGGCGCCGAGCCCGGCAGGGGCTTTCCGGCCGACTCCGCCATGAACCACACCGCCACGCCGCCGATCACGGCCGCGGCCATCATGTAGTACGCGGGCATCATCATGTTCCCGGTCGCGCCGATGAGCGCCGTCACCACCAGCGGGGTCGTCCCGCCGAAGAGGGACACCGACACGTTGAAGCCGATCGACAGGGAGCCGTAGCGGACCCGCGTCGGGAACAGCGCCGGAAGCGCGGACGGCATCGCCGCCGTGAAGCAGACCAGCAGCAGGCCGAGCGCGCCCATGCCGAGCGCGACCGCGAACAGGCTGCCCTGGCGGATCAGCAGCAGGGCCGGGACGGACAGGAGCAGGAAGCCCGCGCAGCCGGCGGCGATCACGGGACGGCGGCCGATGCGGTCCGTCAGGGCGCCCGCGAAGGGCTGGACGACCATCATCAGTGCCATCACGCCCAGCACCACCAGCAGGCCGTGGGTCTCGTCGTACCTCAGCTCACTGGTCAGATAGCTCGGCATGTACGACAGCAGCATGTAGTCGGTGACGTTGAAGACCAGCACCAGGCCGACGCAGAGCAGCAGCGCCCGCCACTGGCCGGTGATCATGTCGCGCAGCGGCACCTTCGGGCGGTCCGCCTCGGCCTTGGCGACCTCGGCCGCGAACGCCGGGGTCTCCTCCAGGCGCATCCGCAGATACAGGCCGATGATGCCCATCGGGCCCGCGATCAGGAACGGGATCCGCCAGCCCCAGCTCAGCAGGTCGTCGGTGGACAGCAGAGCGGTCATCAGCGTGACCAGACCCGCGCCGCCGATGTACCCGGCGAGGGTCCCGAACTCCAGCCAGCTGCCGAGGAAGCCGCGCCGCTTGTCGGGGGCGTACTCGGCGATGAAGGTGGAGGCGCCCGCGTACTCGCCGCCGGTGGAGAAGCCCTGCACCAGGCGGGCGGCCAGCAGGAGCAGCGGGGCGCCGACGCCGATCGTGGCGTACGACGGGATGAGGCCGATGGCGAAGGTGCCCGCGGCCATCATGATCATGGTGACGGCGAGGACCTTCTGGCGTCCTACGCGGTCGCCCAGCGGCCCGAAGACCATGCCGCCGAGCGGGCGGACCAGGAAGGCCGCGGCGAAGGCGCCGAACGTGGAGAGCAGCTGGGCGGTGGGGTTGCCGGACGGGAAGAAGACCTTGCCCAGCGTGACCGCGATGTAGCTGTAGACACCGAAGTCGAACCATTCCATCGCGTTGCCCAGCGCGGCGGCCTTCACGGCGCGCCTCACGAGGGCCGGGTCGGTGACGCTGGCGTTCTCCGGGGCGGTCGGGTTCTTCGCGGGGGGAGCGGCGACTGGGGCAGTCGTCAAAACTTCGCTCGCCTGCCTTTCGACGGGGACGGGGACGGGCCTGCGCGACGGCGACAGCGGCGGCGACGACGGCGGCGGCGAGCAGGCAGAAAAGCGACCATAGGGGTACTTGTCCCGTTCACGTGCCGTGCACGGTTAACTGCAAAGTGCACGTAAATGCGGTGTATGCAGGCCCGTATCCCGGCCTCGGAGCGGATGTTCCGGCCTCCCGCTGTGATCCTTCTCGCGCCCCGCGGAGGCAAGTGAACCTTCCGCGCACTATCGTCATCCGGACAAAAGGAGAGCGGACGTCAGGTGAAGCAGGGGTTGCCCGCGTCTCTCTCCGGGGGTGGTGCGAGCCTCATAGGGTTCGCTAAGCAATCCGACGCACCCAACGCGTGGGACGAACGGGGCGGGAGGCCGACGAGGCGTGGCGAATGCGGAGCACAGTGGGCGACCGGCGGAAGCTTTCGGAGCGACAGCCGTCGGCACGGCTACGGCTGCCCAGGCCCGCCTGCGCGCGGCCCGGCTCGGCCTGTGGCTGGTCGCCGTGGTCCTCGCCGTACGACAGGTGGCCGTCGTCCTCAGTACGCCCCGGGGGGAGCGGCTGACCGATCTGGAGACCTGGGTCGGTCCGAACGGCGTCCTGCATGTGAAGGGCTCGCTGTACGACTCGACGCGCTTCACCGGCACCCCCTTCGGCGGATGGGTCATGAAGCCGCTCACCCGAGCGGCCGAGCAGGCCCTCGGCTGGGGCTGGACCTTCGGCACCCTCCTGCTGGTCGTCGCGCTCGGCCTGGTCGCCGCCCGCGCCCTGCCCCAGCCGGTCAGCCGCCGTACCTCCCTGCTCGCCGCACCCGTCGCGATCAGCCTGCTGATGCTGTCGCTGCCGGTGCGCAACACGCTCTGGCTCGGCCAGACCAGCATCATCCCGGTCCTGCTGGTGCTGCTCGGCTGCTTCTCCGTACGCGGCCAGCGCGCCAGCGGCCTCCTCATCGGCGTCGCCGCCGCACTCCAGCCCACGGTCCTGCTGTTCGCCCCGCTGCTGTGGTTCACCGGCCGCCGCCAGGCCGCCCTGTCCACCGGCGTGACCTTCGCCGGATGCACGGCGCTCGTCTGGGCGGCGATGCCGCACGACTCGTACACCTACTGGGTGCACCACATGGCCGGCGTCGGTCTCGGCGGCAAGGCCGACGACCTCGCCAACCAGTCCCTGCACGGGTTCCTGCTCCGCCTCGGCCTGTCCGGCCCGCTGGAGATCACGCTCTTCCTGCTGCTGGGCGCCGCGGTCGCCACCCTCGGCGTGCACCGGGCCGTGCGCTACGCCCGGGACGGACAGCTCCTGCTCGCCGTCGCGATCACCGGCTGCGCCGCGATCGCCGTCTCGCCGACCACCTGGCAGCACCAGCTGCTGTGGGTGCTGCTCGCGGTCGTCGGCCGGGTCGGCAAGCGGGCCTCCGACCGCTATGTGTGGCCGGTCGCCGTCGTCCTGGTGATGACGCTGCCCGCGAAGATGATGCTGCCGAACATGCCGGCGCTGTACGCCCTGCGCGACAACGTGGTGCTGCTCGCGGCCGTCGCGGCGGCCACCGTCATCCCGTTCCTGTCCCGCACCTCGGCGCACTACCGGTCACCGATCCCGACGGAGTACGCCGAACCCGTCCCGGCACGCTTCAAGCAGGTCCCGCTGCTGCCCTTCCTGCGCCGGGTCCTCAGCCGCCCGAACCTGCTGCTGGAACTCCTGCTCATCCGTGTCACCTACGCCGCCTACCAGCAGGTCAGACTCGCGGCGACCGGCGGCTCCAACTCGGCCGGCCGGGCCCGCGCGGAGAAGCACGGCCACCAGATCCACGACATGGAGCGCTGGCTCCACATCGACATCGAGCACTGGGCCAACCACGCCGTCGTCAAGGTCGACTGGATCCGGAACTTCTTCGACTTCTACTACACGTCCTTCCACTTCGTCGTCCCGCTGAGCGTCCTCGCCGTCCTGTACTGGCGCCGCCCCGTCGACTACCGCTGGGCCCGCGCCACCCTCGGCTTCACCACCCTGCTCGCCCTCGTCGGCTTCTGGCTCTACCCGCTCGCCCCGCCCCGCCTGATGCCCAACCTCGGCGTCATCGACACCGTGCACGGCGTCCAGGACTTCACCAAGCCGGACTACGGCACCCTGACCGCCCTCACCAACCAGTACGCGGCGATGCCGTCCCTCCACTTCGGCTGGTCCCTGTGGTGCGGGCTCGTCATCGCGATCATCGCCCCGAGATGGTGGATGAAGGCGCTCGGCCTGCTGCACCCGCTCTTCACGGTCACAGCGATCGTGGTGACCGGCAACCACTGGGTACTGGACGCGGCGGGCGGTGCGGTGGTCGTGGCGGCGGGGTTCGGGCTGGCCTATCTGTTCCAGGGGCCGCGGGCGCGGTTGACGACGACCACAGCCGTCACCAGCGAACCGACGCGGGTGAAGGACCTGAAGGACCCGGCTCCGAGCTGAACCGGCGCGCGGACGGGCCGACGGCGCCGGGAAGCCGTCGGCCCGAGTGTTGCCGGTCAGTCCGTGCTGACCTGGAGTTCCTTCACGCCGTTGATCCATGCGGAGCGCAGTCGGCGGGGGTCGCCGGCCTGTTTGAGGGTCGGCATGGCGTCGGCGATGGCGTTGAAGATGAGGTCGATCTCCAGGACGGCCAGGGACTTGCCGAGGCAGTAGTGCGGGCCTCCGCCGCCGAAGCCGAGGTGCGGGTTCGGGTCGCGGGTGATGTCGAAGACGTCCGGGTTCTCGAAGACCTCGGGGTCGTGGTTGGCGGCGGCGTAGAAGAGGCCGACGCGGTCGCCCTTCTTGATCTGCTGGCCGCCGAGTTCGGTGTCCTGGGTGGCGGTGCGCTGGAAGGAGTTGACCGGGGTGGCCCAGCGGACGATCTCCTCGGCGGCCGTCTCCGGCCGCTCCGCCTTGTACAGCTCCCACTGCTCGGGGTTCGTGAGGAAGGCGTGCATGCCGTGGGTGATGGCGTTGCGGGTCGTCTCGTTTCCCGCCACGGCCAGCATCAGCACGAAGAACCCGAACTCGTCGGAGTTGAGGTTGCCCTCGTCCTCGGCCGACACCAGCGTCGTCACGATGTCCTTGGCCGGGCACTGTTTACGGTCGGCGGCCATGTTCATCGCGTAGGCGATGAGCTCGGTGGCCGACTCCTGGCCGACCTCCTCGGTGATCGCGTACTCAGGATCGTCGTACGAGATCATCTTGTTGGACCAGTCGAAGATCTTGGCCCGGTCGTCCTGCGGGATGCCGATCAGCTCGGCGATGGCCTGGAGGGGCAGTTCGCAGGCGACTTCGGTGACGAAGTCGAAGGACCCGGTGCGGGCGCGTGCGTTCGCCGCGATCGCGAGGGCGCGGGTGCGCAGGTTGTCCTCCAGTGCGCGGATGGCCCTCGGCGTGAACACCCGCTGCACGATCTGGCGGACCCGCGTGTGCTCCGGCGGGTCCATGTTGAGCAGGATCAGCCGCTGGGCGTCGATCGCGTCGCGCTCGATGTGCTCGTTGAAGCGGATGATCGCCGTGTTGAGGTACGAGGAGAACAGCTCCGGGTGCGTCGAGACGTACTTGACGTCCGCGTGCCGGGTGACGGCCCAGTACCCCTCGTCCTGGAAGCCGGCGAGGTTCGAGGCCTGGGGGACCCAGTGGACCGGCTCGGCCCGGCGCAGCTCGGCGAACTCCGGGAGGGGGACGCGGTGTTGCAGCAGATCGGGATCGGTGAAGTCGAACCCGTCGGGAAGCGCTGGACAGGGCATCGGCAACTCACTCCAGCCATCTGACGGTCCATCAGGAACAAGGCTGCCGTGAAGGTAGTAACGGGTTCTAGAAGTAGCAAGGGGCGCGGCACTCCGAATTGCCTGCACGCCCCTTGCGGTGGCGGGCGAGGGGTCAGCAGACTGCAGGTGGAACTAGAACACGTACTAGTTCCGCGTGGCGGGCCGGGCCGGGACGCCCCCGCGCCGCGCGGGTTGGGAGTAGTTCCTGGATCGGCCGGTTGGAGTTGGCTATTTCGGGCGGGTCGGGGTGGTCTGCGGTGAGGGGCCTAGTGGTGATCGTCTTCGGGCATTTCCGTGCGGAATGGATCAGTTGTCTGCCAGCCGCAGACACGTGCGGTAGTGGGGTGGGATGCGGCGTTAGTTTCGGTTCGTCGAGATCATCGCGGGTGGGGCAGAGGGCGTTCGGTATGGGGAAGCGGGTGCGGGGCGGGAAGGCTGTTCGGAACGCCTGATACGGCCAACATTGGCCAATCAACTTAGGAACGGTATCGGAGGAGAGGAACTCCCATGGCCGCGGAACCCGTGATCGTCGAGGCCGTACGCACCCCCATCGGCAGGCGCGGCGGTGCGCTCGCCAACCTGCATCCCGCCTATCTCCTGGGCGAGACCTACCGTGAACTCCTCGGCCGCACCGGCATCCCCGCCGACTGCGTCGAGCAGATCGTCGGCGGCACGGTGACCCACGCCGGCGAGCAGTCCATGAACCCCGCACGCACGGCCTGGCTGACGGTCGGGCTGCCGTACGAGACGGCGGCGACGACGGTCGACTGTCAGTGCGGGTCCTCGCAGCAGGCCTCCCACATGGTGGCCAACATGATCGCGGCGGGGGTGATCGACGTGGGCATCAGTTGTGGCGTGGAGTCGATGTCGCGGGTGCCGCTGGGGTCCGGGTCGAAGCACGGGCCGGGAAAGCCGTTCCCGGACGAGTGGAACGTGGATCTGCCCAACCAGTTCGAGGCGGCGGAGCGGATCGCCCGCCATCGGGGGCTGACCCGGGAGAACGTCGACTCGCTGGGCCTGATCTCGCAGGAGCGGGCGGCGGTGGCGTGGTCGGAGGAGCGCTTCAAGCGGGAGACGTTCGCCGTCCAGGTGCCGACCACGGAGGACGAGCAGCGGGCCGGGCAGGGCATGTGGCGGCTGGTCGACCGGGACGAGGGGCTGCGGGACACGTCCATGGAGGCGCTGGCCGGCCTGAAGCCGATCATGCCGACCGCCGTGCATACGGCGGGCAACTCGTCCCAGATCAGCGACGGTTCGGCGGCGATCATGTGGGCGTCCAAGCGGATGGCACGCGCGCTGAAGCTGCGGCCCCGGGCGCGGATCGTCGCGCAGGCGCTGGTGGGAGCCGACCCGCACTTCCACCTGGACGGGCCGATCGACGCGACACGGGCGGTGCTGGGCAAGGCCGGCATGTCGTTGAAGGACATCGACCTGGTCGAGATCAACGAGGCCTTCGCGTCGGTGGTGCTGAGCTGGGCCCAGGTCTTCGAGCAGGACCTGGAGAAGGTGAACGTGAACGGCGGCGCGATCGCGCTCGGGCATCCGGTGGGGTCCACCGGGGCCCGGCTCATCACGACGGCACTTCATGAACTGGAGCGCGCAGACAAGGAGTTCGCGCTCGTGACGATGTGCGCGGGTGGGGGCTTGGCCACCGGCACGATCATTCAGCGGCTGTAGACGTCCAGCTGACGAAGCTGGTGAACGCGGCGGGGTCGAGGGTGAGGATCGGTCCCGCCGGGGTCTTGGAGTCGCGGATGGCGATGGTGGCGGTGGGGAGTTCGGCGATCTCCACGCAGTCCCCGCCTTGGTCGCCGCTGTACGTCGACTTGCGCCAGGCGAGCCGGCCGAGCGGCGCGCACTCGATGCAGTTGCCGCCCTGATCGCCGCTGTAGCTGGACTTACGCCACGGGATCCCCGTCAGAATCGCGTTGTTCTCCATAGCGTTCCTCCATCACCCGCCGGATCAGCTCCGCCGAACCCCTGAGGGAGAGCGCGGCGGCTTGGAGATGATCGTAACGGAGCGAGCAGTCCTTCACGGTGTCCGGATTCGCGGTTGGATGCCCGCTGCCGTACCCCTCGGTGTAGAGGATGGTGGGGTCGCTCGCGAAGCGATAGAGGTCGAACGCGCCCTGGAGCCCCGCGTGTGCTCCGGCCGAGAACGGCAGCACCTGGATGTTGATCCGGGGGTTGTTCTCGAAGGCCAACAAATGGGCCAGTTGGCCCCTCATGGTTTCCCGGCCGCCGATCTCCTGGTACAGCGCGGCCTCGCTGAGGACAGCCCAGAAGACCGGGGGTTCCTCCTTCTCGAAGATGCGCTGGCGGGCCAGCCGTACGGCCGTACGGTCGTCGATGTTGCTTTGATCCAGCGCACCGAGGACAGCACGGGCGTACTCCGTGGTCTGGAGGAGGCCGTGGATCATGTGGTTCTCGAAGGAGTAGATCTCGGTGGCCCTCGCCTGCAACTCGGCCACCTGCTGAAACCAGCCCGGCAGTTGACTCCGCATCACCAACTCGACGAGCCGCGACAACGCCCCGCCCGTCCCCAGCGCCGCATCGGCACGCTCACTGAAGTCCTGCGTGGGCAGCTTCCTGGCCGTTTCGATCTGCCCGACCATCGAGCCGGTGTAGTTGACGATGTCCCCGAGCTGCCGTTGGGTCAGCTCGGCGGCTTCGCGGTACCGGCGCAGCTCGTAGCCGTAGTAGTCGAGCGGTGAGGCGCCCGGGTCGAGGGCGCTGATGTGGGTCACGCACGGTCCCCTCTGTGCGGCAACTCCGTCCACTTCGGGACTGGTTGTATTCAGTACGTAGCCCACGGTAGTCACGCCAGGTCACCCTCGTCATGTGAACGCATACATTCCCCAGTACCGCCTGACCCTCACCGCAGGCGAACACTCCGCCCGTCAGATCCGCCGCATCGTCCGCTCGCTGCTCGACGAGTGGGAGCTGCCGGAGCTGTCCGACGCCGTGGAGTTGGGCGTGACGGAGCTGGTCACCAATGTCGTACGACATGTTCCGGACCGGCGGTGTGTGGTGCTGGTGCTGCGGCTGGCGGGTGCGGTGCGGGTGGAGGTGGCGGACGGTGCGCCCGAACTGCCGTACACACAGCCTCAGTTGTCCGTCGAAGCGGAGGGCGGTCGAGGGCTCGTGCTCCTGGATGCGATCGTCGACAAGTGGGGTGTGGGACCGAGATCAGAAGGCGGCAAGACCGTCTGGTTCGAGTGCGGGACGCCATGATGACGGCATGACCGACGGACTTCGGTGGGTGTACGAGGCGTATCCCTTCGGCTACAGCGTCGTCTTCTGCGAGCGCCTCGCGCCGGAGGACGTGCTCGTACGGCTCGGCGCGCGGCGGGAGTCCCTGTTCCCGCTGACCCGGTTCGAGGCCCAGGAGATCGAGGTCCGCAACGCGGCCGACGAGCCGTACGGCCTGGACCACTTGGAGGACCTGGACGTGGAGGCCGTAGAGGCGCTGGGGTTCCTCCGCCGGGAGACCGACGCCGTCGTGCGGGCCGGGTCGGTCGAGGGGTGGGCGTACGCGATCCAGGCCTCCACCTCCTACGTCTCCGCCCGCGCCTACCTCCCGGCGCTTTCCTGGGGCACCCGGGTCTTCGCCGTCAGCAAGGACATAAACGCCGTGCAACGCGTGGAGTACGCGGTCGACGGCTGCGTCCTGTCCTCCTTCGAGCCCGGGATGAACCCCGCCTACAACGACGGGGCCGATCCGTCGGCGTTCCCTTGGCCGTCGTCGGTTGCGTACCCGTTGCAGGTGCTGGATCACCTGGAAACCGAGTTCGGCCTGTGGGTACCCAAGGCATCCGAGAACCAGCCCCTGCCGGCGGCGGCTTTGTCGACCCGGTGATGAGTGACCGGTTCAAGCCCTGCCGTACAGCCGCCGCAGGTCGACGAGGGCTACTTCGCCGCGCTCGGTCGCCGCTTGCAGGTCCGGGGTGAAGCCGACGCCGCTGTAGCAGGCCGGGCGGGTGTGGGTGGTGTCGATGCCGTGGGCCGCGAGGAGGCCGAGGATGTGGCGGAGGCGGTCGGGATGGCGTACGTCCATCTGCTTGTTCCACCTCGCCTCGCCGATCGACAGCAGGATGCCGTGGTCCTGGCCGACCGCGCCGCGTACGACGATGTCGACCTCGTGGGAGGTCCGTGCGGCCGGATCGGCGACGGTTCCAGAGGTGACGTCGATGGGCAGAGCGCCGAAGGTGTCGGGTTCGGCATGCCGGGCGACCCACTCGCGGCACAGGTGCTCGAAATGTGGACCGACGACTTGCTCAGGAACGTGTCCCGGGATTGTGCCCAGGCCTCCGCCGGGTTGCTTCGGCAAGAGCGCCACCCGTGCGGATACGGGCAGCAGCCGCCTGGACCGATGAGTTTCTCTCGTCGTCGGCGTCACCTAGGAGTAGGACGAGGAGGAGGTTGAGGCACGGACGGATCGGCACGGCAGGAAGCCTTGGCGAGGTTGGACGTCCTGGTCGGCGAGTGGGAGGTGGAGGCCGAGTTTCCCGGGCAGACGGTTCCTGCCGGGCGCAGTGTGTTCGAGTGGGCCCTGGACGGACAGGTCCTCGTGCAGCGCACCGAGGTGCCGGTCCCCGAGGCTCCGGACACCATGGCGATCATCGCCGTGGACCCGGAGACGGGGGCGTACACGCAGCACTACTTCGACACGCGGGGTGTCGTACGGCTGTATGCCATGACCTTCGCCGACGGGGTGTGGCAACTGCGGCGGGAGGAGGCGGACTTCTCGCCGCTGTCCTTCCGGCAGCGGTACACCGGGCGGGTGAGCGAGGACGGCGGCACCATCCGCGGCGGCTGGGAGCTGGCGAAGGACGCGTCGGCCGCGTGGGAGAAGGACTTTGAGCTGACGTACCGCAGGAGGCACTCAGGGGGCACTGATGAAACCCGGTGAGATCGCTCTGGAGATCGTGGACGCGAGCCGGTACATGGTGCTCGCCACCGCCGACCGGGACGGACGGCCGTGGGGGTCGCCCGTGTACTTCGCCCATGTCGACTGCCGCGAGTTCTTCTGGGTGTCCTCGCCCGAGGCGACTCATTCGCGGAACATCGCGGTGCGGCCCGAGGTGGGGATCGTCGTCTTCGACTCGTCGGTGGAGATCGGCACCGGGCAGGGTGTGTACATGGCTGCTGTGGCCGCGGAAGTGGTGGACGGCTCGGTGGCCGAGCGGGGGCTCGACTTCTTCTCCCAACGCTCGCTCCGGCACGGCGGCCGCATCTGGGCGGCCGACGACGTGCAGGGCGGCTCCGGCATGCGGCTGTACCGCGCCGTGGCCGAGGACCACTCGATGCTGGCCAAGGACGGCCAACCGGACCATCGGATCCCGGTCGACCTCACCTGACACTCCGCGACACGGCGCCCGTACCTGGGCCGGGTACGGCGAAGGCGGCGGCCCCGGGGATCGGGGGCCGCCGCCTTGGCGTCAAGGGGGCTGATCGGTGCCGGCTCAGTACCAGCCGTTGGCCTGCCAGAACGACCAGGCGCCGGTCGGGCTGCCGTAGCGGTCGTTCATGTAGTCGAGGCCCCACTCGATCTGGGTCTCGGCGTTGGTCTTCCAGTCGGAGCCGGCGGAGGCCATCTTGGAGCCGGGGAGGGCCTGGACCAGGCCGTAGGCGCCGGAGGAGGGGTTCATGGCGTCGACGTCCCAGCCGCTCTCGTGCTCGACGATCTTGCTGAAGGCGTTGTACTGAGCGGTGTCCGGGATCAGCTTGTGCGCGATCGCCTTCGCCTCGGTGGCCGAGGCGCCCGTGGTGGCCGCCTGGGCGGGGGCCGCGGTCAGGGCCATGCCGGTGGTGGCGGCGGCCAGCGCTACGGCGGTGAGGGCCTTCTTCGGGGAAGCGATGCGACGAACGATGCGGGTGACGGACACGGAGAACCTTTTCTTCGGGGACTGGGATGTCGTGGCGTGCCGTGACCCCGAGGTGCGGGGCGGTGGCATGCCGCGGCGCCGCGGCCCTGAGGGCACGTCGGCGCCGTGCGACGTCATCCAGAGAAACAGGCTCGGGCCGTGTCCGCAATGACCCCTTTTACTAGTTGTGGTCGCATGTGGGTGATGGGGCGGTCCTGTGACGTGGCTCTCAATGCGCAGGTCGGGGGCCTTGCGGGCGCGTACATGTCAGGCGTCAATTGCTACGGCCTTGCCTCGTAGGTGACCTGGGTCATGTGGGGTGCTTCACCGTTGAACCGACGTCGTGTGGCTCTGAGTGCGCGGCGGTTCACTGAGCGGGGGCGTCGAAAGTGACCGGGGTCTCGAAGGCCGCCCTGCGGGTGGCCCGGCGCAGGGCCCTGAGGATCGCCGGGCCGAGCAGCGCAGTCAGGACGACCGTGACGAGCGCCCGGCCCAGGTCCCAGCCCAGTGACGTGGCCAGGCAGTACGCGACGAAGCGGGCCAGGTTGGCGGCGACCGCCCCGTCCGGCTGGAAGGCGATGTTCGAGGCGTTCTGCGTCATGAAGGTCCAGCCCGCGAGGTTGGTGATCGTGCCGTAGGCGAAGGCGGACAGGAAGCCGTAGCCGCCGAGGAGCGCGAGTTCGGCGCGGCCGCGCAGGCGGTCGGGGCCCGGCAGCAGACCCGCGCCCATCGTGAACCACCCCATCGCCAGCATCTGGAACGGCATCCACGGACCCACCCCGCCCGTGAGCAGCGCCGACGCGAACATCGTCACCGAACCGAGCACGAAACCGAAGCCCGGGCCGAGCACGCGTCCGCTCAGCACCATCAGGAAGAACATCGGCTCGAGACCGGCCGTCCCGGCGCCGATGGGACGCAGCGCCGCACCGGTCGCCGCCAGCACGCCGAGCATCGCCACCGCCTTCGGACCCAGGCCGGACTCCGAGATCGTCGCCGCCAGGACCGCGACGAGAAGGAGCAGCAGACCCGCGAAGAACCACGGGGCGTCCTGCACATGCGCCCCGACCCGGGACGTGGGCGGGGCGAGGAACGGCCAGCCGAGAGCGGCCACGCCGACCGCGCTCACCAGGATCAGGGCGGCTGTCGAGCGGGGACCCAGGCGGACGGCCTTGACCTGGCGCGTATCGGTCATGCCAGCGCCTCCCGCACCTGTGCGACCGTGAGCCACTTCTGCGGCGCCAGGATCTTCGTGACCTGCGGGGCGAAGGAGGGGGAGGCCACCACCACGTCCGCCGTCGGGCCGTCCGCGATCACCTCGCCGTCGGCGAGGAGCACCACCCGGTGGACCAGCTCGGCGGCCAGCTCCACGTCGTGTGTCGCCAGCACGATCGCGTGCCCCTCGGCCGCCAGCCCGCGCAGGACCGCGACCAGGCGGGCCTTCGCCGCGTAGTCCAGGCCCCGGGTCGGCTCGTCGAGGAGCAGGAGGGGAGGGCGGGCCGCCAGGACCACGGCCAGCGCGAGAGCCAGCCGCTGGCCCTCGGAGAGGTCACGGGGGTGGATGTCGTCGGTGACCCCGGGGAGCAGTTCGGTGACCAGCGCCCGGCAGGTCCCCGGCGCCGCGCCCGCGTCCCGGTCGGCGGCCGCGCACTCGGCGGAGACCGTGTCGGCGTACAGCAGGTCGCGCGGTTCCTGCGGTACGAGACCCACGCGGCGTACGAGCTCGGGAGGCGCCGTGCGATGCGGCACGGCACCCCCGACCCGCACCGATCCGCCGGTCGGCTCCACCAGGCCGACCAGCGCGGAGAGCAGCGTCGACTTACCGGCGCCGTTGCGGCCCATGAGGGCGATCGTCTCGCCGGGAGCGACGGTGAGGTCGGCGTGGCGCAGGGCCTGGACGCGGTCGCGGCGGACGGCGAGGGCGTGGACTTCGGCCGGGGGAGCGGTAGTTGGGGCCGGGGTGGGCTTCCTGAGGAGGCGCCGGCGGGACGGCGGGGGAGGGGCGAGTGCGGGTGCGGCCGGAGGTGCCGGGGTGACGGACGGTGTGTCGTGCCTCCCGTCCCGGCCTGTCAGTCGTTCCCGCAGGTCGCCCGCCCGTCGCCGCGCGTCCCGGACCGTCAGCGGCAGCGGGGCCCAGCCCGCGAGGCGGCCCAGGTCCACCACCGGTGGGTACACCGGCGATACGGCCATGATCTCGGCCGGGGTGCCGAGGACCGGGGCCGCGCCGGGTGAGGGGAGGAGGGCGACCTGGTCGGCGTACTGGACGACGCGTTCCAGTCGGTGCTCGGCCATCAGGACCGTCGTGCCGAGGTCGTGGACGAGGCGCTGGAGGACCGCGAGGACCTCCTCCGCGGCCGCCGGGTCGAGCGCGGAGGTCGGTTCGTCGAGGACGAGGACCCTCGGGTGCGGGGTGAGGACCGAGCCGATCGCGACGCGCTGCTGCTGCCCGCCGGAGAGCGTGGTGATGGGCCGGTCGCGCAGATCGGCCAGACCCAGCAGGTCCAGGGTCTCCTCGACGCGGCGGCGCATCACGTCCGGGGCGAGGCCCAACGACTCCATGCCATAGGCGAGTTCGTCCTCCACGGTGTCCGTCACGAAGTGCGAGAGCGGGTCCTGGCCGACTGTCCCCACCACGTCGGCGAGTTCCCGCGGCTTGTGCGTACGGGTGTCCCGGCCGGCCACCGTGACCCGGCCGTGCAAGGTCCCGCCGGTGAAGTGCGGGACGAGACCGCTCACCGCGCCGAGCACGGTGGACTTGCCGACGCCCGAGGGGCCGACGAGAAGCACGAGTTCGCCTTCCGGCACCTCGAAGTCCACGCCCTGGACGGTGGGTTCGGCGGCACCGTCGTACGTCACGGAGACGTTCTCGAAGCGGATCACGACGGTTCCTTGGGATCGGGAGCGGGGTCGGGGTCGGGGTCGGGGTTGGGGTCGGGGGCGGCGAAGGCCGGGAGCAGGCCGAGGAGTACGGCCGCCGCGGGCCACAGGGGGAGGGGCGGGGCGACGAGGGGGACCACGCCCGGGTTCAGGGCCTCGGGGTCGTGGGCCGAGGCGAGGACGAGCAGCACGGCCACCGCCACGCCGGAGCCGGTGACCAGCCAGGCGCGCACGTCCCAGCGGTCCGGGCGGTACCGGGTGCGCAGCGAACGTCGGCCGCCCAGGCGGAGGCCCGCGAGAGCGGCGGCCAGTCCGGCGAGGAGCAGGGGGAGGCCGTACGTGCCGCCCTCGGCCGTCAGCAGTCCGTACGTTCCCGCGCAGACGCCGAGCAGCCCGCCGAGCGTGAGGGCGGTCGTCGTACGGCGGACCGGGGCGGGGACGTCGGCGGTACGGCCGTAGCCGCGGGCGTCCATCGCTGCGGCGAGGGCGACGGAGCGTTCCAGGGCGCCTTCGAGCACCGGGAGCGCGACCTGGAGGAGGCCGCGGATGCCCTTGTCGGGGCGGCCGCGCAGCCTGCGGGCGGCGCGCAGGCGCTGGACGTCGAGGATCAGGTTCGGGGCGAAGGTGAGGGCCACGACCACCGCCACGCCCATCTCGTACAGGGCGCCCGGGAGGGACTTGAGGAGACGGGCCGGGTTCGCGAGGGCGTTCGCGGCGCCCACGCAGATGAGGAGGGTGGCCAGGCGCAGGCCGTCGTACAGGGCGAAGAGGAGGCCTTCGGCGGTGACTCTGCCGCCGAGGCGGATGCCCTGGGCCCAGTCGGGGAGGGGGACTTCGGGGAGGGTGACGATCACGTGGGTGCCGGGGACGGGGGAGCCGAGTGCCACCGCGAAGGCGAGGCGGATGAGGAGTACGGCCAGGGCCAGTTTGACGAAGGCGGTGTAGGAGCGGGCGGTGGGGGTGTGGGGGCGGCGGGTGGCCACGACGTAGGCGGAGGTGGCGATGAGGAGGGCGAGGAGGAGGGGGTTGGTGGTGCGGGTGGCGGCGGTGCCGAGGGCGAGGGACCAGAGCCACCAGGCGCCGGGGTGCAAGGGTGCGCGGGGCTGCCGCCGGGGGGTAGGTGCGCTCACCGGCGCCGGCCGGGTGCCGCTCTCCTTGGGTCGGGAGCCGCCCCAGCGGCACGACTGCCCGCAGCTACGTGGACTAGTCACGCTTGCGGCGCCTTGCCTGCCATACCGCGGCCGCGCCCAGTGCTGCCACGACCGCGGTGCCCGCGAGCAGGCCGAGTGACGGGCCGTGGTCCTCGGTGTTCTTCTTCGGCGCAGCCGTCGGTTGCTTACCCCCCACCTGCTCCCCGCACCCCGCCTCCGGATATCCCGCGATCGCGCACAGCAGGGCGTTGGTGTTGTAGCGGAGCGGTTTGGCGACGGCGGCCAGGGCCTCGGCGGTCGTGGCGTCGGGGGCGGTCGGCACGCAGGCCGTGCGGGCCGGGGGCGGGGTTTCGCCGGACGGGGCGTCGGTCGTCGTACCGAAGTCGATGACCAGGGCGATCCGCTTCTTGCCGTCCTGCGCGGGCGTGTTCGCGCAGATCGTCGCGAAGTCGGCCGTGCCGCGTGGCTTCGTCGCGTCGCCGGAGTCCTCGCTGACCGCGAAGCGGAAGCCCTGGACGTCGCCGTCGGAGGGGCGAGCGGTCGAGGGGCCCTGGGTGGCGTACGTCCACTGGTTGCCGTCGCGCTCCCAGAAGGACCAGTAGCGGTAGCCGGCGGCCTGCGCCTGGCCCGCGTTCCCGGAGAACAGGACCGCGGCGAGGAGTAGGAGGGTCGCGGCACGGCGGCGGGAGGTCACGGCTGCCGCCTCTTGTTGCGGCTGCTCAGCAGGAAGCCGATGCCCGCCCCGGCGGCGAGGCCGGCGCCGACCATCCACCACACGTCGCCGCTGCCCGAATCATCCGTTTCGTCGGTCGTTTCGTCGGCCTTCTTGCCCTTGGCCGTCGCTGTCTGCGGAGCCGGCCCCGTCGCGTTGAGCTGCTTGACCAGGTCCGTGCCGCTGAAGTCACGCGGGTCCGTGCCCGTGGCGTGGGCGGCGAAGATCAGCTGCGCGTAGGCGGCCGGGCCGCTCTGCGCCGCCCAGGCGGAGGAGTTCTGTTCGAGCCATTCCAGCGGCTTCTTCGCCTGCGCGGCCTGGCCCTGCGAGGCGAGGGCGACGACGGCGTCGGCCGTGTTGCCGTGGTCCGGCTGGTCGGTGGAGCCGGGGAGGGCCGAGGTGAGGTGGCCGTCCTTGGCGAGGGCCTTGGTGAGGTAGGCGGCACCGTTGGCGGCGGCCCGCTGCGGGGACGGCGAGCCGGAGTCGGAGCAGGCGGCGGCATCCGCCTGCTCGGCGGGCTCGACGACCAGGCCCTTCCCCAGCGCGCCGACGACCCCCGCCGCGGTGGCGTCGGCGTTGGCCGCCAGCTTGCCCTTCTTGTCGGGCTGGAAGGCGAAGGCGCCTGCGTCGGCAGCGGCTGCGGCGCCCTCGCCCTCGCACGGCAGGGCGAGCTTCACCAGGGCGTCGTACGGCCCCTGGCCCCCCTTGCGTACGTCCGCCGGCTTCTCCCCCACGGCCGTCAGCGCGCCGACGACCACGGACGTCGAGTTGGTGTCGCTGGCGCCGCCGGGGGCGTACCCCCAGCCGCCGTCCTTGTTCTGCACGGACTTCAGCCAGGCGACCGCCTTTTCGGTGGCGGCGTCGTGGCCGCCGAGCGCGGCGAGGGCCTGGACGGCGGCGGCGGTGTTGTTGGTGTCGACCATGAGCTTGGCGTCACAGGCCGTGGCGGGGTCCGCGCGGTAGGGCGCGAAGGCACCGCTCGCGCACTTCTGTCCGGTCAGCCAGTCCACGGACGTCGCGGCCGGCTTCACCCCCACTGTGTGCTGGGCGAGCAGGGCGAGGGACTGACGCCAGACACCGTCGTACGTCGGGTCCGTGCTGCCGTACAGCGCGGCGGGGAACGCCCGCGAGGCGGAGGGGGACGGGTCGGCGGCGACGGCGGGCGCGGCGGCCCCGATCACGGCGGTGGCGGCGGCCAGGACCGCGGCGCTGCGGCGGACGTTCATGATCGGCGGGTGCCTCTCCCTGAAGGGAGCCGGGCAGCACGGGACACCCCGGCGGCTCGGCTCCGTATACCTCGACGGTGCCGCACACCGGCCGGTTGCCGGTGCGCGTGAGCCGGTCACGATCCGTGCGGGGCAGTCCGGCTCGCCGCCCTGGACGGACGGCACACGGTTGCGGGTCAGCGCCGGATTTGCACCGGCTTCCCCCCGTACGGGTGTGATGACGACGCGGCCACTCTACCGGCCCGTGCAAGGCCACCCTGCTGGGGCGGGGACGGCGCCCAGACGGAGGTGTCAGTTGACGTCCCGTCAGTTGCCATGCTGCCGAACCACGTTGCGTCACGGGTGTGTGATGGATGCGTGACATTGGCCACGAAGGTCTTCAGGCACCCCTCTGGCTGACATAAATTAGCTGTAGCCGACATGCAATATCTCGGGGGGACCCAGTGTTCAGCAAGCAAGTCCGGAGCGCTCTGCGACGGTTCCCGGACTCGCGCGCATCGCGACTCCGCGACGCCCACCTGCGAGCACACAGCCGCCGGCTCATGTGCCGGCTCGATCCGCCCCTGCCCCTGAGCGTCACCACGCTGTGCGAGCGGCTCGGCGAGTTACGCGGCACACCGATCCGGCTGCTGGAGTGGGACCTGCCGGTCGACGGGCCGTTCGGCATGCTGATCTCCCGCCCGCACGAGGACGCGATCGTCTATCAGGCCAACACCACCAAGGCCCACCAGGCGCACATCATCCTGCACGAGGTCGGACACATCGTCGCCAACGACCTTGCCGACGAGCGGCCGGCCGAGACGAAGCTGCGCACCTGCTACACCGACCGGGAGGAGCGGGACGCCGAGGTCATCGCCTCGACGATCATGCACCGGGCGATCTCCCTGCGGCGCCGGGCGCAACGTCACGGACTCGACGAGCCCTGGCGGCCCTCCGTCTACAACAGCCTCGTTCTCGCCGACGGGCTGACGTGAGCGCGTTCAGCTGGATCGCTGTCGTCACACTCCTGGCCGGCACCGTCTGGACGCTGCCCGCACTGGTCCGCCGGCGCTTCCGTGACCCGATGCGCCTGCACCTGTGCCTGTCGCTGTTCCTCATGGGGCTGGGCAACGTGGTGAGCCATCCGCCGGTCGGCCGCCTCATCGACGGGCACACCTTCGTCGGGCTCTCCAAGGCCGGCTACAACGCGATGATCCTGATCGGGCTCTGCCTCATGGTCGGCTTCCTGCGCGAACGCCCCCTCGACCGCCGGTCCGCCCTGTGGTCCTGGGACGTGACCGTCTGCCTGGCCTGCCTGGCGGGGATGCTCACCATGAGCGTGCTCCTGCCGTCCCACCTGCGCGACCACGGCCTGACGTCGGCCTACCTCGTCGACTGGCGGGTGCGCGCCTTCTACGACTTCGGCAACTTCTACCTGCTCTTCGGCTACACCGCGTGCGCGGTCCTCGCCTGGCGCCACGCGCGCGAGGGCCACGCGCTGCGCCGGGTCTCCCTGACGGCCATCTGCGTCGGCCTGATCGGACTGGCCCTCAGCTGTGCCTTCCGCTTCCTGTGGGTCAACATCCCCGCGCTGCGCGCTCCCGGTCAACCGATCACGTACGCCGACGACTTCGCCTTCGGCATCGCCGACACCATCGTGGTGTGCGTCGGGCTGAGCCTGCCGTTCTTCGTCGGCCTCGTGCAGATCGCGCGGGAGCGGCTCGACCACCGGGCGCAGTTCCGCGGGCTGGAGGAACTGTGGAACCGGCTGGTGGCCTTCTACCCCGAGCTGGTCCTCGACCACCACCACTACGCAGGCCGCCGGCGCCTGCCCATGGCGCACTACGCCTCGGCCGTCTACCGCCGCTATGTCGAGTGCCGGGACGGCCTGACGCGGCTCGGGCCCTACATCGAGCTCGCCTCGCGTGAGATGCCGGACGGCGCCCCGGCGGGCGAGCCCGGTGCGGACGCCCGGCGCATCGACCGCGCGCTGCGTCTGCTCGGCGACTCGCGCCTCGACAGCGCCGTACCGAAGGCGACCTCGCCCTTCCTGCCCGGCGGCCAGGGCTCCTGCGACCACTACGAGAGCGACCTCGTCGCCCTCATCCGGGTGTCCCACGAACTACGAGCGTTGCGCACCGGCTCTGACGAACACACCCGGGTCGGGGCGAGGAGATCCTTCGTGGACGGAACCTGAAGCTTCACAGGGGAAGAGGAACAGCCTTCAGAGGGCCGGCGAAGCAGCCTTCAGGGGACCAGCACGAATTTGCCGCGGAAGCCCCCGGCCTCCATGCGCCGGTGTGCCTCGTGCGCCTGAGCGAAGGGCAGGACGGTCGTGCGCTGCCGAAGACCGGCGCCCCGGGCGGCGTGGTCGGCCACGTCCGCCAGGTCGTCACGGTTCAGCTCCACGCCGACCAGTGTGAACTCCACGTCCGGGCGCCGGGCCGGGTCCGGCGCGCTGAACGGGGTGATGGTGACGAACGCGCCGCCGGGGCACACCGCCTCGATCAGGTCGGGGGCACCGCCGGCGTCGATGACGACGTCGTACGCCTTCGACTCGGCCCGGGAGGGATCGGTCAGCACCGCACCCTCGCCCGGGTGGCCGGCGCGGTGCTCCTGCCACACCTCGCCGTCCTCGGGCCGCACCAGAATGTCGGTGTGGGTGGCCGGCTCGCCGAGCAGCCGCGCCGCCAGGTGCCCGCCGACGCCGCCCTGGGCACCGACCAGCAGCACGCGCCGTCCGGCGCGCTCCGGCGTCCGGCGCAGTGTCTGGACGGCGGTCACCCCCGCCAGCGGCAGGGCCGCCGCGTCCGTCAGGCTCAGCGCCGCGGGCACCGGCGCGACGTACCGCGGGTCGAAGCGCACGTACTCCGCCATGCTGCCCACGCCCGTCCCCAGCTGGGCGGTCATCGCCATCACCCGGTCGCCGGCGGCGAAGCCGGAGCCGGCCGGCGCGTGGACGACCGTGCCCGCCAGGTCCCAGCCGAGCACCGCCGGGAGGGGGGTCGGGATCTGGCCCGACCTGGTCGCCAGGTCGACCGGGTTGACGGCGGTCGCGGCCGTCTCGATGACCAGTGCGTCCGAGTCCGGCTCGGGCAGGTCGAGGAGGCCGAGGACCTCCGGTCCTCCGGTCCGGGTGATCCCAACGGCCTTCATGCATCGCCTTTCTGAGGGGGAGTCTGTTGATGCGGAGCGTCCAGCGCGTCCATGATCGATAGCAGCTGCTCGCGCATCTCGGGGGTGAGCCGGCCGGCCCGCATCGCGATCGAACGCACCTGCCGGTCGGCGAGCGTCGAGGTCCAGGCCTCGTCCTCGCCCGCGGGCCGCTCGGGGGTCTCCTCGTTGATGAGCGCGCCCACCGAGACCGGCAGCGTCATCGGCCGGGACTGGAAGTACTTCACGATCGCCGCCAGCACGCTGAGCGTCGGGTTGGTCTGCGAGCCGTTGCGCAGGGCGGCCAGGTAGCTCCGGGAGATCGTCACGTCGTGCGCCGGGTCGTCCGAGATCGCCTGGGCGACCTCGGCCGTCGAGGGTTCGCGACGGCGGCCCACGGCGTCCGTGGTGGCGGCATCAGCGAACCAGGCGTTCAGGCGTTCCGCCAGCGTTGACATGTTTCCGACTCCCTAGGCTTCGGCGACTCGGGTTCCGGTGACTGATCTCGGCGTCGGTGACGCGTCAAGTGAGCACGTTCGCCTGTCAGGCCATCAAAGTGCTTGAAGCGTAACACCAATGACATCGCCATGGACAGGACTGCTACTATATTGGCATCAGCGACTTCATTAGTGACGCTTGTCTTGTTGAGAAGCGTTTCCAGACTGGAGGAGATATGCGCAGCGGTACTTCTTTCGCTCAAGGCCTTCGCCAGACTGTCGACAGCGGACCGGCGTGGACGGTCGAGGCCGTTCGCCAGGTGCGCTACCACGTCGTCAGCTCCGACCACCTGTTCGCGCTCGACAACACGACCCTGCTCGACGCCTGAATGAACGCCGCCGCGGTGAACAGGGCAGGGGCCCTGCCCCGGCCGGCGAGGCGGCCGCCGACGGCGTTGCCGGCGATGCTCGCGAGGCCGTAGAGGACCAGTAGGACGGGGACTGCTTTCTCGGAGTAGCCGGCGGCGACGGCGCTGGGCTCCGAAATACGTGATGATCGCGAACATCGCCGACGAGAACAGCGCTGTGGCGCCGACGGTGAGCGCGACGTTGACGTTCAGGAGCGCGGAGAGCTCCTGGCGGGCGTCGGGTTCGGGTGTGCCGATGTCCAGGTGGGCCGTCGCGCGGTGGGCGCCCCAGGTCGCGAGGGCGGCCAGGACCGCGATCACGGCGAACGGGGTGCGCCAGCCGCCGAGTTGGGCCAGCGCGGCGCCGGCCGGGATGCCCGGCACCGTGGCGAGGTTGACCCCGAACTGGATGGTGGTCACGGCCTTGCTGGAGCGCTCGACGGGAAGTAGCCGCTGCGTCACCACGATCGCGGTCGCCAGGAAGGCACCGTGGACGGCCGCGGTGATGACCCGGCCCACGAGGACCAGGGGGAAGCCGGACGCGGTAGCGATGACGACGTTGCCCAGGACGAACGCCGCCAGCAGGTAGATGCACAGGCGGACCTTGGAGACCCCGGCCGTGAGCACGGTGACGCCGGGCCCGGCGACGGCGACGGTCGCCGCGTACACCGTGACCAGCAGGCCCGCCGTCGTCACGTCGACGTCGAGCGCCGACGACAACTGCGACAACATGCCGCCCGGCAGCAGCTCGGAGGTGCCGAAACAGCAGATCGCGGCGATGAGCGGAATGGTTCTGCGGGTCACAAGTGAGTCCTCCCAGGAGTCATGAGGAGACTATAGAAATCTAAGTGCCAATATACAAGACATACGACGCTGCAACAGTTGAGGGGTCTCGTCAGGTGACCCTGTGCAGGGGGACGCGAGGTAGGTTCGCCGGATGCAGACGGGGAGACTGCTCGGCGCCGGCCGAGCCAACGACGTGTACGAGATCGACCAAGCGTGGGTGGTGCGCTGCAACCGGGAGGGGCGCGGGGACGCGACGGCCGAGGGCGCGGTGATGGAGTTCGTGCGCGGCCATGGCTATCCGGTGCCGCGGGTCCGCCCGGCCGACTCCTCGCGCACCGAGCTGGTGATGGAGCGGCTCTACGGCCCGACGATGCTGGAGGCGTTCGGCGCGGGGCAGGTCGACTCGAGCGAGGCGGGGGCCGTACTCGCCCGTCTCCTACGGCAGTTGCACACCGTTCCCGCCCGGCATGCGCCCGCCGCCCGCATCCTCCACCTCGACCTCCACCCGGACAACGTCATCCTGACCGCAGACGGCCCCCGGGTCATCGACTGGACCGACGCGGAGGAGGGCGACCCGGGCCTGGACTGGGGCATCTCCGCGATGATTCTCGCCCAGGTCGCCGTATCCGACGAGCCGGTCGCCGCCCCCGCCCGCGCGATGCTGACCGCCCTGCTCGCCGACCCGTCCCACCTCACCGAGGCCGGCCTGGCGGAGGCCCGGCGACGACGCGCGGTCAACCCGACGATGAGCCGAGGGGAGGTCGAACTCCTCGGCGAGGCAGAGGACTTGATCCGCTCGGTCGTGTCCTAGGGGGTGTTTCGAAAGTCCCGCACAGCACCCGCGGCGCCCGGCACGCCGAGGGCACGCACCGAACACCGCGGGCACCGCACTGGACTTTCGAAACACCCCCTAGTGCCCCGGCAGGCGGCTTGCGTCCAGCACGTCGTTCTCGGCCGGAGGCCGCACGTCCAAGGGTTCGCCGAAGGCGCTGAACGAGGTGCTGGTGTGATAGTCGGCACCCTTGTAGACGACCGAGAGAAGGTACGGCCTGCCCTCGGTGGCGACGTGGAACGTGTAGGTGCTTCCCTTGTGCGCCTTGTCGGTCACCACCAATTCAATCGCCGGCCTGCCGTCGACCTCGGTCGGTGCGCCCTTCGTCGCCTTGCCGAAGGAGGAGAACTCCTGGGTGCAGTTGGAGAGTCCGGCTTCCTCCGTTTCCAACGCTGTCTTGCCGGCCGGGGTCTTGACCCAGCGCTTCTGTTCCCCCGAGCCGGCCACGTCCTTGCCCGCCAACTCCAGGTAAGCGCGGTTCGGTCGGACGTAGTCCGCGTCGCCGATCCGGATCTGTTCGAGGCGGGCACCGTTGGTCCAGGTCCGACTCAACCTGCACGCGGCCTTGAGGTCGGTCGTCAGGCGGCTGGTGAAGCCTTCGCCGGTGGCCACGGTGGTCGTCTTGGCGTCCACGGTCACCGACTTGAGCGCCTTCATCGTGTCGTTCGCGTCGTCCAGCAGCTGCTCGGCGGACGGCTCCTCCGTCGAGGAACTTTCCGAGCAGCCGGCCACGGCGCCCCCGGTCACCGCGCAGGCCAGCGCAGCCGTCACCACGGTGAACGTTCTTCTCACAAGTCCCCCCATTTCACGGACGGCTCAGATTATCGAACTCATGCGCGGGGTGGGGCCGCCGAAGGGGAGATGGAGGACGCGGGTTGAGAGCAGCCACGTGCCGTCGGGGCGGCGGTGCAAGGAGTCCTCGTAGTGGCCGACCTGGACCGGCGGGCCGGACGGGACGGGATCCGTGCCGCCGTCGTGGCCGTCGATGCGGTACGTCGTGAAGTACGAGGTCGCCGTCGCCGTGTCCGGGGAGGTCACGGTCACCAGGATGTTGGACATCAGGCGGCGGGACAGGCGGTCGGCGGGCCGGGAGCCGAAGTACTGGCGCAGTGCCTCCCGGCCGTTGATCAGGCGGCCGCCGGCCGGCCACTCCCAGCTGCCGTCCTCGGTGAACAGCTCGGCGACGGAGCCGGGTTCGCCGAGGTCGAGCCGGTGGACGAAGCCGATGATCAGGTGCTCGCAGGCGCGTTCGGCGAGGAGGCGGTCGATGGGGACCAAGGCGTCCAAGGGGTCCATGGGGCCGTTGGTATCAGTGATAAGGCATGCACGCGACCGTTTTACACGGCCAGGTACGTCACCGGCTCGCTCCCCGCCACCGCCTCCGCCCGCCCCAGCTTCACCAGTCGCCGCAGATGGGCCTCCGCCTCCGAGACGGCGACGTTCCGCGAGCCGTACGGGATCTGGGCCCAGGGGCGGTTCCACTCCATGCGTTCGGCGAGCTGCCAGGGCGTGAGGGGTTCGGTAAGGAGGGTGAGCAGGCCGGTGAGGCGGTCCTCGTGGTGGGTGAGCAACTCCCGTACGCGGCTGGCCGCGTCGGTGAAGGCGTGCTGGTGGGCGGGGAGCACCTCGGCGGGGGCGAGGCGGCCGACGCGTTCCAGGGAGTCGAGGTAGTCGCCGAGGGGGTCGGTGACGGTGGCGTCGTCCGGGTCCTCGTACAGGCCGATGTGCGGGGTGATCTCGGGGAGCAGGTGGTCGCCGGAGAACAGGCGGCCGTGGCCCGGGAGACGGCCGGGGTGCGCCTCCTCCAGGTGCAGGCAGACGTGGCCGGGAGTGTGGCCGGGCGTCCAGATCGCGCGCAGGCGGCGGCCGGGGAGGGGGAGGAGTTCGCCGGGGACGATCTCGCGGTCGGGCAGGGCGGGGGCCAGGCCGGGGACGGAGCGGGGGCGGGCGGCGCGCATCGGTGCCAGGTGGTCCTCGGGGGCGCCGGCGGCCTCGAGTTTGGCGCTCATGTAGGTGAGCCAGCGTGCGGGGCGCGTCGAGCGGGCCCGCCGTACGATTGCGCCGTCCGCCTCGTGCATCGCGATCCAGGCGCCGGACGCCTCCCGCACCCGGCCCGACAGGCCGTGGTGGTCGGGATGGTGATGGGTGATCACGACCCCGTGGATCTCCTCCGGCGAGGTGCCGCACACTGTCAGGCCCTCGGCGAGGGCGTCCCAGGAGGCCGGGTCGTCCCAGCCGGTGTCGATCAGCACCGGTCCGCGGTCGGTGTCGACGACGTACACGAGGGTGTGGCCGAGGGGGTTGTCCGGGATGGGGACCTGGAGGGAGCGAACGCCGCCGCCGTGGCCGTACACCTGCGTCATGGGCTCCCCAATCGCCGTGTCCGGCCACTATAACTAGAACGCGTTTCGATGGGAGCCCGGGTCGACCTTCTCGGCGTGATGGTTGGCGTCCCGCCCGTGGACTCCTCCAGGCGGACCTGGTATCAGTGGCCGTATCTGATGAACCGTCAGAGACGGAGTCGCTCCGGGGAGGCAGTCGCCATGACCGAGCTCGTGGAACACGGACAGCTGTTCATCGGCGGGGAGTTGACCGACCCCCTGGGCAAGGACGTCATCGAGGTGATCTCGCCGCACACCGAGCAGGTCATCGGGCGCGTGCCGCACGCCTCGACGGGGGACGTGGACCGGGCGGTCGCCGCGGCGCGGAAGGCGTTCGACGAGGGGCCCTGGCCGCGGACGACCCTCGACGAGCGGATCGAGGTGGTCGGGCGGATCAAGGACGCGATCGCCGTACGGCACGAGGAGATCGCCCGCGTGATCTCGTCCGAGAACGGGTCGCCGTACTCCTGGAGCGTCCTCGCGCAGGCGCTCGGCGCGATGATGGTGTGGGACGCGGCGATCACGGTCGCGCGGAACTTCACCTGCGAGGAGACGCGCGACGGAGTACTGGGCCGGATCCTCGTGCGGCGCGAGCCGGTCGGGGTCGTGGCGGCCGTGGTCCCCTGGAACGTCCCGCAGTTCGTCGCCGCGGCCAAGCTCGCGCCCGCGCTGCTCACCGGCTGCACGGTGGTGCTGAAGCCGTCGCCGGAGTCGCCGCTGGACGCGTACATCCTCGCCGACATCGCGCGCGAGGCCGGGCTGCCGGAGGGCGTCCTGTCGATCCTGCCGGCGGACCGCGAGGTCAGTGAGTACCTGGTCGGGCACCCGGGCGTGGACAAGGTCTCCTTCACCGGCTCGGTGGCGGCCGGCAAGCGCGTGATGGAGGTCGCCGCGCGCAACCTGACCCGCGTGACGCTGGAGCTGGGCGGCAAGTCGGCGGCGGTGGTGCTGCCGGACGCGGACGTGGAGACGGCGGTCGCCGGGATCGTCCCGGCGGCCTGGATGAACAACGGGCAGGCGTGCGTGGCCCAGACCCGCATCCTGCTGCCGCGTGCGCGCTACGACGAGTTCGCCGAGGCCTTCGCGGCGGCGGCCGGCGCGCTGGTGGTCGGCGACCCGCTGGACCCGGCGACCCAGGTGGGCCCGCTGGTGGCGAAGCGGCAGCAGCAGCGCAACCTCGACTACATCCGCATCGGCCAGGAGGAGGGCGCGAAGATCCTCACCGGCGGCGGGCGTCCGCCGGGCCTGGACCGCGGCTGGTACGTCGAGCCGACCCTCTTCGGCGACGTCGACAACTCCATGCGCATCGCCCGCGAGGAGATCTTCGGCCCGGTCATCTGCCTGCTCCCGTACGGCGACGAGTCCGAGGCCGTGAAGATCGCGAACGACTCCGACTACGGGCTCAGCGGCAGCGTGTGGACGGCCGACGTCGGGCACGGCATCGAGATCGCCCGTCAGGTCCGTACCGGCACGTACTCGGTGAACACCTTCAGCCTCGACATGCTCGGCCCCTTCGGCGGCTACAAGGACTCCGGCCTGGGGCGGGAGTTCGGGCCGGAGGGCTACGGCGAGTACCTCGAGCACAAGATGATCCACCTGCCGGCGGGCTGGGAGGGCTGAGCGACCATGGGCGACCGCTGGCAGATCGAGGTCGACCGCTCCCTGTGCATCGGCTCCGCCCAGTGCGTCCACCACGCCCCGGACGGCTTCCGCCTCGACACGGGCCGCCAGTCCCACCCCGTCGACCCCGAGACCGACGCCAACGAGAAGGTCCTCGCGGCGGCGGAGGGCTGCCCGGTCGAGGCGATCATGATCACGCTGCTGGGGAGCGGGGAGCCGGTGTTTCCTCCGGAGGAGTAGCGGTTCCGTCGGAGGAGTAGCGGTTCCGTGCGACACTCCGCCTCGCGTTCGGGACGTGACGAGGTGGGAGAGCGATGGGTGGGGTGGGGGCGGCCGTGGCCGCGTGTGTGGCGGCGGTGGTGCTGACGGCGTGCGGCGGCGGGGGAAGCGGTGACGCGGCCGAGGAGCCCGAGGGGAGCGGCTGATCGGCCGTGGCGGCGGACGGGGTCACGGTGACCCCGTCCGCGGTGCGGAGGGATATCCGGGCGGCGGCCGCCGCCGGGGACTTCGGGCGGCCGCGGTTCGTCGACAACGAGGCTGTCCGACGCATGGGCGCATGGGCGCCTGCTCGGTGTTCGGCCAGGTGCGGACCACCGCCAAGCCGGACCTGAAGGCCGTCACCGAGGTCGTCGCCGCGCTGAGGGCTCGCGGGTGGCGGGAGCTGACGCGGACCGCGGATCCCGTGGGCGACGCCTGGGTCCTGGCCGCTCAGCCTGCCGCCGGGCCGGCGGAGAACGCCGAGGCGTTCAGCGGTCTGTTCCCGTCTCCTTGAGAGATCCGCCCAAAAAATCATGATTCAGGGGGTTCTGTCCCGGAATAAAAGTTCTATCCTAGGAAGTGGCCTACGGGACGAGTGAGGGAGTTCGACCGGAGTAGCCGACTGTGGCGAGACGCTTCGGCATCCGCCAGTGGCCGACGTCGACGGTCGGGCTGAGAGGCCGGAAGGCAGTAGTCGGGCCGGATGGCGACCCCCAGCACCTGATCCGGGTAATACCGGCGAAGGGAACCCGTCTCGTAGGTTCTTCGCGCGCCTAGGCCCGGCTGTCGTTCGCCGGGTCCGTCAGGTCGATCAGCCGGCACACCGTCTCGATGTCGATCTTCACCTGGGCGATCGAGGCCCGGCCCGACAGCCAGGTGATCAGCGCCGAGTGCCAGGTGTGCTCGATGACCCGGACCGCGGACAGCTGCTCCGGCGTCGGATTCTCCAGCCCCATCGCGTCCAGGACGATCACCGTGGTCTGGCGGGACACCTGGTCGACCTCGGGGGACACGCTGCGGTCCGCGAACGTGAGCGCGCGGACCATCGCGTCCGCCAGATGCGGCTCCCGCTGCAGCGCGCGGAAGGCCCGCATCAGCGTCTGAGCCACCCGCTCCGCCGCCGTCTCGCCGGTCGGCGGCTTCTTGCGCAGCGTGCCGTGCATGTGTTCCAGCTGATCCTGCATCGTGGCGACCAGCAGATGGATCTTGGACGGGAAGTAGCGGTACAGCGTGCCGAGCGCCACCTGCGAGGACTCCGCGACCTCCCGCATCTGCACCGCGTCGAAACCGCCCCGGCTGGCCAGTTGGGCGCTCGCGTGCAGGATGCGCCGACGCCGCGCCTCCTGCCGCTCGGTGAGCGGCGGCGAGTCGGACCGCGGGGTACTGGCATCCACCTTGGCCACCTTGTCCACCTTGGCTTCCGCAGGCATGGGTCCCGTTCCGTGACAGTCGGTGAGGGCAAGTGATCACACAGCATGACAGGGGCGCCGGTCGTGGCGTGAATCACCTGATCCACTGCTCACCGTGCTCCTACCTGCCGGTAGATTCAGAGCCGACTTAACGATCAAGTCTGAAACTTGTTCTAGATTAGCGTCCCGGCGTAATCTCGCGGGACAGTGCAGGCAGAAGGGGGCCCAGAGTGACCGCTGAGGCCAGTCAGGCGGGGCCCTTGGAGGGACCGGCCACCGACGGCGAGCGACCGCTCCGCATCGCACTCCTCACATACAAAGGGAACCCGTTCTGCGGGGGACAGGGCGTCTACGTACGACACCTCTCGCGCGAGCTGGCCCGCCTCGGCCACACCGTCGAGGTCATCGGTTCCCAGCCCTATCCCGTCCTCGACGAGGGTTACGACGAGCGCCTGAGCCTCACCGAACTGCCCAGCCTGGACCTGTACCGTCACCCCGATCCCTTTCGCACCCCGAAGTTCGGCGAGTACCGCGACTGGATCGACGCCCTCGAAGTCGCGACGATGTGGACCGGCGGCTTCCCCGAGCCGCTCACCTTCTCGCTCCGCGCCCGCCGCCATCTGCGCGCCCGGCGCGGCGAGTTCGACGTCGTCCACGACAACCAGACGCTCGGCTACGGCCTGTTGGGCGACATCGGCGCCCCGCTGATCACCACGATCCACCACCCCATCACCGTGGACCGCCGGTTGGAGCTGGACGCGGCACAGGGTGTGCGGCGCAGGTTCTCCGTACGCCGCTGGTACGGCTTCACGCGCATGCAGAAGCGGGTGGCGCGCCGCCTGTCGTCGGTCCTCACCGTCTCCGCCACCTCCCGCCAGGAGATCGTCGACGATCTCGGCGTACGCGACGACCGCATCCACGTCGTCCACATCGGCGCCGACACGGACCTGTTCTCGCCGGATCCCTCGGTGCCCGTCGTGCCGGGCCGGATCGTGACGACGTCCAGCGCCGACGTGCCGCTCAAGGGCCTGGTCTTCCTCGTCGAGGCGCTGGCGAAGATACGCACCGAGCGCCCGGACGCCCACCTCGTCGTCGTCGGCAAGCGGCCCGAGGAGGGGCCCGTCGCCCAGGCCGTCGAGCGGTACGGCCTCCAGGGCGCCGTCGAGTTCGTCAAGGGCATCACGGACGCCGAACTCGTCGACCTGGTGCGCTCGGCGGAGGTCGCGTGCGTGCCGTCGCTGTACGAGGGCTTCTCGCTCCCTGCGGCCGAAGCCATGGCGACGGGCACCCCGCTGCTGGCCACGACCGGCGGCGCGATCCCCGAGGTCGCCGGCCGGGACGGGGAGACCTGCCTCGCCGTACCCCCGGGAGACTCCGAGGCGTTGGCGGCAGGCCTGAGCCGGCTGCTGACCGACCCGGAACTGCGCGCCCGGCTCGGCGCGGCCGGCCGCGAGCGCGTACTGGCCCGCTTCACCTGGGCCCGCGCGGCCGAGGGCACGGTGGCCCGCTACCGGGAGGCCATGGCCGTCCCCGACGCCGGCGAAGCCGCTCCCCGCCCCGCCACCACGCCTCCCGGCCGCTCAGCGGCCCCAGAAGTTGCCGACGATGTATCCGATCGCGAAAGCAGGGCCACGTGCTGACCGTCGACTTCTCCCGGTTCCCGCTCGCCCCGGGCGACCGCGTCCTGGACCTCGGCTGCGGCGCCGGACGGCACGCGTTCGAGTGCTACCGGCGCGGTGCCCGGGTCGTGGCGCTCGACCAGAACGCCGAGGAGATCCGCGAGGTCGCCAAGTGGTTCGCGGCGATGAAGGAGGCCGGGGAGGCACCGGAGGGCGCCACCGCGACGGCGATGGAGGGCGACGCCCTGGCGCTGCCCTTCCCCGACGAGTCCTTCGACGTCGTCATCATCTCCGAGGTGATGGAGCACATCCCGGACGACAAGGGCGTACTCGCCGAGATGGTACGGGTGTTGAGGCCCGGCGGCCGGATCGCGATCACCGTCCCGCGCTACGGGCCCGAGAAGGTCTGCTGGACGCTGTCCGACGCCTACCACGAGGTCGAGGGCGGCCACATCCGCATCTACAAGGCGGAGGAACTCCTCGCCAAGGTCCGCGAGGCCGGCCTCAGGCCGTACGGCACCCACCACGCCCACGCGCTGCACTCGCCGTACTGGTGGCTCAAGTGCGCGTTCGGCGTCGACAACGACAAGGCGCTGCCGGTGCGGGCGTACCACAAGCTGCTGGTCTGGGACATCATGAAGAAGCCACTCGCGACCCGGGTCGCCGAGCAGGCGCTGAACCCGCTGATCGGCAAGAGCTTCGTGGCGTACGCGACGAAGCCGCACCTGCCGGGTCTCGCCGGGACCGAGGTGGCCGCCAAGTGACCACCCCCCGGACAGAACACCTCGTCCTGCCCGGGGTCCTCACCGCAGAGGAGGCCGCCGCGACCGTCGCCGGCATCCTCGCCGTGCAGCGGGAGGACGGGGCGATCCCGTGGTTCCGCGGGCATCACCTGGACCCGTGGGACCACACCGAGGCCGCGATGGCGCTGGACGCGGCGGGCGAGCACGAGGCCGCCGAGCGGGCGTACACATGGCTGGCCAGACACCAGAACGCGGACGGCTCCTGGTACGCGGCGTACGCCGACGGGGCCTTCGACGACGTCAGCGACCCGGGCCGGGAGACGAACTTCGTCGCCTACATAGCCGTCGGCGTCTGGCACCACTACCTCTCCACCGGCGACGACACCTTCCTCGACAGCATGTGGCCGACGGTCTACGCGGCCATCGAGTTCGTCCTCCAACTGCAGCAGCCGGGCGGGCAGATCGGCTGGAAGCGCGAGGACGACGGTACGGACACCGCGGACGCGCTGTTGACCGGCTCCTCCTCGATCCACCACGCGCTGCGCTGCGCGCTAGCGATCGCCGAACAGCGCGAAGAGCCACAGCCGGACTGGGAGTTGGCGGCAGGGGCGCTGCGGCACGCGATCCGCCGCCACCCGGAGCGGTTCCTGGACAAGGACCGCTACTCGATGGACTGGTACTACCCGGTGCTGGGCGGCGCGCTCACCGGCACGGAGGCCAAGTCCCGCCTGGAGGCGGACTGGGAGCGCTTCGTCGTCCCCGGCCTGGGGGTGCGCTGCGTCGTGCCCAACCCGTGGGTCACGGGCGGAGAGTCGGCCGAACTCGCCCTCACGCTCTGGGTGATGGGCGAGTCCGACCGCGCGCTCGAGATCCTCCAGTCGATACAGCACCTACGGGACTCGGAGACCGGCCTGTACTGGACGGGCTACGTCTTCAAGGACAAGGCCGTCTGGCCCCGGGAACTGACCACCTGGACGGCCGGCTCCCTACTCCTCGCGGTCGCCGCCCTCGGCGGCGACGAGGCAACCTGCACGGTCTTCGCCGGCGACCGCCTGCCGAGGGGCCTGGATCCCGACTGCTGCGACTGAGTACGTCCGGGCGCGGACGTACGTACTTCCTTCTCAGTGCCGGTGCACGCGGTTGGCGATGGCGTGGCCGACGAAGAGGTAGACGACGGCTGCGAGGCCGTAGCCTGCGACGACCCTGGCCCACTGTTCGTCGAAGGTGCTGTGCTTTCTGGGGGTGCCCCCCAGACCCCCGGGTCGTGGGACCAGCCGACGAGTCGGTGGGCGATGGCGTGGGGGCGGAGCGCTCGTTGGGGCTGCTGCCCCGGCTGCTCGGTGGGTCGGCCGGGGCGCGGTTGTTCCGCGCGGGCTCAGTGCCGGTGCACGCGGTTGGCGATGGCGTGGCCGACGAAGAGGTAGACGACGGCTGCGAGGCCGTAGCCTGCGACGACCCTGGCCCACTGTTCGTCAAAGGTGAACAGGTCGTGGGACCAGCCGGCGAGCCAGCGGGCGACGTCGTGGATGAACTGCACGAAGTCGTTCGCGCGGTTCGCGTCCAGCAGGTACATCAGGATCCACAGGCCCAGGATGAGGGCCATGATGTCGGCGACGACTGCGATGATCGTGCCGGCCTGATTGGCACCGTTGCGATATCGAGGGGACATGCCCTCCGGGTTGCCGCTCAATCTTCGATGAAACCTCAACATGCGTAGTCGGTCAGGTGTTGAGTTCCGCCAGCACCCGTAGCGTGTGCCGGTCCGGCGCCAGCGCCAGCAGGTCCGTCACCGGGCCCTTGCGCCACAACTCCAGCCGCTCCGCGATGCGTTCGCGCGGTCCGACGAGGGAGATCTCGTCGGCGAACGCGTCCGGCACGGCGAGCACGGCCTCCTCCCGGCGGCCGGCCAGGAACAGTTCCTGGATCCGCCGGGCCTGCTCCTCGTACCCCATGCGCGCCATCAGCTCGGCGTGGAAGTTGCGGGCCGCGTGCCCCATGCCGCCGATGTAGAAGCCGAGCATCGCCTTGACGGGGAGGAGGCCTTGGGCGACGTCGTCGCAGACCTTCACCTGTGCCATCGGCGCGACCATGAACCCGTCCGGCAGCTCGGCCACCGCCTCCCCGTACACCTCGGGCCGGCTCGGCGACCAGTACAGCGGCAGCCACCCGTCGGCGATCCGGACCGTCTGGGCCACGTTCTTCGGCCCCTCGGCGCCCAGCAGCACCGGGAGTCGGGGACGGAGAGGGTGGGTGATGGGCTTGAGCGCCTTGCCGAGACCGGTGCCGTCGGCGCCCCGGTAGGGGTGCGAGTGGAAGCGGCCGTCCAACTCGACCGGCGCCTCCCGCCTGAGGACCTGCCGTACGACGTCGACGTACTCGCGGGTCGCGGTCAGCGGCGACTTGGGGAACGGGCGGCCGTACCAGCCCTCGACCACCTGCGGACCGGACAGCCCGAGCCCGAGCAGCACGCGGCCGCCGGACAGATGGTCCAGGGTGAGGGCGTGCATGGCGGTCGTGGTCGGGGAGCGGGCCGCCATCTGGGCCACCGCCGTGCCGAGCCTGATACGGGAGGTCTGCGCGGCGATCCAGGTGAGCGGGGTGAACACGTCCGAGCCCCACGACTCGGCGGTCCACACGGAGTCGTAGCCGAGCCGCTCGGCCTCCTGCGCCAGCGGAACATGATCCGGGTCGGGGCCGCGGCCCCAGTATCCGAGGGCGAGACCGAGCCGCATACCTGCCTCCTGACGGAGTGTCAGTCAAGTCGGACGAGGGGGTGGTGACGAGGGGGTGGCGACTGTACGACAACGGCCCCCCACCCGGAAGGGCGAGGGGCCGTACGTCGAAGACCGGGGATCAGCCGCGCTGGATCCCCGACGTGTCCTGCAGCACGCCACGACGGCCGTCCTGCGTCTGCGCGACCAGCGCACCGCCGCGCTGCTCGACCGCCAGGTACCAGGTACCGGGGGCGAGTTCGGCGATCGGGGCCTGCGAACCGTCCTCCGCGAACAGCGGACGCGGCACCGGCACGGCGAACCAGAACGGCGAGAACTCCGGGGCCGGCGGCTGAGCCTGCGCCTGCTGCGGCTGGGGCTGCGCCTGCTGGGGCTGGGGCTGGGGCTGCGCGCCGAAGGGCTGACCGGGCTGCGGCTGACCGCCGTAGGGCGGCTGCGGCTGCTGGGCGCCGGGGTAGCCGTAACCACCGGGCGGCTGGGCGCCGTACGGCTGGGGGGCGGGCGGCTTGGGGGCGGGGACGAGTCCCGCCTGCAGGGCCGGGACCAGCGGGGTGGCGACGGCGGCCGCGGCCAGGAGCAGGGTCGCGACGAGCGCGAGGATCAGGCCGATGCCGGCGTCGATTCCGTCGCCGGCGCCCTCCATGTTGTCCAGGGCGCTGGTCGGGTCGAAGATGTTCCCGAGTGCGCTCCATGCGGCGAAGACCGTGAACGCCACGCCGAACTGGCCGAGGTCGAGCCCGGCCACCTTCGGCACCTGCGGAAGGCCACGGGAGACGACAATGAGCGCGGCACCGATGACGCCCGCGAGCACCACGCCCATCAGGACCGGTGCGCTTCCCCAGGCGTTGGGGAAGTCGTAGCTGTCCGGGGCACCGTCGGCCGAGTAGATGTCGAGGAACGACGCGATGAACAGCAACACCGCTGCTCCGATCACCACGCCGTCGCCTCGAGTGAGGGAGCGGATATTCACTTCAGGTCCTTCGTAGGTCGTCTCGTCGTCGGTAGAGGCGTCGCCAGTCACCATGTCGCCGTCAGGCCCCGGTGTGAAGCGCGGGGGTGGCCCCTCATCGTAAGGACGACACTATCGTCCGCCGGAACAGGGTGTCCGCCCGGATCAGCGCGCTGATCACTACCCGCGCAGAAAGCTCACGATTCCCTCGGAGATCCCTTGCGCCGCCTTCTGCCGCCAGGCACCACTGGTCAGCAGCGCCTCGTCCTTGCTATCGCGCATGTTGCCGCACTCGATGAACACCTTGGGAACCGTTGACAGATTGAGACCGCCCAGGTCCGTGCGGGTGTCCAGTCCGGTGCCGTCTCCGATGTAGTTGGAGGGCGCGCTGCCCGTGACGCGTACGAAGTTGCCCGCGATGCGCTCACCGAGGCGGCGGGAGGGAGCGACGATCGGGCGGGTGTCGGCGGCGCCCGCGTGCACGCTGCCCGGCAGGATGACGTGGAAGCCGCGATTGCCGGCCGCCGAACCGTCCGCGTGGACCGAGACGACGGCGTCCGCGTGCGCCGCGTTGCCGATCCGGGCGCGCTCGTCCACGCACGGGCCGTAGGGCCGGTCGCCGTCCTGGGTCAGTTTCACCGTGGCGCCCTGCGCTTGGAGCAGCGTGCGCATCCGGTGGGCGACGTCGAGAGTGAACTCGGCTTCCGTGTAACCGGCGTTGGTGGAAGTCCCCGTTGTGTCGCACTCCTTCCAGTTCGTGCCGATGTTCACCTTTCGGTTGATCTCGGCCGTGTGCTGGAAGTTGCCCGGGTTGTGACCCGGGTCGATGACGATCACCTTGCCCTTGAGAGGGCCGGAGGCGGCGGGCACGGACGTGCCGGGCGCGGAGGTGGCGGGGGTGGGGCTCGGCTGCTTGGCGTCGTCGTTGCCGGAGTCCGTCGGTTCGGATGCCGTCGGGGAGGCGGGCGCGCGCGACGACACGGGCGTCCCGACCGCCCCCGCCGACCCTCCGTCGGATCCGCCGACCGCCTCATACACCACCCATCCGAGCAACGCGCCGGGCACGAGCGCGGCGAGCGCGACGGTGAGGGGGCGGCGCCTGGGGCGGCGCGGCGGGGAGGGTTCGAAGTCCGGGCCTACGTACGACACGACAGCCACCTTACGGTCCCGCCATATGCTCCGCGGGGAGCCCCCGCGCGACCCTGCGGCGTGCCGCGGTCGAGCGATCAGATCCCGGGATGAGGTGTCCCGTGATGAGGTGTCCCGGGATCTGATCCCCGGGATCTGATCCCCGTGATCGGGTCCCCGGGATCAGATCCCCGCGCCGGTCCGCCGCAGCACCCGCAGCGAGTCCGTCGCCGAGACCTCCGTGAAGGCGCCGGAGGCGAGGGCCCGCAGATACACGCGGTACGGGGCCTGGCCGGTGAACTCGTCCGCCGGGTCGGGGAAGACGTCGTGGATGGCGAGCAGGCCGCCCTCGGCGAGATGGGGCGCCCAGCCCTCGTAGTCGGCGTTCGCGTGCTCGTCGGTGTGGCCGCCGTCGACGAAGACCAGGCCGAGCGGGGACCCCCAGACCTTCGCGACCTGCGGCGAGCGGCCGACCAGCGCCACGATGTGCTCCTCCAGGTCCGCCTTGCGGAGGGTGCGGCGGAAGGTCGGCAGGGTGTCCATCAGGCCGATCTCCGGGTCGACCGTCTCCGGGTCGTGGAACTCCCAGCCCGGCTGCTGCTCCTCGCTGCCACGGTGGTGGTCGACGGTCAGCGCGACGACCCCCGCCTCACGGGCCGCGTCGGCGAGCAGGATCGCGGACCGCCCGCAGTAGGTGCCGACCTCCAGAAGCGGCAGCCCGAGCCGCCCGGCCTCGACGGCCGCCGCGTAGAGGGCGAGGCCCTCACCGGCGGGCATGAACCCCTTCGCGGCCTCGAAGGCGGCCAGGATCTCGGGCTTGGGGGCCGCGGGCATGGGGGGCCTTCCGGTCGTACGAGTGTCTGGGCGCCCATGATGCACCGCGGCCCCCGGCATGGGGGTGATGGGGGAGTGACGGGGAGGGCGGGCTCGGGCGGGGGCGGTGGGACAGGCGGGCGTCGGGCGGGGCTCAGGGGAGACCGTCTTTCCTGGCAGCGCCGGGTCCGGTGGTGCATCGCGTCCCGGCCGTGTGGGTGAGGGGGGTGAGCTTGGGCGGGGTGGGCCGGGTTGAGGTGGGCGTCGGGCTGAGGCCGTCTTTCCCGGCAGGGCCAGGTCCGGTGGTGCACCGCGCCCCCCGGCCATGCGTGGCGACGGGGGGGGTGAGCTTGGGCGGGGTGGGCCGGGTTGAGGTGGGCATCAGGCTGAGACCGTCTTCCCCGGCAGCGCCAGGTATCCGGTGGTGCACCGTGCCCCCGGCCATGCGTGGCGACGGGGGGGTGAGCTTGGGCGGGGTGGGCCGGGTTGAGGTGGGCATCAGGCTGAGACCGTCTTCCCCGGCAGCGCCAGGTATCCGGTGGTGCACCGTGCCCCCGGCCATGCGTGGCGACGGGGGCACGGTCGGGCGGGTTCAGGCGGGCGCGGGCGTCAGGCTGAGACCGTCTCTCCCGGCAGCGACAGGTCCAGGTCGACCGCGTTGTCGTCGCCCGCGTGGGTCGCCGCGGAGGCGAGCGGGCCGTGGCCGGTGGCGCGGGCGGCCAGGACGTAGGCGCCCTGGGTGGGGACGGCGAGGGTGTAGGTGCCGTCCTCGGAGGAGAGGGTCGCGCCCGCCTGGCGGCCGCGGCGGTCGATCAGGGTGACCTTGGCGCGGGCGACGGGAGTGCCCGTGGCATCCAGGACCCGGCCCCGGAAGCCGTGCAGCACCTCCTCGGCGTGCTCGAGCACCGCGTCCTCCTCGCTGCTCGCGCGCAGCTGCGGCTTGGTCGCCGGGCGGTTGCGGGGCAGCAGGAGGGCCATCAGGAGGCCGACCGCCACCGCGCCCGTCGCGATCAGGAAGGAGACGCGGAAGCCGTGCATGGTCGGGATCGCGACGCCGTTGACGTTGTTCGCGGTGTTGGCGAGGACCATGCCGATCACGGCGCTGGAGACCGACGTACCGATGGAGCGCATCAGGGTGTTGAGACCGTTCGCCGCGCCCGTCTCCGAGGCCGGGACCGCGCCGACGATCAGCGCGGGCAGGGAGGAGTAGGCGAGGCCGATGCCCGCGCCCAGGACGACCGCGATGACGAGGCTCTGCCACGCGGCGCTCATCAGGCCGAGGCCGGCGCCGTAGCCGATCGCGATGATCAGCATGCCGAGGATCAGGGTGACCTTGGGGCCGTACTTGGCGGACAGTCGGGCGTAGATCGGGGCCGTGACCATCATGGTCAGGCCGAGCGGTGCCACCAGCAGGCCGGCGACGACCATGGACTGGCCGAGGCCGTAGCCGGTGGACTTGGGCAGCTGGAGGAGCTGGGGCAGGACCAGCGAGACGACGTAGAACGAGACGCCGACCATGATCGAGGCGAGGTTGGTGAAGAGCACCGCCGGGCGGGCCGTGGTGCGCAGGTCCACCAGCGGGGCCTTCACCCGCAGCTCCATCACGCCCCACAGGACGAGGACGACCGCCGACGCGCCGAACAGGCCGAGCGTGGTCCCCGACGTCCAGCCCCAGTCGCTGCCCTTGGTGATCGGCAGGAGGAAGAGGACGAGGCCCGCGGAGAGACCGATCGCGCCCAGGACGTCGAAGGTGCCCTTGGCGCGCAGCGGGGACTCGGGTACGACGAGGAGGGTGAGGGCGATGGCCAGGACCCCGATGCCGGCGGCGCCGTAGAAGAGGGCGTGCCAGTCGGTGTGCTGCGCGACCAGCGCCGCGGCGGGCAGCGCGAGACCGCCGCCGACGCCGATCGAGGAGCTCATCAGGGCCATCGCCGAGCCGAGCTTCTCGCGGGGCAGCATGTCGCGCATCAGGCCGATGCCGAGCGGTATCGCGCCCATCGCGAAGCCCTGCAGCGTACGGCCCGCGATCATCGTGAGCAGGTCGCTGGTGAGCGCGCTGACCAGCGCGCCGACGACCATCACCGAGAGGCTGAAGATCAGCATGCGCCGCTTCCCGTAGAGGTCGCCGAGGCGGCCCGTGATCGGCGTGGCGACGGCGCCGGAGAGCAGGGTCGAGGTCAGCACCCAGGTGGCGTTGCTCGGCTCGGTGTCCAGTAGCTGCGGCAGGTCCTTGATGACCGGGACGAGCAGGGTCTGCATCACCGCGACCACGATGCCCGCGAAGGCGAGCACCGGGACGACGGCCCCGCTCGCTCTGCGTACGGGCTGGTCGGCGGTCGACGTGTGCGTCATGGAGTGGGGCCTCCAGGCCGGGGGAACGAGGGGTTCGAGCGGGATACGTGCACGGTGAACCCCGTGCGCCCGGGCAACTATTCCGATGCTTCGGATCACTAACGAATTCTTTGTCTTCTCTTGGGGAAGCCGCTTCGGCCGGCGGCCTAGGACGAAATCCCGATGCAAGGACCGTCGGCCGGTTGAGAGCATGACAGGCATGCTCGGAGCCGCTGACGTCACCCGCCTGTCCCGCCGCCGTACCGCGCCGCCCACCTGGCTGGTCGTGGCGCTCGCGTGTGCCGGACAGTTCCTGGTCGTGCTGGACGTGTCCGTCGTGAACGTGGCGCTGCCGTCCATGCGGACCGACCTCGGGCTGAGCGAGCAGGGGCTCCAGTGGGTCGTCAACGCTTACGCCATCGCGTTCGCCGGCTTCATGCTGCTGGGCGGACGGGCCGGTGACCTCTACGGCCGCAAGCGGATGTTCCTGGTCGGTCTCGGCCTGTTCACGGTGGCCTCGCTGGCCGGCGGACTCGCCCAGGAGGGCTGGCAGCTGCTGGTGGCGCGGGCCGCGCAGGGGCTCGGCGCGGCGGTGCTCGCGCCCTCGACGCTGACCATCCTCACCTCCGCCGTCCCCGAGGGCGCCGCACGCGCGCGTGCCATCGCGACCTGGACGGCGGTCGGCGCAGGCGGCGGCGCGGCCGGCGGGCTCGTCGGCGGGGCGCTGGTGGAGGTGCTGTCGTGGCGGTGGGTGCTGCTGATCAACGTGCCGATCGGCGCGGTCGTGCTCCTCGGCTCCGTGGTGTGGCTCGCCGAGGGCCGGGCGGGGGACGGACGACGGCTCGACCTGCCGGGCGCGGTGCTGGTGACCGCGGGGCTCGCCACCTTGGCCTACGGCATCTCGCAGACCGAGGCCGAGGGGTGGACGGCCGCGGCCACCCTGGTGCCGCTGCTCGCCGGGCTCGCGCTGATCGGCTGCTTCCTCGCCGTCGAGGCCCGTACGGCGGCCCCCCTCATGCCGCTCGGACTACTCAGGGTGCGGGCGGTGGCGTCGGCGAACGTGGCGATGTTCCTGTGCGGCTCGGCGATGTTCTGCATGTGGTTCTTCATGACGCTGTACGCGCAGAACGTGCTCGGCTACTCGCCGCTGGACGCCGGGCTCGCGCTGGTGCCGACCTCCCTGGCCATCGTCCTCGGCTCGAAGCTCGCACCCCGGTTCATGCGGAGGTTCGGGGCGCGGGCCGTGGCGGTGCTCGGGACCCTGGTGGCGGTCGCCGGGTTCGGCTGGCAGTCGACGATGACCGCGGACGGGGCGTATCTCACCACGATCATGATCCCGGGGATCCTGATGATGCTGGGCGCGGGCCTGGCCGCGACGCCGCTCGCCGCGCTGGCCACGGCGGGGGCGGCGCCCGGGGAGGCCGGGCTGGTGTCGGGACTGGTCAACACCTCGCGCACGATGGGCGGTTCACTGGGCCTCGCGGTCATGTCGACGATCGCGGCGGCCCGTACGGCGGGGCGCGGCTCTCCCGAGGCGCTGACGGAGGGCTACGCGCTGGTGTTCCGGGTGGGCGCCGGGGTGCTGGCCGGTGGGGTGGTGCTGATGCTGCTGTGGCTGCCGCGAAACAAGTCCGCGGAGTGAGGCAACGACCGGGGCGGTCCACGGACTCAACCCCGATCACACCGGTGTGGGGTGCAAGCCCGACCCGCGCCTGACCGGGGCCCGGTCCTACAGCCTCCCTACAGCCCCCTACAGCCACCCCTGCTGCCGGGCCTCCCGCATCGCCTCCATGCGGTTGCGGGTGCCTGTCTTGCCGATGGCGGACGAGAGGTAGTTGCGGACCGTGGATTCCGAGAGGCGGAGCTCGGTGGCGATGTCGGCGACGGTCGCGCCGTCCGTCGAGGCGTTGAGGACCTCGCACTCGCGGGGCGTGAGCGGGTTGGGGCCGGCGCTGAGCGCGGCCGCGGCGAGCGCGGGGTCGATGACGGTCTCGCCGGTCAGTACGCGGCGGATCGCGGCGGCCAGTTCCTCCACGGGGCCGTCCTTGACGAGGAAGCCCGCGGCTCCGGCCTCCATGGCCCGGCGCAGATAGCCGGGCCGGCCGAAGGTGGTGAGGATCAGCACGCGGCAGTCGGGCGCCTCGTCGCGGAGTCGGGCGGCGGCGTCCAGGCCGCTCATCCCGGGCAGTTCGATGTCGAGGAGGGCCACGTCGGGGCGGTGGGTCAGGGCCGCGTCCACGATGGCGTCACCGGCCGACACCTGGGCCACGACCTGGATGTCCGCCTCCATCCCGAGCAGCAGGGCGAGTGCCCCGCGCAGCATCCCCTGGTCCTCGGCGAGCAGGACTCGGATGGACCTGGCGGGCCGGTGGTCGCGCGGCATCTCGTTCACGGCCCAAGGGTAGGGCGCGGGGTGGGGCCGTGGTCCGTCCCGTGGTCTGTGCCGACGTCTGTGCCGACGTCTGTGCCGACGTCGGTACGGCGGTAGCGGAACGCCTTGCCGCATATGTGTCGGATCGTTGAAAAAGCCGGACGGATTGCCCAGTATCGCCACTATCACCGCGGTTCCCGCGTTCAGGACGCTCAGAAGGGCGAGCCCATGACCACCTCAGGTGACCGGCAGGGCAATGGCCAAGTGCCCGGGAGCGCCGAGGAGTTGGCCGAGGAGATCTTCCGCGGTCTGCTGTCCACGATGGAGATCTTCAACATCTACGTCGGGGTGCGCGGAGGTCTCTACGAAGCGCTGGCGGCCCACGACACGCTGACACCGGACGAGCTGGCCGAGGCCGCCTCGATCCACCCGAGGTACGCCCGCGAGTGGCTGGAGCAGCAGGCCGTCGCCGGGGTGCTGGAAGCGCCGGACCAGGCCCAGGAGACCGAGGACGCCGACCCGTACCGCCGGCGTTTCCGGCTGCCGGCCGAGCACCGCCGGGTGCTGACCTCGCCGGACGATCCCCTCTACCTCGCGGCGGGGCCGCTGTTCATGCTCGGGATCGCGGAGGCGGTCCCGCATGTGCTGGCCGCGTTCCGGACCGGCGAGGGCGTGCCGTATGCGCGCTACGGCCGCGACAGCCGGGAGGGCATCGCCGGTCTGAACCGGCCGATGTTCCGCAACGACCTCGTCCGGTCCTGGCTCGGGGCGATGCCGGACGTGCTGGAGCGGCTCGCCGTGCCCGGGGCCCGGATCGTCGACCTGGGCTGCGGGGTCGGCTGGTCGACCCTCGCCATGGCGGAGGCATTCCCCGCGGCCCAGGTCACCGGGGTCGATCTGGACCCGGCCTCGATCGAGCAGGCTCTGGCCAACGCCGCCGAGTCGGGGCTCGCCAAGCAGGTGGAGTTCTCCTGCGGCGACGCGGCCCTCCTGAGCTCGGCCGGCGGGGCGGAGCTGGTGACGGTGTTCGAGGCGCTGCACGACATGTCCGATCCGGTAGCGGCCCTCAGGACGGCCCGCGGGCTGCTGGGCCCGACCGGTGTCGTGCTGATCGGCGACGAGAAGGTGGAGGACCGCTTCACCGCACCAGGGCCGACGCTGGAGCGGTTCAACTACGCCTTCAGCGTGCTGCACTGCCTGCCCGCGACCCGCGCCGAGAACGCGCAGGTGGAGGCGGGGACGGTACTGCGGGCCGACACGGTGGCGGCGTACGCCCGCGAGGCCGGTTTCGCGGGCTGCGAGGTGCTGGACATCGACCACGACATGTGGCGGTTCTACCGGCTCGGAGGGTGAGACACCGCAGACACCGGAGACACCGCCGGACGGTCAAGGCCCGGCGTACGCGCCCTGACGACTGCCTCCGTCATCCGCGTCCATTGACGCATCGACCCGCTCGACAACTCCGCCGACCCCCACCGGCAGTTCCGCCTCCACCACGAACCCGCCCCGCGCCCCCGGACCCGGCCCCGCCTCCAAGGACCCTCCCGCCGCCGCGAGCCGCTCCTTCAGCCCTTTCAGCCCGGTGCCGCCGATCCGCGGGGCGCCGGGAAGCGGCTCCGTGGCGGCGGGCGACCCGCGGCCGTCGTCCGTGACGCGCAGGCGGGCCCGTTCCGGCGTGCTCTCCACGGTGATCTCGCACCGCGTCGCCCCGCTGTGCCGTACGGCGTTGGTGACCGCCTCGCGCACGACCCAGCCCAGCAGCACCTCCGTCCGGGCGGCGAGGGGCGGGCCGGACCGGTGGACGACGGGTTCGATGCCCGCGGCCGGCAACACGGAGCGGGCCCGGTCGAGTTCGGTGCCGAGGCTGCCCTCGCGGTAGCCGGTCACCGCCTCGCGGATCTCGGTCAGCGCCTGCCGGCCGACGGACTCGATGTCGGTGATCTGGCCCAGCGCCGACGTCAGGTCGCGGTCGGCCAGCCTGCGGGCCGCCTCCGCCTTCACCACGATCACCGACATGGTGTGCCCGAGCAGGTCGTGCAGATCGCGGGAGAAGCGCAGCCGCTCCTCCTCGACGGCCCGCCGGGCCAGCTGCTCGCGGGCCGCCGTCAGCTCCCGTACCGCTTCGGACAGGGAGAGGATCGCCGCCGTCACCATCGTCGAGATCCAGGTCGCGTACGCGGTGTCGAGGCCGCCCCAGCCCTCGTGGGCGACGGAGGCCGCCCCGGCGAGCAGCGCGACGGCCGCGCCGACCCAGCGCAACTGCGGCATCCGCACGACCGCGCCCGTCGCGAGGCCGAACAGGGGGAAGAACAGCAGCCAGTTGCCGCCGTACCCGATGGCCAGAGCGCAGGTCACCAGGCCCATCAGCGCCAGCGCCACCCGCGTCGAGGCGGCCTCGCGCGTCTCCTTCACGAAAGCGCGGAACGCCACGTAGATGTAGAGGGAGTTGAAGGCGAGCAGGCCGAGGCCGCCGATCAGGGGGTTGGGAGTGTCCCCCTGGAAGAGGTTGGAGAGGGAACCCATCCCCATCAGCAGCCACGGCAGGAGACTGAAGCCGTTGGGAGCGATGCTCCGCGCGGCCTTGCACTCCAACTTGCGTCGGACCTTGCGTCGGACCTTGTTGTCGGGCATGACCACGACGCTACGCACTCGCCCGCCGGCCCGGCAGATGCGCTTGTACGGACTTCGGCAGGACAAATGTCACCGGGCGCCGCTCCGGTGGCTACCGAACTGACACTCCGTCAGGAGCCTTCACAACTGCGGAGCGCTGGGCTATACAGGGGTCGCCGGACTGGAACGCGTTCTAGGTCGGCCCGTGTCGACCTCGGTGCGGCCGACGGTGCGGACGGCCGTACCGAGGTTTCTGAGCCCTCAGGAGCAGGGAGCCCCATGCCCATCGACGCAGCCAAGGCCCTGGCCGCCGAGCCCCGTTCCGGCGAGATCGCCTGGAGCGTGAAGGACGTCCAGCTCTACCACCTCGGCATCGGCGCCGCCGCGAATCCTGACAAGCACAGCCCCGCCACGGACCCCGACGAGCTGCGCTACACCCTGGAGTCCCGGCTGCACGTCCTGCCGAGCTTCGCGACCGTCGCGGGCGCCGGCTCGCCCGGGGTGATCAGCGGTCTGTCCATGCCCGGCGTCGAGGTCGACCTGGCCCGTGTCCTGCACGGCGGCCAGAGTCTGGAGATCCACCGCCCGCTCCCCGCCGAGGGCACGGCCACCGCGACCTCCCGCATCGCCGCCGTGTACGACAAGGGCAAGGCGGCGGTCCTCGTGATGCGCACCGAGGTCGCCGACGCCGAGGGCCCGCTGTGGACCAACGACGCCCAGATCTTCGTACGCGGAGAAGGCGGCTGGGGCGGCGACCGCGGCCCCTCCGCCCGCCTCGAACCGACCACCGGCGAGCCGGACCGGGTCGTCGAGCGGCCGGTCCGCGAGGACCAGGCCCTCCTCTACCGCCTCTCCGGCGACCGGAACCCGCTGCACGCCGACCCTGAGTTCGCCAAGGTCGCCGGGTTCGAGCGGCCCATCCTGCACGGACTGTGCACCTACGGCATCACGCTCAAGGCGGTCGTCGACACGCTCCTCGCCGGGGACGTGACCCGGGTGCGCGGGTACGCCACCCGGTTCGCCGGGGTCGTGTACCCGGGGGAGACCCTGCGGATCCGCATGTGGCGAGGAGACGGCGGGATCCGGGTGGCCGTGAGCGCCGTCGAGCGGGACGACGCGCCCGTTCTCGCCGACACCATCGTCCAACACTCCTGAGTCAGCCCGCTGTTGAGGGGAGCCGCACCATGCGCGCAGCCGTACTGCACGAGATCGGCCAGGACAAGCTGGAGGTCCTCGACGACGTCGAGGCGGTGGGGTTCGGCCCCGGCAGGGCGAGGATCAGGGTGCGGGCCACCGGGCTGTGCCACTCGGACCTGTCCGCGATGGGCGGCGTACTGCCGCAGCCCGCGCCGTTCGTGCCCGGTCACGAGGGGGCGGGGGAGATCCTCGAAGTGGGCGAGGGCGTCAGCCACGTGAAGCCCGGCGACCGGGTCGTCGTCTGCTGGCTGCCCGCCTGCGGGGTCTGTCCCGCCTGCAAGCGCGGCCAGACCGAACTGTGCCTGGCCGGGTTCATGAACGCGGGCACCCCCAACTTCAAGCGCCCGGGCGGTGACCTCTTCGGTTTCGCCGGCACCGGCACCTTCGCCGAGGAGGTCGTGGTCGACGCGGGCTGCGCGGTGCCGATACCCGACGACGTGCCCTTCGACATCGCCGCGCTCATCGGCTGCGGGGTGACCACGGGCCTCGGTGCCGCCCTCAACACCGCGGACGTGGAGGCCGGTTCCTCGGTCGCCGTCATCGGCTGCGGCGGCGTCGGCATCTCCGCGATCCAGGGCGCACGCCTCAAGGGCGCCGCCGAGATCGTCGCGGTCGACCCGGTCGCCTCGCGCCGCGAGTCCGCGCTCAAGTTCGGTGCGACCAAGGCCGTTTCGCCCGAGGAACTGGCCGACGCCAAGCAGCAGGTCACCGGCGGCGAGGGCTTCGACTACGTCTTCGAGGTCGTCGGCCGCTCCGCCACCGCCCGCACGGCGTACGACACCACGCGGCGCGGCGGCACCCTGGTCGTCGTCGGCGCGGGCGCCATGGACGACTTCCTCCAGCTCAACATGTTCGAGCTGTTCTTCGACGAGAAGCGGATCCTGCCGTCCATGTACGGCGGCGGAGACGTCCTGCGCTCCTACGAACGGACCATCGCCCTGTGGCGGGCCGGCCGCGTCGACCTGGACGGCCTGATCACCCACCGGGTGCCGCTGAGCGAGATCAACGAGGCACTCGACCAGATGCGGACGGGGACCGCCCTCCGTACCTGCATCGAGATCTGAGGACCCCGGATGTCACTGCCACTGGAGGGACTCTCCGCGATCGTCACCGGCGCGGGCCGCGGCCTCGGCCGGGCCGAGGCGCTGGAACTGGCCCGGCTCGGCGCGGCCGTCGTCGTCAACGACTACGGGCAGCCCGGCCGCGACGGCTCGGGCGAGGCCTCGGCCGGACCCGCCGAGCAGGTCGCCGCCGAGATACGCGCGGCGGGCGGCAAGGCGCTCGCCCACACCGGGGACGTCTCCGACTTCCGACAGGCGGGCGAACTCGTCGAGTTGGCGACCGGCGAGTTCGGCCGCCTGGACATCCTCGTCAACAACGCCGGCATCCTGCGCGACCGCATGGTCTTCTCCATGACCGAGGACGAGTGGGACGCCGTGATCCGCGTCCACCTCAAGGGCCACTTCAACACCACCCACTTCGCGGCCGCGCACTGGCGCGAGCGGTCCAAGGCGGCCGGTGGGCCGGTGTACGGGCGGATCGTGAACACCTCGTCGGAGGCGTTCCTCGCGGGGTCGGCCGGGCAGCCCAACTACGCGGCGGCGAAAGGGGGAATCGTCGGGCTCACCACGTCGACGGCCCTCGCGCTCGCCAAGTACGGCGTGACCGCCAACGCCATCTGCCCGCGCGCCCGCACCCGGATGACCGAGGACGTCTTCGCCGGATTCGAGCGCCCCGCCGACGCCCTGGACCCGCTCGCCCCCGAACATGTCGCCCCGCTCGTCGGCTACCTGGCCTCGCCGGCCGCCGCCCGGGTCAACGGCCAGCTGATCGTCGTACACGGCGGCATGGTGGCGATCGTCGAACGGCCGCGCGTACAGGCCAGGTTCGACAGCAAGCAGGACACGTTCACGTACGACGAACTGGACACGCTGCTCACCGCGCACTATGCCGAGCGGCCGGAGGGGGAGACCTTCGCGGCGGCGGAGGTGCTGGCCCTCAAACGGGAGTAGACGCTGGCCTTCAAACGAGAGTAAACGCAGAACGGCCCCGCCCTCTCGTGCGAGGGCGGGGCCGTACGTCTTTCAGGCCGCGTGCTCGGTCTGCTTCTGCTCGACCGGCTTGCGGTGACGGCCGCGGGGGGCCGCCTGGGCCGCCTCGCCGTCGTGCTGCACCGAAACCGGACCCCGGTGCCGGCCGTGGCCGGTGGACTCCTGGACGTCGGCAGTGTGCTGGTTCGTGCTGGCGTCACTCATCGGAAAAACTCACCCCGTCAACATGATCTTTTGCTCACAGCCGGGCGAGTTTAACCGGCGGTTCGGGCCCCGAATCCAGGCAGGCACGCCAACCGCCACTACTTCGTTACAAGACGCCCCAACGGCGCTTCCTGAAGCGGCACAGGACGGAGCGCGACCGGGTTCGGAGGGTCCGGTTCCGACGGCTCGTCCGACGCCGTGTCCGACGCCGTGTCCGACGCCGTGTCCGACGCCGTGTCCGACGTCGACCCAGCAGCCGTACCGTCCCGGACCGGACCCTCCGCCCCCGCGTCCCCCGCGTCCCCCGCCCTCCCCGTGTCCCCCGCGTTCCCCACCGTCCCCGTGTCCCCCGTGTCCCCAGCTTCCTCCGAGGGCGCCGGCACCCGCGCCAACCCGCACGGCGCCTCGGCCGTCGCGTACGGCAGGTGCAGCACCCCGTCCCCGGTCCACAGCCCGGCGCCCGCCAACCACCCCTCGGGCGCCGGGAGATGATGCATCCGGCGCCGGGCGGGCCGCCACACGCCGACCCAGCTGCCGAGGGAGCCGTCGACCCGCAGCGCCACCGCGCAGCTCTCCGGCGTCAGTACCTGCCCGGGCTGGATGGCGAACGGCGTCACCCTGCAGTCGGGCACCCTCAGGCACTCCGGGAAGCGCACCGGAAGCGTGCTGCCCAGCACCCCCCAGCCCAGCCGGTCGTGCCCCGGCGAGGGTGCGTCCGACCGGATCAGCAGCAGCCCGCTGTCCGGGTCGGCGAGCAGCAGCCGGTCGTCGCTGTCCGCCGCGATCTGCAGGAGCGGCGAGACCTCGCCGCCGCGCTCCAGGTCGACGACGACGGTCTTCGTGCGGCCGCCGACCTCCCGGTCGAGGGCCAGCATCCGCCCGGCGTGGTCCAGCCACACCCCGCCCGAACAGCGCCCCGGGATCTCCGCGAGGTGCTCCGGACCGAAGGCGCCGCCCGCCACCAGCCACACCGCGCTGGAGCGCCGGCCCACGGCGAGGCCGTACGCCCGCTCGCCGCCCGGCGCGGGCGGCAGCAGCCGCAGCCGGCTGCCCTCGTCCGGGCACTCGACCGCGCCCAGCGGCAGCTCGCCGGTGCCGGGGCCGGTCGGGTACAGGAGCGAGAAGGTGTGCCGTCCGTCGGCCAGTCGCCGGATGAGGACCCGTCCGTCGCCCATCGGCTGGACCTCGGTGCCGGGCTCCTCCGGCTGGTTGCCGGGCAGCGGCACCGCGTACGGCTCGGGGCCGTCCAGCGTCCAGCGCTCCGGGAACCAGGAGTCGCCGGCCAGCGCGAGGCGGGCCGCGTAGGCGCCGTCCGCGGTGATGGTGCACTGCGGCCGCGCGGCACCATCCGCGTCGTCCGCCGCAGGCTCGATCGCACAGGCCGTCATCGTCTGGTCACCTCCGGCGACGAAGCTAGTTTTCTACGCACGGACGTGGGACGGGCGGGCAGTCACTTCACACAAAGGGGTGGCCCAGGAACGATTCGCCTGAGGAACCCGGGGCGACTGTGCTGGGCGGGACCACCGACGGCGGCACCGGTTCTGCGGGGGAGTACAGACAGGTAGCCTTTTGCTCGTGCCCCGTCTGTCTGAAGTCATCACCGCGCTGGAGAACCTGTGGCCCGCCGCGCGGGCCGAGTCCTGGGACGCGGTCGGCACCGTCGTGGGCGACCCCGACCAGGAGGTCACGCGCGTCCTCTTCGCCGTCGACCCGGTCCAGGAGATCGTCGACGAGGCGTTGAAGCTGGGCGCCGACCTGCTGGTCACCCACCACCCCCTCTATCTGCGCGGTACGACGACGGTCGCGGCCTCCACCTTCAAGGGCCGCGTGGTGCACACGCTGATCAAGAACGACATCGCGCTGCACGTCGCCCACACCAACGCGGACAAGGCGGACCCGGGCGTCTCCGACGCCCTCGCCGGCGCGCTCGACCTTCGCGTCGTACGCCCCCTGGTGCCGGACCCCACCGATCCGTCCGGCCGCCGGGGCCTCGGCCGCATCTGCGAGCTGGACCACCCGCTGTCCCTGAGGGACTTCGCCGCCCGCGCCGCCGAGCGGCTGCCCGCGACCGCGCAGGGCATCCGAGTGGCCGGCGACCCCGAGGCCGTCGTCCGCACGGTCGCCGTGAGCGGCGGCTCCGGCGACAGCCTGTTCGAAGACGTCCGCGCGGCCGGCGTCGACGCCTTCCTCACCGCGGACCTGCGCCACCACCCGGCCTCGGAGTTCGTGGCGGATCGCGCCCACAGTCCCCTCGCGCTGCTCGACGCCGCGCACTGGGCCACCGAATGGCCCTGGTGCGAGCTGGCCGCCGCCCAGCTCGACGAGATTTCCGACCGCAACGGATGGGACCTTCGCGTCCACGTCTCCAAGACGGTCACCGACCCTTGGACCGCCCACGCGGCGTCCACCACCGCCACCTCTGATGCACTGGGAGCCCCCAACTGAACGCCGCGCCCGCCGACCAGATCCGCCTTCTCGACCTCCAGGACCTCGACGTCCGTCTCCAGCAGATCGCCCACAAGCGGAGGTCGCTGCCCGAGCACGCCGAGATCGAGGCGCTGACCAAGGACCTGACCCAGCTGCGCGACCTCCTCGTGGCCGCGCAGACCGAGGAGAGCGACACCGCCCGCGAGCAGATCAAGGCCGAGCAGGACGTGGACCAGGTGCGCCAGCGCGCCTCCCGCGACCAGCAGCGCCTGGACTCCGGCGCGGTCACCTCGCCGAAGGACCTGGAGAACCTCCAGCGCGAGATCACCTCCCTCGCCAAGCGCCAGGGCGACCTGGAGGACGTCGTCCTCGAGATCATGGAGCGCCGCGAGTCCGCGCAGGAGCGGGCCGCCGAGCTGACCGAGCGGGTCGCCTCCGTCGAGTCGAAGATCGACGACGCGACGGCCCGCCGGGACGCGGCCTTCGAGTCCCTCGACAGCGAGGCGGCGACCGCGACGAAGGAGCGCGAGGTCCTCGCCGCCGCGATCCCCGCCGACCTGATCAAGCTCTACGACAAGCTGCGTGCGCAGCAGGGCGGCGTCGGCGCGGCCAAGCTGTACCAGCGCACCTGCCAGGGCTGCCGCCAGGAGCTCGCGATCACCGACATCAACGAGATCCGCGCGGCGGCGCCCGACACGGTCGTCCGCTGCGAGAACTGCCGTCGCATCCTGGTGCGTACGTCCGAGTCTGGTCTCTAGGGCCTCGGTCCTCAGTAAGGGGCTTTTGAGCGTGCGGGAGTTCATCGTCGAGGCCGACGGCGGGTCACGGGGCAACCCGGGGCCCGCGGGCTACGGATCCGTCGTGATCGACGCGGCGACGGGGGAGACCCTCGTCGAGGCGGCCGCGTACATCGGCGTCGCCACGAACAACGTCGCCGAGTACCGGGGGCTGGTGGCCGGCCTGCGCGCGGCACATGAGCTCGACCCCACGGCCGAGGTCCACGTCCGCATGGACTCCAAGCTCGTCGTCGAGCAGATGTCGGGCCGGTGGAAGATCAAACACCCCGACATGAAGCCGCTCGCGGCGGAGGCGGCACGGATCTTCCCGGCTTCCCAGCTGACCTACGAGTGGATCCCCAGGGAGCAGAACAAGCACGCCGACCGGCTGGCCAACGAGGCGATGGACGCGGGGAAGCGGGGGGAGCAGTGGTCGGCGGCGGCATCGACGGCCGAGTTGGACGCGCGGGCGGCGAGGGCGGCGGCGAGGACGGTGGCTGCTCCTGAGTCGTTGAGTCCGTCGAGTCCGTTGGGTCCGTTGGGTCCGTCGGGTCCGCCGGGGGACGCGGTTGCTGGGGCGGCGCGGGCGCGTGCCGCGATGGCCGCTCCCGCTTCTTCCCGCCGCGCAGCGGCGGAGTCTCTCGGCGGCGGAGCGACGAAGGCCGGTGCCGGTGTGGGCGCTACGAAGGCCGGTGCCGGTGTGGGCGCCGCGAAGGCCGACGCCGATGTGCGGGCCGCGCAGGTCGTCGCCTCGCCCGGGTGGGCAGCCGCCGACATGGGCGCGCCGGCCACCTTCGTGCTGCTCCGGCACGGGGAGACGCCGCTGACGCCCCAGAAGCGGTTCTCCGGGAGCGGCGGCAGCGATCCCTCCCTCTCCGACATCGGGCTGGAGCAGGCCGAGAGGGTTGCCGCGGCACTCGCCCGGCGCGGCACCGTTCAGGACATCGTCGCCTCGCCCCTCGCCCGTACCCGGGAGACAGCCGCGGCCGTCGCCGCCCTCCTCGGGCTCGAGGTGACCGTCGAGGACGGGCTTCGCGAGACGGACTTCGGTGCCTGGGAGGGGCTCACCTTCGGCGAGGTGCGCGAACGCTACCCGGACGACCTGACCAAGTGGCTGGCCGACCCGGAGGCCGAACCCACCGGCGGCGGCGAGAGCTTCGCGGCGACCGCCATCCGGATCGCCGCCACCCGGGACAAGCTGCTCGCGGCGTACGCGGGCCGCACGGTCCTGCTCGTCACCCACGTCACGCCGATCAAGACGTTCGTACGGCTCGCCCTCGGCGCCCCGCCCGAGTCCCTGTTCCGTATGGAACTGTCGGCGGCCTCGTTGTCGGCGGTGGCGTACTACGCGGACGGCAACGCCAGCGTCCGGCTCCTCAACGACACGTCCCACCTGCGCTGAACCAGAGGGTGCGGCTGACCAGAGGGTGGGGCTGACTAGAGGGTGCGCAGGCCCGCCGCCGCGCGGGCCAGCTCCTCGATCCGCCCCCAGTCCCGCGCCGCCACCGCGTCGTCCGGGAGCATCCAAGTCCCGCCCACACAGCCGACGTTGGGGAGCGACAGGTACTCGGGCGCGTTGGCCGGACCGATCCCGCCGGTCGGGCAGAAGCGGGCCTTGGGCAGCGGTCCGGACAGCGACTTCAGATACGCCGTCCCGCCCGCCGCCTGCGCCGGGAAGAACTTCATCTCCCGCACCCCGCGCTCCAGCAACGCCACGACCTCGGACGTGGTCGACACCCCCGGCAGGAACGGCACCCCGGACGCCCGCATCGCCTCCAGCAGTACGTCCGTCCAGCCCGGGCTGACCAGAAAACGCGCCCCCGCCGCCACCGACTCCGTCACCTGCTCCGGCGTCAGCACAGTCCCCGCACCCACCACCGCCTCCGGCACCTCCCCGGCGATCGCCCGGATCGCGTCCAGCGCGACCGGCGTCCGCAGCGTCACCTCGATCGCGGGCAGCCCTCCGGCGACGAGCGCCCGGGCGAGCGGCACGGCATCGGAGGCGTCCTCGATGACGACGACGGGCACGACGGGGGCGAGGTCCAGGAGGGAGGGGGCCATGGCGTCATCCTGCACGCGGCATGCAGCATGCGCAAAGCCCGTTGCGCATGTTGCAACACCTGTCGTGGGGCGCTGGTGCTCAGTGAACCTCGTCCACGAGCACATCCAGCGCCCAGGCGGCCCCGGCCCTCCCGGGCGCCGCCGCCTCCACCTCGTACCCGAGATCCCGCAGCGCCGTCACCAGCTCCGTCGGCCCCTTGGGCGAGATCCCGGCCGACAACAGACTCCGTACGATCCGCCCCTTCGTCGCCTTGTTGAAGTGGCTGACGACCTTCCGGGTCGGCGCGTGCAGCACCCGTACCGTCGCCGTCCGCCCGGCGACCTCGCCCTTCGGCTTCCACGCGGCCGCGTACGCCGAGGACCGCAGATCCAGCACCAGCCCGGCCCCGGCCGCCTCGGGAAGCGCCGCCGCGATCGCCGTACGCCAGTGCCCGCCCAGCGCCCCGAGTCCGGGCAGCTTCACGCCCATGGAGCAGCGGTATGAGGGGATGCGGTCGGTCACGCGGACGGCCCCCCACAGTCCCGAGAAGACGAGCAGCGAGCGGGCGGCGCGCTTCTTCGCGGCGGCGTCCAGGGTCGCCAGGCCGAGGGCGTCGTACAGCACACCCGTGTAGATCTCCCCGGCGGGCCGCGCCCCCGCCGTCCGCAGCTCCACGTTCTTCGCGACCTCGCCCCGCAGCCCCTCGCTCAGCCCGAGCACCTCGCGCGCCTTGTCCTCGTCACCCACGCACAGCTCGACCAGCTCGTCGAGTACGGCCTCACGGGCGGCGGTGAGCCCCGGCAACGACAGCGACTCCAACTTCAGCGGGGCGCCGCGGCCGGAGGAGGCCTTGCCTTCGGAGGGCGGCAGCAGGACAAGCACGGGATCGATCTCCTTCGGTTGAACTCCGGAACAGCGTACGGCGTGCCCCTGAGCCGCCCCCGCCCTACGCTCGACACATGCCCCGCCGCCACATCCGCGTGTCCGGCGCCCCCGAAGCCCCCCTCCGGGCCGCCCTCACCGCACTGCGCACCGAACTCGGCGTGCCCGAGAGCTTCCCGCCCGAGGTGCTCGCCGAGGCCGAGCGGTCGACGAAGGCGCCCACCCTCCCTTCGTACGACGCCACCGACCTCCCCCTGTTCACCATCGACCCGCCCGCCTCCATCGACCTGGACCAGGCGATGCACCTGTCCCGGCAGGGCACCGGCTACCGCGTCCGGTACGCCATCGCCGACGTCGCCGCCTTCGTCGTACCCGGCAGGGCCGTGGACACGGAGGCCCACCGGCGGGTGACCACCCTCTACTTCCCCGACGAGAAGGTCCCCCTGCACCCGCCCGTGCTCAGCGAGGGCGCCGCCAGTCTCCTCCCCGGCCAGATCCGCCCGGCCGCGCTGTGGACGATCGACCTCGACGCGGACGGCCGTACGCTCGCCGTCGACGTCCGCCGGGCCCTCGTCCGCAGCCGCGCCAAGCTCGACTACGCGGGCGTACAGAAGCAGATCGACTCCCGCACCGCCGAGGAACCGCTCGCGCTCCTCAAGGAGATCGGCGAGCTGCGGGAGGCGCTGGAGGCCGACCGCGGCGGGATCTCGCTCAACGTGCCCGAGCAGGAGATCGTCGACCAGGACCACACCTACGAGCTGACCTTCCGCGCCCCGCTCCCCGCCGACGGCTGGAACGCCCAGATCTCCCTGCTCACCGGAATGGCCGCGGCGGACCTGATGATCGCGAACGGCACCGGAGTCCTCCGCACCCTCCCCGCCGCCCCCGACGGCGCGGTCGGCCGCCTCCGCCGTACCGCCCACGCCCTGCGCATCGACTGGCCGCACCACGTCTCGTACGCCCAGCTCGTCCGCTCCCTCGACCCGCACCGCCCGCACCACGCGGCCTTCCTCCAGGAGTGCACGACCCTCCTGCGCGGCGCCGGCTACACACCCTTCCGGGACGGCGAACTCCCGGACATCACCACACACGCCGCCGTCGCCGCCCCCTACGCCCACTGCACGGCCCCCCTGCGCCGCCTCGTCGACCGCTACACGTCGGAGCTCTGCCTCGCGGCCGCCGCCGGCCAGGAACCGCCCGAGTGGGTCCTCGCCTCACTCGACGTCCTGCGCAAGGAGATGGCTGACGGGGGCCGACGGGCGGGGGCCGTCGAGCGCGGGTGCGTCGACATCGTCGAGGCCGCGCTGCTCAAGGGCCGGGTGGGGGAGGTGTTCGACGGCTGCGTGGTGGACGTGGAGGAGCGTCAACCCAGCGTCGGTACCGTGCAGTTGGAGTCCCCGGCGATCATCGGCCGGATCGAGGGCGGTGGAGCCGCGCTGCCGCTCGGGGAGCGGTTGCGGGTGCGGCTCATGCGGGCAGATCCGGCACTGGACGTTCCGGCGAAAGTGCTGTTCGCGCCTGCTTGATCGCGCGTACGAGACTGTCGGCGTCCTCGGCGTGGAAGCGAACGAGATGGACGCGCCGCTGGCGGCCGAGGAACGTCAAGTGGGGTACAGGCTCGGCGAGTTCGAGCGTGACGGAGGTCTGGGCGCCCACGGCGAGATCGAGTTCACCCTCGGCACGCTCATGGCTGGCCCGCAGCTCACGACGCACGTCCGCGATCTTCTCCAGCGGTACGCGCAGATCCACGTGCACGGCCCGGCGGATCCGCAGCGAGCCGGCGTCCAGCACATGCGGCCGGACCACGTTGGCCGCGTGCAGCCCGACGACGAAGAGGATGGTGTAGAGGTCCAGGGCGAGCCACACCCGGTGCACGGCCGGGTAGTCGCGCAGCAGCACGGACATCGTCAGCGTCTCGACCACGCACACGAACCCGAACCCGAACATCACCGCGCCCTGCCCACGGGCGTACCCGAAGGCCCGCCCGCCGCCGCCGGTGCCATGGGTCCTCCGGCCCGCCCACAGCGCAAGACTCACAAGCATCCTCAGCTCGTGCCGAACGAGCACACCCACGGTCCTCATCGGTCCCTGCCCTCGGTCAGCATCCGCAACGTCCGGCGGATCGCCTCGGCCTGCGCCGGCGCGAAGTCCGCGTAGAAGGCACGGAGGAAACTGTCGTCGTGATCGATGTCGGCGGCCTCCGGCAGCAGCTCGGCGGGCAGGCAGTCGACGAGGGCGCGGGCGGCCTCGTCCACGCGGGGGTCGGACGGGTCGGCGTCGGCGAGCGCGTCGAGCAGCGCGTAGGCGGCACGGGCCCGCTCCACGCCCCCAGGGGTGGTGAAGGTGCTGCCCAACAGTCCGATCAGCTGCTCCCGGGCCTCCGGTGTCGCCGAGGTGTCGATGAGAGCGAGGATCTCGCGGTCCTTGGCCGCCATCGGCGAGTCGGAGACGTGCCCCACCTCACTGAACAGCGCCGCGAGCTCCGGCGAGACCGGCCCCTCGGCAGGCAGCGAGCCCTGCTGAATGAGCCCGCGCAGCCGGGCACGCTGCTCCCGGATCGCCACCTCCTGCCGGGCGAGATCCTCGTCGAGCTCGGTGAGCACCTCGACGAGATCCTTCCCGGCGTCCTCGGCGAGCACGTCCCGCACCTCCGCGAGCCCCAGCCCCAGCTCGGTCAGCCGCCGGATCCGGGCGAGCACGACGGCATGCCGCAGCGTGTAGTCCCGGTAGCCATTGCCGAGCCGCTCGGGCTCCGGCAGCAGGCCCAGGTGGTGGTAGTGCCGGACGGTCCGTGTGGTGACACCCACGGCCGCGGCGAGTTCTCCGATCCGCATGGGACCAGTACAAACGCTGACGTCGCGGCAGGGTCAAGCACGCGGACCGGCGCTTTCTCGTACAGGTGATCTTCCGGAGTTCCGTTCCGGGGAGCGACTGAACCGGCATTGCATGGATGCCATGTCACTGGATCCGATCACACGGAAGCTCCTGCTGGACTGGTTCGTCGACCTGGACACCCCCGAGGGCCTTCGAGCGGAACTCATCGAGGGAGAGTTCGTCATGACCCTGGTGCCGGACGGGCACCACGAGCACTGCATCAGCCGGACCGCGCGCCAGGTGTATCGGCGATCCCCAGCCGACATGGAGTTCTCGGCAAACAAGGGCCTGCTGTTGCAGAGTGCGGACGGCTGCCCGCCGGATCACGTGATCCCGGACGGCACGTTCGCCTCGAAGGAGCTGCAGCTGTACCGAGGAGTCGATCCCTGGATGCCTTGTGAAGGAGTCGCCCTGGTGCTGGAGGTGACGTCTGAGGTGACGTCCTTCAAACCGCAGACCGACCGCGAGACCAAACGACGCTGCTACGCCCGCGGGGGCGTCCCCCTCTACTTGCTGGTCGACCGCGAGGCCTCGTGGACCACACTGTTCAGTGACCCGGCGTCGGGCGACTACCGGGAGGTCCGCGCCGCCGCCTTCGGCAAGCCGCTCACCCTCCCGGAACCCTTCGCCTTCGAGCTGGACACGTCGGACTTTCTCTGAGCTCTCCGGCGTTCCACCCACAAGGGCAACGACCAGGGGGGCGGCGCATGGAGCAGGCACGGTGGACCAGGGCACGCCTAGGCCGCTGCGGCCCCCCGCTCGACCTGCTCACCGCCCGCTTCGACCGCCACGTCTACGCCTCCCACACACACGAACAGTTCAGCATCGGCATCTGCGTCGACGGCTCCGAGGTCATCGACTACCGCGGCGACCACCTCCGCCCCGGCCCGGGCTCCATCGTCGTACTGGCCCCCGGCGAAATGCACACAGGCCGCCCCGCCGCCTCCGACGGCTACGCCTACCGCGCCCTGTACCCCGACCCCTCCCTCCTCACCGAAGGCACCCTCGGCAGCGGCCTCCCGTACTTCCGCGAGCCTCTCCTCGACGACCTCGAACTGGCCACCGCCCTCAGCCGCGCCCACACCGAACTCAGTGCCTGCCCCGACCCGTTGGAGACCGAGTCCCGCCTCCCCTGGCTGCTCACGGCACTGGCCCGCCGCCACTCCACGGCCCGCGCTTCTGACGACGCCCTCCCAGGCGCCGCGCACATCGCCCACGCCGTACGGGACCGCCTCGCCGACGAGCTCCTCGAACCCCCCTCCCTCGCTCTGCTCGCCGCCGAGCAGGGCTTGTCCCGCTACCAACTCCTCCGAGCCTTCCGTACGGCGATGGGGATGCCGCCGTACGCCTGGCTGGCGCAGCACCGGGTACACCGAGCCCGCGGACTACTGGAATCCGGACTGAAGCCGGCCGAGGTCGCGAGCCTGGTGGGCTTCGCCGACCAGGCCCACCTCACCCGCTGGTTCCGGCGTGTACTGGGCGTGACCCCGGCGGCGTACCGCAACAGCGTTCAAGACGGCCGCCGCTGACCTGGCGAACATGGCCGCATGACTGCACGCGGCTGGTTTCTGTTCTCCCTGATGGGAGTGGTCTGGGGCATCCCCTACCTGATGATCAAGGTGGCGGTCGACGCCCCGCTGTCCCCGTCGATGGTGGTGTTCACGCGCTGCGCGCTGGGCGCGGCCCTGCTCCTGCCCTTCGCGATACGCCAGGGCGGCCTGCCCACCACCGTTCGGACCCACTGGCGCCCGATGCTGGCCTTCGCGTGCATCGAGATCATCGGCCCGTGGTGGACCCTGACCGACGCCGAACGCCACCTGTCCAGCTCCACGGCAGGCCTCCTGATCGCCGGCGTCCCGATCGTAGGAGTGGCCCTGGCCCGCTTCTTCGGCGACACGGAGAGGCTGGGGGCAAGGCGGGCAATCGGTCTCGGCCTGGGCCTGACCGGCGTCGGAGTCCTCACGGTCCCGCACCTGACCGGCGGCGACGCCCGCTCCCTGGCGGAGGTCCTGGTGACGGTGATCGGCTACGCGACGGCCCCCCTGATCGCCGCGCGCTACCTGAAGGACGTCCCGACCCTCCAGCTCATCGCCCCCTGCCTGGCCCTCGCGGCCCTGGTCTACGCCCCAGCGGCGGCGGTGACCTGGCCGTCGACGATGCCCACCCCCTCGGTCCTGGCCGCGCTGGCCACCCTGGGCGTGGTCTGCACAGCGGTCGCCTTCGTGGCCTTCCTGGAGCTGATCAAGGAGGTCGGCCCGACCCGCGCGACGGTCTTCACGTACGTCAATCCGGCGGTGGCGGTGGCAGCGGGCGCGATCTTCCTGGACGAACGGCTGACGGCGGGCATCGTGGCGGCGTTCACGCTGATCTTGGCGGGGTCGGTGCTGGCGACTTCCTCCGGTCCGGGGTCGTCCACCGGCCCGATGCTCCGTCCCCCAGGGGGCCGCGGCCTCGCACAGCGACTCCGCCGCGGGCCGGACCCCCGCCCGGACCGAGGCGAGGCCCGCGCCCGGTAACATGGTCGACACGGCAGACGAGCCGGGCGGACGGCCGCGTGAAGTCCCTCAGGGGGCTTCCCGAGGAACGTCCGGGCTCCACAGGGCAGGGTGATGGCTAACGGCCACCCGGGGTGACCCGCGGGAAAGTGCCACAGAAAACAAACCGCCCAGCGCTCCGGCGCTGGGTAAGGGTGAAACGGTGGTGTAAGAGACCACCAGTGCCCAGGGTGACCTGGGCAGCTAGGTAAACCCCACCCGGAGCAAGGTCAAAAGGAGCGCCGTAAAACGCGCTCTGCGCGGACGTTCGAGGGCTGCCCGCCCAAGTCCGCGGGTAGACCGCACGAGGCCGGCGGCAACGCCGACCCTAGATGGATGGCCGTCTCCCCGGCCGCCGCGAGGCGGTCGGGTGACAGAACCCGGCGTACAGCCCGACTCGTCTGCCGCTGGGCTCTGGCCTTGGCTTATGGCCCGGGTGGAACCCTAGCTGTGTCTGGGCGCTTCCTTTCTCTGTCTATAAGCTCCTAGAAGTTCCTGCCTGCGACTTGACCCCGCCCATATGGCTCTGTAGGGGTGCTTGACTCCACGCAACTGGTGTCTCGATCTCTTCTGCTGCTTTTGTGCACGTGCCGCTACTGTGCGTCCCCATGGGGAAAGCTGTGCGTCTGTACTGGGGATACATCGCGGTTGCAGCTCTCATCGTCGCGTGGAGCCAACAGTGGTCGTTACCAATCATTGTTGCTCTGTCGGTCGCAGTCTCGGCTTACGCTTCCTTCCAGGTGCCGGTCTGGTGCGGAGCGGTCAACCGAGACGGGCGCACGTACTGCCGTAACAACGCCTACGGCATTCTGATGGGGTGTCGGAACCGCCAGCATCGTTGGCAAAAGCTGAAGATGATCGTTCTGCGCAGCAAGGTCGGAGACGTGGGCCGTGCGGTCTTCCCGACGCCGAAGGAAAAGTTCAATGCCCTCCTGGCTGTGGGAGGTGTTCTTTCGGCTGTTGCAGCGGTGATCGTTCCCGCTGTGACGGGCGGGTGAAAGTCAGTCCTACATCCACCACGCACCCCACTCCCAGCTCCCATCCCATCTGGATGGGACTGAGGGGCCCATCCGTGCTCGGGTCGTTCGGGGGCGTCGTCCGGAAGTGCACCGTCTCTTATGAGGCGGCATCGACACCGGAGAGCTTCACGGGCAGCCGGCGATCACGCAATCCCGGCGATGCACCGCCCTGCGTCAGCGGCTGACCACCTCTCGCCCACGCCGAACTACACCAGTTCCGGCACCTCAGCCCGAGATGCCGGATGAATAAGCGACCGCAGCTTCTCGCGCGTCTCCGCGTCCGTCGAGTGCAGAATCGTCCCGACCATCCCCCGCGTCAGCAGCACCTTGTACGTGTTGCGGATGAGGCGGTCGACGTCGTCGTCCGGCGTGGCCTTCGTGAAAGACGGGTCCTTCGAAGCCGAGCGGTCCACGACCCAGCGGTCCGTTCGCCAGACCAGGTCGGGGCCGATGATCACGCCCGACCAGTCGTACTCGAAGCCCTGCGCCGTGTAGACGCAGCCGACCTGGCCGAAGCCGGCCGGGTCGGTGGCCCAGAGGGGGGCGGGTGGGGCGCCGAGGGCGGAGCGGTCGCCGTAGAGGTTCCAGGGGCGGGACCATTGGCCGATCACGACGTCTTCGGGGAGTGTCGTCATGTCGGGGGTGATCTTCGTGGTCCATTTCCAGCAGTAGCCGGCCGACATGCGGGCGCCGTAGCCCTCCTCCCGGCGTGCGACGAGGAAGTCCTCCAGCTCCTGCGGGGTCTCGGCGGTCAATAGTTGCAGCTTGCCGTCGGGCTCCCACTGGCTGGGCGTGCCGCCGTCCAGGCCGAGCAGGTCGATGACCCACTTCTCGTACGCGTCGCTGCCGCCGCACCGGAACTGGCCGTCCAGTTCCACCACCGTGCAGTCGAGACCCTGCTCGGCGGCGGCCCGTTCGATCTCCTGTCGGGTCCCCATCTCGCCGGGGCGCACCACCTGGTGCTGGTCGAGCAGGAACACGGGGACCCGGGCCGCGTCGATCAGTTCCGCCACCTGGGGGCGTCCGGTACGCAGCGCCGCCTTGGTGTAGCGGTTGGCGGAGGTCTTCCGCAGGCGGTGGGCCTCGTCGCAGATCAGCACGTCGAGGTCGTTGGGCTCGGCGTCCATGAAGCTGTTGAAGTACATGAACAGCTGCTGCACTTCACGTTTTTTGTGTCCCGCGACCCTGCGCATCGTCTTGGTGAACGACGCGGACCCGGTCGCGTGCAGCGTGGGTACTCCGCGGCGGTACAACTCTCCCAGGACCGACAGAGCGATCACGCTCTTGCCGGATCCGGGACCGCCGGTCACCACGATCACCTGCTTGTGGTTGCCACGCTTGGCCTTGCGGACGGCGGACATCACCTTCTCGTACGCGACCCGCTGCTCGGCGATGAGTACGAACTGCTCGCGGTCGCGGATCTCGGCTGCCGCGACGGACATCAGCTGCTTCGACGGCCGTGCCTTGGCGTCGAGCAGTACGTCGGCCACGTGTGCGCCGGGCTTCGCGGCGAGCCGCGAGCGCAGGAAGTCCAGGAAGGCGCCGCGCTGTTCCCCGGTGTACATCCGACCGTGCTGGTTCTCCTCGACGCTCCTCAGCCCCGCGATCTGGAACTCGGTCGCGTTGTGCAGGAATGCCACGCCGGCCAGCGAGTTGGGCATCCGCTCCAACGCCCCGTTGAACGACAGCAGATACTCACAGTAGCCCCGTACTTGCTCGATCGGGTTGAGCACGGGCTGCGCGTACGCGTCGATCCGGCACAGCAGCGGCTCGTCCTCCTCCGGGTAGGCCGCGCTCCACTGCTTGAGTTCCACGACGACGTACGACGGCTCGCCTGTGGTGGGGTGCACGCCGGCGAGTACGGCGTCCGCGCGCTTGCTGGTGAGGGGCAGGCTGTACTCGACGAGGACCTCCACGTCGTCGAGCCCGGCCTCGATCAGCGCGTTGACGAGCGCGGGGAGGCTGCGTTCCCATGACCTTATCTCCGTCTGTGCGGGGCTCCGGCCGTGCTGGTGACGGAAGTTCTCGGTCAGATGCAGCGCGAGCGACCCTTCGAGGAGGCGGGCGGCCACGGACGCCGCGGACTCACGGAACAGCAAGAAAATGCCCCCATGCAGCACGAAGAAGACTCGTGCGGGTGGGGGCATGTCCTTCGAGGTCCGCCGCGCAGGCGGATCAGGAAGCCCGTCGGGCCGCTGAGATGGTGCTCGCCATCCTAGGCGAGCGTCTCGATCACGTGGAGGGGACGCGGGAGGGTTCGGTCAGGTGGAGTGCGGAGGTTGGCGTGGTCTGCGGGGCCACTACTACGGCCAATGCCTTGCGTCCGTACTCCTTGCAACGGCGCGGGGGCAGGGCAGATGCGTACTCACACCCCCCTACAAGTGAGGGCCTGTCAGTGTGAGCTGATAAACGTATTAACTGATCGCCACTCAGCGCCGTTGGTGGTGCCCGGACCGTGAGGGGAACACTTCGTGACCGTCTTTGCTCAACCAGCGAGTCTGAAGCGGCCAGCCGTTCGTGAACACTACGAAGAAACCATCCTGCAACCTGTTGACCTGACGAGCCATGTGGACCTCATAGACACCCAGGTCATGCAGACGCTGAGTGGGCTCTTCCCGTCCGGTCAAGCGCAAATATGGGGCGTCACACCAGGCATCAACGGCGCTAATCTGCCGCAGATTCGCAAGATGCAGCCCGGAGACGTCGTCTTCTTCTCCGGCAGTAAACGTCTCTACCTCGTCGGAACCGTGGCTTTGACCTGGCACAACCCGGCTCTTGCGCACCGTCTTTGGGGAGTTGACGACAGGACGGAGCAGACGTGGGAGTACATGTACGCTTTGACCGGAGTGCGAGGCATTGACTTCCCGATGGAGGAGATTCGCTCTCTGCTGAGTTGGAACCCCAACCGCCACATTCAAGGGTTCATTGCTCTACGAGAAACGGACGGCGCGATCCTCAAAGACCTGGTGGGGTTCGAGGACAGCATCCATGGAAGCCTGCTCCCGGACTCCGAGGAGCCTACGACGCCTCCCTACGGCCCCTCGGATGCAGCCGCAGACGCTCAACGACGTGCGGAGCAGGGGCGGCTGAAGAAGGCACTGTTGCCTGGCGCAGAAGGAGAGTGCGCGCTCTGCGGGCGTACTCTGCCGCGAGCCTTTCTCGTTGCTGCGCACATAAAGAAGCGCGCGGCGTGCAGCGAGGAAGAGCGCTGGGACCTCAACAACGTTGCCATGCTTGCGTGCCTTCTCGGCTGCGACAGCCTCTTTGAGTACGGCTTCGTCGCTGTCGAGGAAGGAGGGCAGCTCAGGATCAGCCCCGTCGCAGCGAGCGCGCCGCCCGTGGCCAAGTACATAGAGGAGCACCTGGCTGACCGCTCCATTGCGTGGTGGACAACGGAGCGGGAGCAGTACTACGCGTGGCATCGTTCACACACTTTCCAGCTGGGAGCTTTGACGCCGGATCAGGTCAACAACTGACTGCGTTCGCTCTGTGTCGGCAGCACACGCGTCCTTCGAGGCCAACCGGTCCACGACCCAGCGGTCCGTACTCCACAGCTCTGCCGCAGCCAGTTGGCTTCAGCTCTGCTTCTCGCCGAGCGCTGTGCGGAGCCAGTCCAGTGAGCCGGTCTCCAGCACTGCGTCCGCCAGCGCGTTGGCGGTCTTGGTCGTCAGACGGCCACGGCTGTTGTCAATCCAGCGCTGCGCGTGCTGGTAGCCCTGTGACCTGTACTCGATGCCCTGGATCATGCACTCCAACTTGTCCGCGTCCCGCGCGCAGATCGCTTCCGGGGACTCCTTGGCCGCGTACTCGGCGACCAGGTCCCGCACAGCTTCGGCCAGGAGCTCGGGCATGCCGGCGACTTGGTCGGCGGTGATGTCGCGAGGGTCGGCCTCTCCGCCGGTGTACTTCTTGCCGAGGTGGTTGACGTCTCCTGTGCGGGTCTCCTGGGAGTCGTGCCAGACGGCGAGGAACGCGGCCCGGGCCGGGTCGGCGCCCTCCAGTTTCGCGATGATCGTGGCGATGAGGGCGGTGCGCCAGGAGTGTTCGGCGACCGACTCGGGGTGCTTTACGCCGGCCATCCACCATCCGGTGCGAGCGGTGTTCTTCAGGGTCCCCGCCTCGTACAGGAAACGGGCAACGGCGGTCAGGTCCTCGGACACCGTGGGGCTCCTCTCACGCCTCGGCGAGGCGGATCGCGTACCGGATGCTTTCCAACTCCCGTCGACCGCGTGGCGAGAGCCCACGACTATCCAACATCACCGAGGCGGTCGCGTAGGGCCCGAGCCACCGTGCCGGATCAGCATTTGGGGCGGATCTGCAGCAGTGACCACAGGGAGTGGATGTTGAGGTCGACGTAGCCGTGGTGCGGCACCAAGCCCTGGATGAGGTGCGGCAGGAGTTTGTGGCCGGTCCACGGTCCGGGTGTGCGGTCGGCGATGAATTCGTCCGACAGCCCCAGGCGCTGCGCTCCGCCAACCCAGTACGCCAGTAGTTCAGGTTGGCGGCCTCGACTCCGCGAGAAGTCGACGGCTGGACCCGGCACCCCGCCTGCACGAGAGCCCTGCCGTCCGACAGGCACCGGCAGGGCCTCGCGGCCGTACGAGCGTCAGACGTCCCGCCTCGACGAGGCCAGCCCGACGAACCCCGCCCACGCTTCACGCGACACCGTGACGACGGGACCGGCGTCGCCCTTGGAGTCCCGGACGTGCACAACTGCCGTTCCGGCCGCGACCTCTACACACTGGCCGCCCTCGGTTCCGCTGTAGCTGCTCTTGAACCAGGCGAAGCCGGATGCGGCGGCTGAGGACTCAGCGTTGTTCATAGTGATCCCAGCAACCCTTCGATGAACTCCAGTGACTCTCGCGGACTGAGAGCCTGTGAGCGGATAATCCCATAGCGGGCCGCGGCGAGAACCGTCTGTTCCGGGTCGGTCTCAAGAGTGCTGGTTGCGTGAGTTTCGGCGTACACGAACTTCTTGCCGTCCTTCCGCGTGACGACCGTGAACGGACCGTTCACGCCCGCGTTGTCCTCGCAGTCGAGGGGCATGACCTGGATCTCGACGTTCCGCTTCCGGCCGATGAGGAGGAGCTGCTCCAGCTGTCCTCGTAGGACGTCCTCTCCACCGTATCGATGCCGCAAAACCGCCTCGTCCATCACGAACCCCAGTAGCGGTGCAGGTCGCCGGTCGAAGATGTCCTGCCGAGCCAACCGCGCGGCTACGCGTTGCTCGATCGTTTCCTGGTTCAGGGGCGGACGCCGCATAGCGAGCAGGGCCCTCATGTACTCCTCGGTCTGGAGGAGCCCGTTGACGACATGCGTGTCGTACATGAGCAGCTCAAGGCACTCCTTCTCCAGCGCCGCCATCCCCTGAAAGAACACCGGGTACTGGGCCCGCTCCACCTCCTCCTTCCATAGGCAAAGCAACCCGCTCGCCCTCAGCACCTCATCCGCCCGCTCGATCGTCCGAGGCGACGGAATCCTCCGCCCCTGCTCGAACGACGCGATCGTGGACGCCGAATAGCCGAGCTGCCTTCCGAACTCCTCCCGCTCCATGCCCTCCCGCACCCGCAGCGTCTTCATGGTCTGCCCGAACGCCGTGACGACGCCCCGCCCGGCATCACCTTCCGGCCGTTGCCCGCCCCCGTCGTCGTTCTTCCAACCGTCCCCGAGACTTACGACCGCCTCGCCGTCACCGACTGGCGTCACCTCGGCCCCCGCCGCCGTACTCGCCGTAACATCCGTCATCGACCACCGCCTCCCCGGCCCAACGCCCCTGCAGGGAACGCCGTAACGCCGCGCGCCTCGTACTCGTACCGACACCGCGCGTACAGCCGGTCCGCGTCGGTGCGTCACCACTGGTCACGCTACGCCACCAAGGGCACCGTTATCGGCATGACGACCAAGCCCGACAGCCCCACTGCCCCCACTCAACTCACCGCTCTCATGCCACACTTGATCTCGGCGCCCGAACCGCTCGGTGACCGCACCTTCGAGATGCGCTTCACCTCCACACCCCGCGGCGCTCGACTCGCCCGCCGCCTGACGGCCGTACGCCTGGACGCATGGGGCATCCCGTACGACGTCACACCCCACGACGAGATCGTGCTGATCGTGGCCGAGCTGACTGCCAACGCCGTCCGGCACGGCCACGTCCCCGGTCGGGACTTCCGCCTCCGCATCCACGCGACCGCCGACGGCCGCACCGTACGCGTCGAGGTCACCGACACCCGCGCCGAATGCCTCCCTCGCCGCCCCTCCGCCCAGGACACCCCGGACGCCGGGGAAACCGGCCGCGGGCTGCTCCTCGTATCGCGCCTGGCCGCGCGCTGGGACTGGCACCCGCGCACGGACGGTCCGGGCAAGACCGTCTGGGCCGAGTGCGCCATGGAAGCGCCTTGATGTATTCCCGGCTGAGTCGGGAGGAATTCGGAGAGCATTCCTGGGCTGAATGACTTACCTGGAGTCGAAAGGTAAAGGGGACCGTAGCATGTCAGGAAAGCGGTGGCCGGGTCCAGGTATCAGGGACGGTGCACCGCGAAGCCCGCGCGATATGGCGAAAGCTGGATTGCCTGAACCCTAATCTCCAGTTGGTTAAAAGACGGACCCGTCGGCACGATACCTGACGCCGACGCTGCTTCCTGCATCGGCCATCTCTGCCAGCCGAAGCATCTCCGGGAGGCAGAGCGATTCCCAGCGAGGGAATTCAAGGAGATGAGTGGGGCGCCTAAGTCGCGCTAGATACGTACATCAAGACGAACCATGGGATCACCTAAAGGGCGCGAGCCCCACGGTGACGGAGTGCCCGTAGTAGTCGCAGGAGTAACGACCTGTCAGGGAGAGCGGGAAAGCCGCTCACAGGGCCAAGGGGCACAGGTGATATGGATCAACAAGTCCGGGAGGTATGCGTAATGCAGAGCGCCGAAGCGGTACTTGACATCCTTCGTGAACGAGGTAGGCGTAACCTGCCGTGCAATGAGCTATATCGACAGATGTTCAACCCACAGCTGTATCTTATGGCCCACGGGCGTATCTACTCCAACAAGGGGGCGATGACGCCGGGGGCCTCAGGAGAAACCGCAGACGGCATGTCACTGGAAAAGATCGGACGCATCATCGATGCGTTACGCCACGAACGATTCCGATTCCAGCCGGTCAAGCGTGTCTTCATCCCGAAAAAGAACGGGAAACGGAGACCACTGGGCCTGCCGCCATGGACGGACAAGCTGGTGGGCGAGGTGATGCGCCTCCTCCTGGAGGCATACTTCGAACCCCGCTTCTCCGACCATTCACACGGTTTCCGTCCCCGACGGGGCTGCCACACCGCACTGGGCGAGGTGGCGCGAACCTGGACCGGGACGACATGGTTCATCGAGGGCGACATCGCCAAGTGCTTCGAGTCACTCGACCATCAAGTGATGCTCGAAATCCTGGGCGAGAAAATCCACGACAGCCGGTTCCTGCGGCTCGTGCACAACATGCTCCGAGCCGGATACCTGGAAGACTGGACCTGGAACGCGACGCTCAGCGGCGCGCCGCAAGGCGGGGTCCTCTCCCCGGTCCTGTCCAACATCTACCTGCACAAGCTGGACGACTTCGTCGAACAAGTTCTCATCCCGGAATACACCCGTGGAAAACTCAGGGCGAGAAACCCTGAATACCGCCGGGTGGAAGCGGCTGTCAAACGAGCGCGAGGGCGCGGCGACCGCGCCGAATTACGTGCTCTACGCAAGCGGCAGCACAGTCTCCCGAGCCAGGACATGTCCGACCCGGGATACCGCCGCCTACGTTATGTGAGATACGCCGACGACACCCTTATCGGGTTCGCCGGACCCAAAGCCGAAGCCGAGGAAATCAAACAGCAACTGGCCCGGTTCCTGCGTGAAGAACTCAAGCTGGAACTGTCCCGTGAGAAGACGCTGATCACCCACGCCAGAACCGGCGCGGCACGATTCCTTGGCTATGAGATCACCGTCCAGAGGGACGACCGCAGAGCGGAACGGAAACGAGGCAGCCGACGCAAGCGCCGGTCGACCAACGGAACCGTTGCGCTGCACGTTCCCCAAGACGTGATCAAGGCGAAATGCGCACCATACCTGACACGCGGGAAACCCGCGCGACAGCCCTCGATGTACCACTTCGACGACTACACGCTCGTCAACATCTACGGCGCCAGGTACCGCGGAATCGTCAACTACTACCTGCTGGCCGGCGACGTCTTTCGACTGAACCGGTTGCATTGGGTCATGCAGTCCTCGCTGCTGTGCTCCCTGGCGGACAAGCACCGCTCGACCATGTCGAAGATGGCCCGTAAGTACAAGGCCACCATCGACTCCCCGGCCGGGCCGCGCAAGTGCCTCCAGGTCAGCATCTCCCGGCCTCCGAGCAGGAAACCGCTGGTCGCGCAGTTCGGTGGAATTCCACTCAAACGGCACAAGGCCGCAGTCCTGACCGACCGCGACCCTGCCCAACGCCGCCCACCCCGACGCGAGTTGACCAGGCGGCTGCTGGCCGGATCCTGTGAACTCTGCGGACAGTCCGCAAAGACTCAGGTCCACCAGATCCGCAGACTCGCCGACCTCGACCGGCACGGGCAGCCGCAGCCCGACTGGGCCGTCCTCATGGCAAGGAAACGGCGCAAGACCCTCATGGTCTGCCCACCCTGCCACGAGGACATCCACGACGGCCACGAAACCGCAGTTCACGGAAATCACTGGAGAGCCCGTTGCGGTTAACGCCGCACGACGGGTTCGGGAGGAGGCCGCTGGGAACAGGACCAGCCCCACAGGCTGGCACCTCGCCCGGCGGCCCACCTCACG
>NZ_JBWLKM010000019.1:0-151776 GCF_059026085.1 Streptomyces sp. a15 | reverse complement strand
CTGGCCCGTACCGTTCGGGAAGGGGCTGTCGGAAAAGGACCCGAACCACAGGCACCTCGTCGGCAGCCTACTTCACTCGGCGAGCGGCACGGAGAAACGGACCGGTGGCAACACCGGCACCGCGCTCCGTGCCGACTCAACAGTTGCGGCGGTTGTCCTTCCCGGTGCGGCGCCGGGTGCGGATCAGGGTGCCGTCGATCAGGACGACGTGGCCACCCTTTCGGGCGACTTTCTTCAACGCGCGGTCCAGGCGCTCGGCTCGCGCGGCGAGCAGGCCGATCACCTCCAGCACTCAACGCCGCACCGTCGTGGCGGAGATGCCGTTGCCGCCCGCCAAGTCGGCAAGCCGCTGGTCATGGCGGAGAACGGCGAGGACGACCGCGGCGATCCGCCCGGCCGACAGCTTGCGCCACCTTGAGCGGATCTTCTTCAGGTGACCGCGCAGCAGGTCGCCGAGGAAGGTCAGGGTGGCCGTGGACAGGGTGAGGCTCGACTGGTAGACAACCGTCTCAGCGCCCCTGGCGGAGCTGGTCTTGTTTCGCATACGACATCAACTGCCGCCGGGGGCACGGATGTTACGGCCTCAGCCGCATGACGTTGCCGCCCCGGCGCGCTCACAGCGTGGTGGTGAACTTCCCGTCGGCCAGCTTGCGCAGCCAGCCCCGCTCCGCGAGCCGGTTCAGCTTCGCACGCAGCGCCTCCGAACGGGCCGGCTCCAGAGAGATCCCCAGCTCACCGCAGACCTGCTTCACCATGACCGGCCCATCCGCCCGCCGCACCACGTCCATGATCCGCTGATAGTCCGCGGGCAGGACCATCTCGTCCATGTCCCGCTCACGTGGCGGCACCGCCACCACCGCACGGCCCGCGACCTGCCCGGCAGGCGATGTCACCGCCGGCTCGGCTTCGGCACGCAGCTGCTCGGCCAGCCGACGCGCGACCCGCTCGGCGACGGTGAGTTCCTCCAGCTCGTCGCGGACCTCCTGCAACTGCTGGCTCAACTTCTCGGCCTGCAGCTCCAGTTCGGCCCGCGGGCCGTGATCAGCGCACGAAGGTCCACTTCCGCATCCTGGGCCACCTTGATGCACCTCCTGCCCGGATCGTAGGGACACCCGCCTCGCGCACGCCGGGGAACCCGCAGATCCGTGATCGCAGGAACAGCAGACGATCTTGAGCTACGACAAGCGCCCCCGGCCAGTACGAGTACACGAGCAACGACTCACACCAGCCCTGTGACCAGCGACTTCAAGATGGTGGATCTTCAGTGAGAATCCGACATCTTCAATGCGACAGGACAAAGGGGGAGTCTCAGATCCGTGGCCGATCGGCCACCAGGTTTGAGCCGGCTGAATGCTTACGGAGCTTCAACCACTGGTTCGCTCTCGCTACACCTTCTGACCTCGCTAGACGGACCCGCGCCGTCCGGTAGTCCCAGCACGTCCCGCCGTTGTCGGGCCGCTTGCCACCCTCTCCGGCGTTCCCCGGATCAGGCTGCCCCCAGCTTCACCAGACCGCTGCGACGGCCGGGCGGTGTCGGCCTTTCACCTCCACTCGATTACGTGGTACTTCGTGGCGCACTCCGCTGTCATCCAACCAAGGCGTTTGACAGCGAACCCAGTCCTCCGCGTTTCCTTGCCAATGAACCTAGTCCTGTGAGGTGAACGCGCTGGGGGCGCTGGGCTGGGGAGGATGCACCCGAAGCTGAGGGGGATGACCTCGGTCCCGCTCCGAAGTCCCAGTGTCCTGTTCCTGTTCCTGTTCCTGGTCCTGTCCCTGATGGCGTCCATGCCGACGCGCTGTACGGCTTGGAGCGCACGTCAGGGCAAGGGCCGCGACACCCGCCGTGAGGAGGAACGCGGCTCGCAGGCCGTGGAGTTCGGCGTACGTACCGAGCAGTGCGGGCCCCGCGATCGTGCCCAGCCCCAGGAAGAAGACGGTGACGCTGAAGCCGGCGGAGGGCCGCTCGGGAAAAACGCGGTAGCTCCACACCGCAAGGATCCCGGATCCGGCCATGAAGCACGGGCCGTAGAGCAGGGCGGAGAGGGCGACGGCGGGGGGTGAGCCGGGGGCGAGGCCGAGCAGGGCGAGGGCGACGGCGATGCCGGAGAAGAGCCCGGTGTGGACGCGGTGCAGCCCGTACCGCGCGACGGCGTGGCCGGTCAGCGCGCCCGCCGTGCCGGCCGCGCCCATCAGCGACCAGAACAGGGGCGCGGTTGCGGAGCCGGTGCCCGCCGCGTCGGTGATCGCTTCGACGGCGAAGGACCAGTAGACGGCGCCGACGAGGCCGTAGATGACGGCGGTGAGCAGGAGCGGCAGTGCGCTGCGACGGTACGTCGGTCGGACGCTGCTCTGTATCCGTCGGCTCGAACCCCCGGGCAGCACACGGGCGTTGTACGCGGTCGATGCCAGCGCCGCCAGCGCGAAGGCCAGCCACGCGTACCGCCATCCCGTGCCGCGGGCGAGCAGCGCCAGCGGGCCCGCGACCACGACGGCGAAGGCGGTCCCGCTGGCGATGGTGCCCATGACGTGCTCGCGCCGCCCGGCCGGCACCATCCGGTCGACCGCGTCGGAGTAGGGGGCCCAGGCCCAGCCAGAGCTCGTACCGGCGAGAATCAGCCCGGTGATCAGCAGCCCTGGCTCCTGGGCGAGTGCCACAAGCCCCATCCCGACGGCGGCGGAAAGCCCGCCGGTGAGGACGAGCGGGCGCGGTCCGAAGCGTGTGATGAGGGCGCGGACCATCAGCAGCGCGGCCAGGTAACCGATGTACGTGGCGCTGCCGATCAGCCCGACGAGGGAGACGGAGAGCCCGAACTCCTCGCGCAGCTCGGGGAGGAAGAGACCGTATCCGTACCGTGCGAAACCGAAGGTCACGCCGATCGCCGAGATCCCGGCGAGGGCCAGCCGGTGGCCGGGCGTGGTCAGTGAGTTCCATGCCATGCACCCACCATCCGACCAGCGCCCACGCCACACCACTGGCGAAAACGTCAGCCTCCCGTAGATTTACGCCATGGTGCTGCGTGTGGTGGTGACCCTGTTGGAGGAGACCTCGCTGTTCGAGCTGGCCGTGCCGTGCGCGGTGTTCGCGGGTGAGGGGTACGAGCTGACGCTGTGCGCCACGGCCCCGGGAGGCGCCCAGCGCGCTCCTGGCGGTCTGCGCCTGGAGGCCGAGCATGGCCTTGAGTCGCTGCGTGAGGCGGATCTGATCGTGGTCCCGGCCTGCATGATGGAGGGCTACGAACCGCCGGCCGCCCTGCTCGACGCGCTGCGCGAGGCACATGCCCGTGGGGCGCGGATCGCCTCGCTCTGCTCGGGCGCGTTCGTGCTGGCCGCGGCCGGGCTGCTGGACGGGCGTCCGGCGGCGACCCACTGGATGTACGCGGAGGAGCTGCGCCGCCGACATCCGTACGTACGCGTCGACGACCGTTCCCTGTACGTCGACGACGGCTCGATCCTCACGAGCGCGGGCACGGCCGCGGCCATCGATCTGTGCCTGCACATCGTGCGCGGCGACTACGGCACGGCAGCGGCGGCGGAGGTCGGCCGCCGGATGGTTGTGGCCCCGCACCGGGAGGGCGACCAGACCCAGTACGCACTGCCGCCGGCCCCTGTCCCACCGCAGGCGGAGGGCCTCGGGCCGGTGCTGGACTGGGCGCTGGCCCGGCTCCACCGTCCGCTGACGATTGCCGAGTTGGCGAACCGAGCAGGGATGAGCACGCGGACGTTCGGCCGCCGCTTCGCGGCGGAGGTGGGCGTCACCCCGCTGAAGTGGCTCAACCAGCAGCGGCTGGCGCGGGCGCGGGAGTTGCTGGAGACGACGGATCTGGGGGTGGATGCGGTGGCGGAGCGGAGCGGGCTGGGCAGCGCAGACAGCTTGCGCCAGCACTTTCACCGTGCGCTGGCGACAACCCCGGCGGCGTACCGGCGCACCTTCCGGGTCGGCACCCCTCAGAGGCTGTCGAGCAGCTGATCACACGCGCAGTTCGACTATCGGGATTCGCCCCCTGGCATGACGCCGGGCCCGGAATGATCAAGCGGCTGCAGAACCGTGCTACGACTGACGGGCACCCCGAAGACCCTGACCAAAGCGGGCGCCGACCCGATCGGCGAGTGTGGACCGGAGCTCTCGGTCCACTGAGCGTGCCGCGTCAGATCCGCTATCTGCTCACCGAAGGTCCGAGGCACGCAGATACCTACGAAGCCAACCAGCCGTCATCGAGGTTCTTGCCACCCAACCTAGTCCGCCCAGGTCAGACGACAGAAAAACGACTGACTTCGCCGTATGGTGCGGGATCTCATTGCGCTCGGCATGTACCAATGCTGTGACCTGCCGATCTCTGCTCTGTCTCGCACCTGTGGCCATGCTCCTGTCTCAGGAGCGTGGCCATTTCCTAGGTCGGTTCTGACGCGGGAACTATGCCGGGCGTCCGGTGCGTCTTCTGGGAACCGTGGGCGAGCGGTCATGAGTACGCTGCGGACGGGTGGGCCGGGACTTGGGGGTGCTGTGCGGGCGGGCGAGCGGGTGGCGGGGAGATACGACCTGGTGGAACGGTCGGCCGGGGAGGCATGGGGGAGGTTTGGAAGGCCCACGACCTGGAGTCGCGTGCGTTCGTGGCCGTGAAGCTGTTGCTGGCCGAGGTGGGGGACGAGGAGGCCGTGGCCCGGTTCCGCTTCGTTCCTCCGGGGCGCACGGCGCCCGGGTGTTCCTACACACTGGGCCCACACCTCCACCTGCGCAAGCGCGATGGCCACCCGCGGGGCGCGGCGAACAAGAACCGAGGCACGGTCGTCCTGCCTGTTCCCGGACCCGTGGAGATGTTGTACGCCGACTGGATGCGCGAGCGACTCGGCATCCGCCGCGCCGGAGACAGCCCGTGGGCCTTCGTCTCATTCCCCGGACCAACCGGCGACCCGGGCGGCGAGGCGATCGGCAGCCGGCGGGTGCAGGACCTCATCGCGAATCTTGCCGAGCAGGCCGATCTGCGCCACATCCACCCGCACATGCTGCGTCACACGTTCGGCGAAACCGCCGCGGACATCGACGTCGCACGCGACGTCCTTCAGCGCCTGCTCGGCCACAACGACGTGAACAGCCAGGACACCTACCGGAACGTCTCCGACGGCAGGATGGTGCAGGCCGCCCAGACCGTCACCAACAAGCTCTTCGGATCCCCATGACCTCCGCAACCCCTCAACCTGCTGCGGCGCCCGCCTGTGGGCCTGAACCCGACTGGGACTACCTGGTCGCACACGGCCTTGACCGCACCGCACTTGAGCTGCACTTCCCGCTCGGCGCCGACTGGCACACCCTGCGCTCCTGCGTACACCCAGCCTGCGACCGTCCCGCGAGCAATTCCCCTGGCTGTGCCGGCGGTGCCTGGCAGCCTGGCGCTCGACCGGCTCCCCAAGCGATGTCGCCGCGTGGTGCGCTTCCGCACCGGCTCCTCCGTCACGCCGGATCTACGGCGAGAGCCCCTGCCGGGTCGGCTGCGTTCGACCGGCCGAGGCGAGCGGATCGTGCAAGACCTGCGCCGGGGCCCGCGCAAAGGCAGGACTCACCGTCGACGCATACTTGGCCACCCGCCCAAGGCCCCGCCAGGGATTCGGCAAGTGCCTTGTCCGCGTCTGTCCTCGTATGGCGATGCAGAAAAGCACCCGGCTGCACACCGCGGTCGACGAGGCTGACCGCCAGCGCCTTCCTCACTCATCAGTTGCAGCGCATAGTGCGTGCGGCGGACAATCGGCTGCCGGAGATCAAAGAGGCAGCAGACCATGCTCTGGACCGGATTCGGCAGGAGATGGCCGCCTAGCTTGGCCCCGTTCCAGAGCATCACCGGATGGCCTCGGTCGGCCGCGTTGAGGAACCTGGTCATGGGCTCATCGCACCGCGCGTCCAAGTCGCCTGCCAGGGGAATCCCGAGGGGGAAAAGTCTGTCAAGGGGGAAACCACAGGGGGACTTGGGGCCATGATTGGGTTCCGTCCACCGACAGAGGTCACACTCATGCCAGTAGATCCGTTCGCCGAACTGCTTCTACGGCTCCGTCAGGAGGCCGGACGCACGCAGGAGCAACAGGCAGCCGCGATCAACGCTGTCTCCGGTCGGGACACCATGACCCGCCGCGAGATCAACCGCTACGAGCATGGTGAGAACATCCCCACCAACCACACGCTGCGCGCATTTCTGTGGCCTGCGGCTTTCCTCCTGAACGACTGCAGCGGGAGGCGGCGGCCGCCCGCGCCCGGCGGAGGAAGGGGACGCGCCGTGAAGGGGAGGACCTGGACGACGTGAAACGCCGCACGCTGATCGGGGGCGCCGTGCTCGGCGCAGCCGCCGCTGCCGAACCTTGGGGCCGTCTTGCGCATGCCCTCGGCAGGGGATCCAAGATCGATTCGGTCACAGCGGGCGCCCTCGCTGATCGCGCCTGCGCCCTTCATGCGAGCGAGAATCACCTGACGGCCCACCGCCTTCAAGGCATGGTTGAGGCTCACCTTGACGCGATCACTGCCGTGCTACCGCGCGCCGGCGAACGCGAGCGAGAACTGACCATCGCTGCCGGAGAGACAGCCGCCTTGGCCGGATGGGTGGCTTGGGACTTGGGCGAGTACGAGAGGGCACGCGCCTACTACGAGGTCACGGCGGACTGTGCAGAGGCCGCCGGGCACCCGCCGCTGCGGGCCCTGGCCCTGGCCTATGCCAGCTACGGAGCCACTACGCCTGAAAAGGCTGTGAAGCTTCTGGCCCAGGCTGCCCACGATGTGCGGGGTCACGGCAATGCCACCGCTGCTGCCTGGGTCCACGGCCGCTACGACCACCATCGCCGGTTAGCCAAACCGGCGATCCTGGCGACCCTTGAGGGTGTTCGCATTCGGCTGCACTTGGCGGTGGAGCCGCAGCGGACCTGTTGATAGTGCCGCACGCCCCGAGGAGAAGAACGGCACCGTCTGCTGCCCTGATGGCCGCGGTGCCCTTCGCTGAAAAGCAGCGGTGCCTCCGCAATGTGGAGTTTCCACGCCCTGAAGGAGAGTGAGAAATCCTGTCCGATCCGATCAAGAAGCTCCCACCCAACACGAAGGGGCAAGTTCGGTACCGGTTCGTGGTCGATGTGGGCATCGACCCCGCCACCGGGAAGCGCAAGCAGCTAACCCGTACGTTCGGCACGCTGAAGGAAGCGAAGGCCGAGTATGCGCGCATCACTAACCGCCGCCAGGAAGGGACGTTCGTACCGCCGAACAAGGTCACTGTGAATGAGTGGCTTGACCGGTGGCTGGCCATGAAGGCTGGGGACCTGGAAGAAACCACTGTCTACAACTACCAGATCACCCTGGACCGGGTGCGGGGGAAGTTGGGCAATATCCGTCTTCAGGAACTCACTGAAGAGGACGTAGAACAGTGGATGCACTGGGCTCTGAAGCACGGGCGCGTACGTGGGGATAAGGCCGGTACTCCGCTCGGGGTGACCAGCGTGGACATGAGCCTTGCTCGACTGAAGGATGCTCTGAACCGCGCCGTGGCGCGTCGGCTGGTGGCCATGAATGTGGCCCAGCACGTGACCATTCCGCGTAGGGCACGCAAGGAAGAGCGGAAGAGCAAGCAGGAGGTGAAGCCCTGGAATGTCCAGGAGGTGCAGACGTTCGTTCATGGCGTCACGGAAGAGCGGCTCTACGCTCCGCTTCTCCTGTCCCTCATGGGTCTACGTCCGGCGGAAGTCTGCGGACTCCGGTGGGAAGACGTCGACCTGGACAATGCCACGATCACCGTTGCCAACACGTGCACGATGATGGGCCACCGGTACGTGGTGGAGAAGGGCACGAAGTCTATGGCCGGTGAACGGGAACTCCCGTTGCCCGCTCCGGTGCTGGCTGCTCTCAAGTCGTTCAAGGCTCTCCAGGCCAAGGAGAAGCTGGCTCTGGGTGAGGCTTACGCGGACTCCGGCTACGTCCTGGTGCACGAGACCGGAGAAGCCTTCACGATCAAGCAGCTCCGACGACGCGCGTACCGGCTCATGGAGATCGATTGGCCTTCGTCGGGTCCGGATCTATGACGCTCGTTCGTCGTGCCTCACGTACCTCGCCAACCACGGGGTGCCGGACCACATTCTTGCGCGGTGGGCCGGACACACGAACGTGAAGACCACCAAGAAGTGGTATGTGAAGCCGGATGTCGAGGATCTTCGCGAAGCCGCCACAATGTGGGATGGCTTGCACGGATCTGCGGTAGAGGGGCAAGCGTGAGCCCGGCGGCCCACCAGCCGAGCGACTTGCCCAGCCGTATGGCCAGCAAGATCGAAGTGGACCCGGAATCGGGCTGCTGGCTGTGGACGGCTAGCTGTAACAGGGAGGGCCCGTCGGGGCTACGGCACGGTCTCCTACCAGGGGAAGACGGACCTTGTTCATCGCGTGGTGTTCAGGCTGCTGGTGGGCGAGATTCCGGAAAACTTCCAGGTCAGCCATGCCCAGCCTTGGTGGCCCCACCACACGCGGTGCTGCAACCCGAACCACTTGGAAGTGGTGACGAGGGAGGAAGCTCTTGATCGCAGGGACTGGGACCGGGCGCGCCCGGAGGACCCATTGCCGGCACGGCCACGCGTACACGCCGGAGAACACGTACCTGGACCCCCGAGGGTTCCGGCAGTGCCGGACCTGTCGTAGCGCCAGCAACAAGAGCCGTTAGGTTGGGACCGGCCGTGTGAGATCCCGTGAGAGATGAGAGGGTCGGAAGGGTGAGCGAGACACCACCGAACACCCTGCAATACCGCTTTGACGGGCCAGAAGAGGCTCCCGTCCTGATCTTGGGTCCCTCACTGGGTACCACATGGCACATGTGGGACCGGCAGGTCCCCGAGCTGGCCAAGCAGTGGCGTGTCTTCCGGTTCGACCTGCCCGGGCACGGCGGCGCCCCCGCCTACCCGGCCGGCTCGGTCGCCGACCTGAGCACCCGGCTGCTGGCCACCCTCGACGGACTCGGCGTGCAGCGCTTCGGCTACGCGGGCTGCGCCCTCGGCGGCGCGGTCGGTATCGAGCTGGCCCTGCGCCACCCCGAGCGCGTCGCCTCGCTCGCGTTGATCGCGGCCTCGCCGCGCTTCGGCACGGCCGACGAGTTCCGGCAGAGAGGGGTGATAGTGCGGACGAACGGGCTCGATCCCATCGCCCGGACCTCCCCCGAACGCTGGTTCACCGGCGGGTTCGCCGCCGCGCAGCCCGCGATCACCGAGTGGGCGGTGCAGATGGTGCGCACCACCGACCCCGGCTGCTACATCGCGGCCTGCGAGGCGCTGGCCTCGTTCGACGTGCGATCCGAGCTGGCCCGTGTCGGCGTCCCGACCCTCGTCCTCGTCGGCTCGGACGACCAGGTCACCGGCCCCGCCGAGGCCCGCACGCTGGTCGCGGGCATCCCGGACGCCCGGCTCGCCGTCGTCCCCGGCGCCTCCCACCTGGTGCCGGTGGAGCAGCCCGCCGCCGTCACCGACCTCCTGGTGCGGCACTTCTCCACCGCCTGGCAGCCCGCCTTCGACTCGACCACGGGTCAGATGGCGGCGATCGTGGCGCCCCCGGTCAAGCCGGTCCTGTCCGCCGCGCCGCCGCAGCCCGCGCCCCGCGCCGAGATCGCCCCGGCCGCCGTGGAAGCCCCCCAGGGCCTGGGGCGCCCCGACCCCTACGACGCCGGCCTCAAGGTGCGCCGAGAGGTGCTCGGCGACGCGCACGTCGACCGGGCGCTGGCACAGGCCGACGAGTTCTCGGGCGACTTCCAGGAGTTCATCACCCGCTACGCCTGGGGCGAGATCTGGGACCGGCCCGGCCTCGACCGGCGCTCCCGCAGCTGTGTCACCCTCACCGCCCTGGTCGCGGGCGGCCACCTGGAGGAGCTCGCCTTCCACACCCGCGCCGCCCTGCGCAACGGCCTCACCCCGGCCGAGATCAAGGAGGTGCTGCTGCAGGCGGCGGTCTACTGCGGGGTACCGGCCGCGAACAGCGCGTTCAAGGTGGCCCAGCAGGTCATCCGCGAGGAGACGACCCCGACCGAGTGACCGCGCGTACCGGGCCGCGGGCAGGATGGACTCCATGAAGCTCACGAAGAAGTCGCACTCCTGCGTCCGCCTCGAGAAGGACGGGCGGACACTCGTCCTCGATCCCGGGGGATTCAGCGAGGAGGACGCCGCGGTCGGCGCGGACGCCGTTCTCGTCACGCACGAGCACCCCGACCACTTCAACGAGGGGCGGCTGCGGGCCGCCATGGAGGCCAACCCGGCCGCCGAGATCTGGACCCTCAGGTCGGTCGCGGAGAAGATCTCCGCCGCCTTCCCGGGCCGCGTCCACACCGTCGGACACGGCGACACCTTCACCGCCGCCGGCTTCGACGTCCAGGTCCACGGCGAACTGCACGCCGTGATCCACCCGGACATCCCGCGCATCACCAACGTCGGTTACCTCGTCGACGACGGCAGGGTCTTCCACCCCGGCGACGCCCTGACCGTCCCCGACCACGCGGTGGAGACGCTGATGCTCCCGGTGATGGCCCCCTGGAGCAAGATCTCCGAGGTCATCGACTACGTCCGCGAGCTCAGGCCCCAACGCGCGTACGACATCCACGACGCCCTCCTCACCGACCTCGCCCGCCCGATCTACGACAACCAGATCGGCGCCCTCGGCGGCGCGGACCACCAGCGGCTGACGCCGGGGGAGTCGGCCGAGGTGTGACGGTCCCAGGTCCCCAGGGGTCCCGGGCGGGCCGCGTTGTCAGACCCGCCCGGTAAGTTGTCGGGCATGCGCATCGCGACCTGGAACGTGAACTCGATCACCGCCCGCCTGCCGAGGCTCCTGGCCTGGCTGGAGAGCAGCGGCACCGACGTGCTGTGCCTCCAGGAGGCCAAGGTCGCCGAGGAGCAGTTCCCGCTCGACCAGCTGCGCGAGCTGGGCTACGAGGCGGCGGTGCACGCCACCGGCCGGTGGAACGGCGTGGCGGTGCTCTCCCGCGTCGGCCTGAAGGACGTGGTCAAGGGCCTGCCCGGCGACCCCGGCTTCGACGGCGCCCCGGAGCCCCGCGCCATCTCGGCGACCTGCGGCCCGGTCCGCGTCTGGTCGGTCTACGTGCCGAACGGCCGCGAGGTGGACCACCCGCACTACGCCTACAAGCTCCAGTGGTTCGAGGCACTGAAGGCCGCGGTCGCGGGCGACGCGGCGGGCAGCCGCCCGTTCGCGGTGCTGGGCGACTACAACGTGGCCCCGACGGACGACGACGTGTACGACAGGTCCGCCTTCGAGGGCTCCACCCACGTCACGCCCGCCGAGCGCGCCGCCCTGGCGTCCCTGCGCGAGGCGGGCCTGTCCGACGTGGTCCCGCGGCCCCTGAAGTACGAGCACCCCTTCACGTACTGGGACTACCGCCAGCTCTGTTTCCCCAAGAACCGCGGCATGCGCATCGACCTGGTGTACGGCAACGAGCCGTTCGCCAAGGCCGTCACCGACGCGTACGTGGACCGCGAGGAGCGCAAGGGCAAGGGCGCCTCGGACCACGCGCCGGTGGTCGTGGACCTGGAGGTGTAGTCACCCGGCGAGCAGTCTCAGGTCCACCGACCGAGCCAGCGCCGCCAGCCCCGCGTCCCCCGGATGCAGATGGTCCCCGCTGTCGTAGGCGGGCGGCAGCCGCGCGGGACGCGCGGGGTCGCGCAGCACCGCGTCGAGGTCGAGCACGCCGTCGAACTCGCCGGTGCTCCGGAGCCACGCGTTGACCGTGACCCGCTCGCCGTCGACGGCTGCCGTGCAGCGCGCCTCCCCCGCGCACGGCAGGATCGTCGCCGCCAGCATCCGCAGCCCCCGTGCGTGTCCCCGCGCGGCGAGCTCCCGCAGTCCCGCGATCACCTGCTCCGCCGTGGCACCCCACCGCATGTCGTTGACGCCCTCGAACACGACCGCCGTACGCGCGGACGTCTGCGCGAGGACGTCCCGGTCGAAGCGGTTCAGCGCGCTCACCCCGCCGGTGTCCGCGGAGACCCCATCCCCGGGATACCGGTCAGCGACCACACGGTTCGCGGAGATCCCCTGGTTCAGCACCCCATAGTGCGGGACCACATTCTGGGCCAGCAGACGGGTGGCCAGCACATTGGGCCACCGCCGGTTGGCATCCACCGTGGACCTGTCGCCGTCGGTGATCGAGTCCCCGAGCAGCACCACCGAACCCGGCCCGCCGCCCACGTCCACACCGGTCAGCAGCGGCCAGCTCGTCACCACCGAGGTGTACTCCGCCGGGGACCCGTCCGCCGCGTGATCGCCCGGCTCGCTCAGGTACGACCGCTGCGCCGCGAGCCGGTGCACCGGCGCCGCGGACACGGAATCCGGCAGATGGAAGCTCACCAGCAGATCGGCGTCCGCCGGCACCGTGAAGTCGAGCGGATCGCTGAACGCCTGCGCCCCCGCGGGGATCTCGACACCCATCGCACCCAGGAAGGACAACGGCACCGGCACGTCCCGCGCCGCCGCGCCCTCCGCCTGCACCGCCACGGTCGCGCTCCCGATCCGTACCGGCGCCGCGGCGAAGGTGTTGTCGAACCGCAGCCGCACCCGCGGCCCGCCCGCCGACGTGTGCACCACAAGCCTGAGCGTCCGGTCAGACCACGGTCCCACGGCCGGGTAGCCGGAGGTCGCGGCCGCCCAGCTCCCCGTCCAGCCGGGCGTGGCGGCCCGCACCGACAGCGCGAACACATGCAGGTCGGTCAGGTCCGGCAGCCGTACCGAGACCACCCGGCGCCCCGGCAGGATCGGCACTGTCACGACGTACAGCAGTGTCTGCTCGGCGAGTTGGCCGACAGGTGTGTTGATGTGCGGCAGCGCCACCGCCTTGGTGGCGAGTGGGCCGCGGCGCCAGTCGGGGGCGGTCAGCAGGTACGGGGAGCGGGTGGCGTCGGCGTACGCGACCGTGCCCGTACCGGTCACCGGCGCGCCGGCCGTGCCCGCGACCAGGAAGGCGAGCGCGTCACCGCTGCCGTCCACCCGGACGTCCTGCCTGCCGGCCCGCACGTTGTCCGGCTCGCCTGCCGCACGCCGAGGCCAGGTGAGCCGCGCCGCCTGCACGGTGAGCGCGCGGCCCGGCGTCCAGCCCGCGGCCGCCAGATCCCGCGCCGACAGGGAGGCGCCCGAGCCGTCGAAGTCCGCCTCGCCCGGCCGGGTGTCGTCGCTGACGGCCGTGTTGTCGAAGAGCCGCTCCAGCGGGACAGGTGCCGCCCGGCTTCCGGGGACCGCCGACGCGGCGCTCCCCGGCACGAGGGCAGCGAGCAGGGCCAGGACGACCGCACCACCCACCAGGCATCGGCGCACGACCGACTCCTTCCGATCACCACCCGCTCACTACGAGACGGACGGATCGCGAAGCTGAAGAGACACCAGTGACGGGTCAACGAGCCATGCGCGAACTCGGTGTGCAGCCGACCGGAATCGATGGCCCGCGCGCCTGTGGTGCGCACGGGGGTACGAATGACACGCTGGGCATATGAAGATCCCTTTTCTGGGCAACCGGCGTGACAAGCCCGGCGCCCCCGATCCCGAGGGCATCGCCGAACTCCTCTCCGAATGCGAGCTGCTGCGCTCCCAGGCGTCCCAGGAGGGCGTCCAACTCGACGACACGGCCGCCTCGTTGGAGGCGCTGGACCAGCTGGTGCCGCGCTGGCGGGACGACGAGGAGGTCCTGCCGTGGCTCGGCAACGACGCCGGGCTCTATCTCGGCACGGTCATCGTGCGCACGGTTCCCGGCGCCGCGTGGGACCTGTGGCCCGACGGCCAGCCCGTCATCCGGCTCGCCTCCGGCCGCGAGTTCGACGTCGTGGCCTCCGGGCAGGAGTGGGCCGTCAGCGGGGTGCCCGAACTCTCGCAGCTGTACGCCGAGGTGGCCGAAGCGTGAATCTCTGGCCCACGGAGCGACGTAAATACGGCTTATGCCCGAAAAGTGCGTGTCGTGCCTCAACCGCGATCTTGCCCGGATAAGTTGCGGCACCTACGACACAGCTGAGAGTGAGTAGGGCTGGGCATGGCCGTCGATCCGTTGATCGAACTGCGTGACGTCAACAAGTACTACGGGGAGCTGCATGTCCTGCAGGACATCAACCTCACCGTCGGCAAGGGGGAGGTGGTCGTGGTCATCGGACCTTCGGGGTCCGGGAAGTCGACACTGTGCAGGGCGATCAACCGGCTGGAGACCATCCGCTCGGGGTCCATCACGCTGGAGGGGCAGCCGCTGCCGGACGAGGGCAAGGCCCTCGCGGGACTGCGCGCCGAGGTCGGCATGGTGTTCCAGTCCTTCAACCTGTTCGCCCACAAGACCGTCCTCCAGAACGTCTCGCTGGCCCAGATCAAGGTCCGCAGACGCAAGAAGGAGCAGGCCGACCAGCGCTCCCGTGAACTCCTCGAGCGCGTCGGCGTCGCCGACCAGGCGGACAAGTTCCCGGCGCAGCTCTCCGGCGGCCAGCAGCAGCGCGTGGCCATCGCCCGCGCCCTCGCGATGGAACCCAAGGCGCTCCTGTTCGACGAGCCGACCTCCGCGCTCGACCCGGAGATGATCAACGAGGTCCTCGAGGTCATGCAGCAGCTGGCCCGGGACGGTATGACCATGGTCGTCGTCACCCACGAGATGGGCTTCGCCCGCTCGGCCGCCAACCGCGTCGTGTTCATGTCCGACGGCCGCATCGTCGAGGACCGCACCCCCGAGGAGTTCTTCACCGACCCGCGCAGCGAGCGCGCCAAGGACTTCCTCTCCAAGATCCTCAAGCACTGAGCGAGGGAGTGCGAACCGTGTTACGAGCCACCCGTATGCGCGCCGCCCCGGCCGCGCCGCTGTGCACCACGCCGCCGTGCTCCGGCCGGCCGGCTGCCGCCGCGGCCGAACCGGGGACGCCGCTGCCGGGTGGGACTCCCCCTACAGCCCCGACACCGTAGGGGGGTGGCAGTCCGCAGAGCCCATACCCGCCCGGCAGCAGCCGGAGATCACTGCTCGCGCAGCGGAATCGACACGTACGACGGGTCGGTGGCCGGCGAGGAGAAGGTCAGCTGCGCGCCGGACGGGTTGTGCTCGATGTAGAGCGGGTCGACCGTGTCGACCACCAGGGCCAGCCGGTGCCCTGCCGGGACGTCGTAGGCCGTGGAGAACAGCTCCAGGTCGACGTCGAACGGCTTCCCGGGCTTCTGCCCGTGGAAGGTGTACGGCGCGTTGCTGACCAGCTTGCCGAGGCCGAGCGGCCCCACGTCGTACAGGTAGGCGACGAGGGTGCCGCTCTCCTTGGTCGGAGTGAGAGTGGTGTGCAACTTCGCGGTGCCGCGCACCTGTTGGGCCTTGGTGTACTTCTCCGACTGCCACACGGCGGCCCAGCGGCGGGGGAGCAGGGGGATCGAGGCGACCGGGGGCAGCCGGGCGATCTGGTCGAGGATGCTGGACAGGAAGACCACCCCGCCGTTCGCCCCGGAGTCGACGTTCGCGCGGATCGTGGTCGTGCCGGCGAGGGCGATCTTCTTCCGCGTGGCGCCGACCGACTTCCAGTCCGGATAGCCCTCGTAGCCGCCCGTGGAACGGGACTTGAGCCGGACCGGCTGCTCGCGGTCGATGCCGTTGTCCTCGCCCCGGAGGTAGTGGTCGAACCAGCGCTCGGTGTCCGTCCACACGTCGTTGGGCAGCCCGAACAGGCCGGTGACCTCGGAGGTCGCGTGGTCGCCGGGGCGCAGCTCCAGTCTCTTGGGGCCGGTCAGCTTCTCGTAGAAGTCCGTGTACTGGTTGGGCGGGAAGACGGTGTCGCCCCAGGCGTTGGCCATCATGACGGCGGCGCCGTTCTTGTTCAGCTGGTCGACATAGGTCGCAGCGGAACGTTTCTTCCCCCAGGCGATCATCTCCGGCTCCTTCGCCAGGTTGGAGGCGTAGAAGTCGTCGAAGATCTGCCGGAGTTCGGCGCTCTGGCGGCCGGTGACCAGGCTGGCCCCGTCCAGCAGCCCGGCGGCCTGGACGTGCTGGGTGCGCCCCGAGTAGATCGAGGCGATCAGGTCGGCCCAGCCGCTGAGGGCGGCGACCGCCTTGACGCGCTTGTCGTGCGCGGCGGCGAGCAGGCTGATGCCGGCGCCGTACGAGAGGCCCGCCATGCCGACCTTCTGTGCGTCGGCCGGGGTGTTGGCGAGGGCCCAGTCGATGACCTTGGACGCGTCGGCCGTGTCGGGCGGGCCCGCGACTTCTATCTCGCCGCCCGACTGCCAGAAGCCGCGCACGTTGTAACTGACCACGACATAGCCGGAGTTCGCGAGCTTCTGAGCCTGGGCCAGATACTCGACCTGGGGCAGGCCCCAGCTCGTCGGCAGGACGAGCAGCGGGTAACGGCGGGTGCCGTCGGCGCCGGCGGGCGTGACGACGTTGGCCTTGAGGACCGTGCCGCCGTCACCGGCGATGTCGACGAAGCGGATGGCGGTCGTTGCCTGGGCGGCGGGGGCGAGCCCGAGGGCGCTGCCGGCGATCAGCGTCGCTGAGACGGCACCCACGGCGGTCGTACGCAGGGCCTTGCGATGGTTTCCCACGGGTCACTCCTCACCCGGTCACTCGTGTAAGTGCAAAGTGACCCGACGGTAACCTCGGCCTCTTACCGTAGGTAACCCGTCGGTAAGTTACATGGGAGTAACGATCGCTGGAATGTGCTGAAATCTAGGAGGCGCGGTGGGAGTTGCGCGGAACCGCCGGAGTGGGCAGGGGGGTCTGTGCCTCCCGGGTGACGTCCGCGACGAGTTCGACGACATCGGGGCCGTAGGCCTGCGAGTTGACGACCCTGAGCAGCAGGACGAAAGAACTGTTGCCGTGCTTGCGGGCCAGCCGCTCGTGGTTGCGTGCGAGGTAGCGGGTCGCGGCCTGGTTGGTGATCGCGCGCTGGCCGCAGAACAGGAAGACCGGCCGGATCGGGCCGGGTTGCCCGGCCGTCAGCCGTGCCAGCAGCACGTATTCGGACAGGCCGCTCTCCATGCGGTAGCGCTCACTGCCGATCTGGAACGCCAGCCGGTCCGGGCCCGGTTCCGGATCGGTGTTCACGCGTACCCCGGGCAGCATGGCGTGCATATGGGCCGCCATACGCCGGTTCGACCCCGGCCCGCCGATGCAGAACTCCGTCCGCTCCCCGAAGCCCTGCCGGGCCGCGTCCTGGGTGATCACCTCGGCGTGCGCGCCGCAGTCCTTGATGAGCGCGGCGAGTTCCAGCAGCGCGAACACGTCGAAGCGGTGCACCGCGAGGTCGGGGCTGCCCGCGTCGCGGTTCACCACCAGCAGCGACTCGGAGTTGTCGGGCAGCCCGAAGAATGCCTGCTTGCGGCGGAGCTTCCGCTTCCACAGGTAGGTCCTGGCCAGCCAGCCGAGCGCGGCACTGATGCCGGCGGCCACCACCCCCAGGACGATGTTGCGCACGTCGTCATTCATGGGCGCGCATGCTAGCGGGCGAACGCAAACCCGTGTTCGAAACAGGCCTGTTGAGGGTGTGCTGACGGGGGCATGGCGATCGCATAGGCTGCGCGAACGGTCTCTGACTGGAGGTTCGGATGCGTCGCCCTGTCGTACGGAAACTGTCGGTCCTGGCGGTCTCGGCCGCCGTGGTTTCGGTAGGGGCGGCCGCGCCACCCGCCGCCGGGAGCACACCTGTCGAAAAGGTTCCGCTCGCTGTCGGCTACGGCGGCGCCGTGGCCAGCGTCGACGCGGACGCCTCCGCCGCCGGCATCGAGGTCCTGAAGAAGGGCGGCAACGCCGTTGACGCCGCCGTCGCCACGGCCGCCGCGCTCGGTGTCACCGAGCCGTACTCCTCCGGCATCGGTGGTGGCGGCTACTTCGTCTACTACAACGCCAAGTCCCGTACGGTGCAGACCATCGACGGTCGCGAGACCGCCCCGCTGACCGCCGACTCCGGCCTGTTTCTGGAGAACGGCAAGCCCCTCGCCTTCGCCGACGCCGTCAGCAGCGGCCTCGGCGTCGGTACGCCGGGCACGCCCGCCACCTGGCAGACGGCGCTCGACAAGTGGGGCAGCAAGAGACTCGGCAGCGTTCTCGAGCCTGCCGAGCGGATCGCCCGTGACGGATTCGTCGTCGACAGCACCTTCCGCTCGCAGACCGCCTCCAACGAGACCCGGTTCCGCTACTTCCCGGACACCGCGAAGCTGTTCCTGCCGAACGGACAGCTCCCCGTCGTCGGCTCGACCTTCAAGAACCCCGATCTCGCCCGCACCTACGCCGAGTTGGGCCGGAAGGGCGTCGGCGCGCTCTACCACGGCGACCTCGGCGAGGACATCGTCGACACCGTGAACAAGCCGCCGGTGGACCCCGCTTCGGGCTGGAACGCCCGCCCGGGCGAGCTGTCCGAGAAGGACCTCGCGGCCTACCGCGCCAAGCTCCAGGCGCCCACCAGGACCTCGTACCGCGGCCTCGGCGTCTACTCCATCGCGCCCTCCTCCTCCGGCGGCACGACGGTCGGCGAGGCGCTCAACATCCTCGAGAACACCGACCTGTCGAAGGCGAGCGAGGTCCAGTACCTGCACCGCTACATCGAGGCGAGCCGGATCGCGTTCGCGGACCGGGGGCGCTGGGTCGGCGACCCCGCCTTCGAGGACGTACCGACGAAGGAACTGCTGTCGCAGAAGTACGCCGACTCGCGGGCGTGTCTCATCAAGGACGACGCGGTGCTGACCAGCCCGGTGGCGCCCGGCGACCCGCGGAATCCGGCGGCCTGCGCCACCGGAGGCACCGCGGCGCCGACGACGTACGAGGGTGAGAACACCACGCACCTGACGGCGGCGGACAAGTGGGGGAACGTCGTCTCCTACACGCTCACCATCGAGCAGACCGGCGGCAGCGGCATCACCGTGCCCGGCCGCGGGTTCATCCTCAACAACGAGCTGACCGACTTCTCCTTCGCCCCGGCCAACCCGGCCGTCCACGACCCGAACCTGCCCGGTCCGGGCAAGCGGCCGCGGTCGTCGATCTCGCCGACGATCGTGCTGGACAAGCACGACAAGCCGGTGGTGGCGCTGGGTTCGCCCGGTGGCGCGACCATCATCACCACCGTGCTGCAGACCCTCACCCAGTTCCTCGACCGCGGGCTGCCCCTGGCCGACGCGATCGCCGCACCGCGAGCCAGCCAGCGCAACGCCGCCCAGACCGAACTCGAACCCGGGCTCTACGGCAGCGAGACGGCCAAGCAGCTGGAGGCCATCGGGCACTCCTTCAGGCTGAACCCGGAGATCGGCGCGGCGACGGCCGTACAGCGGCTGCCGGGCGGGAAGTGGCTGGCCGCCGCCGAGAAGGTACGACGTGGCGGCGGCTCGGCGATGGTCGTGTACCCGGCGCCGTAGCGATCACAGCTCAGGGGCGGGCGGCAGGTCCTCCGTACGGAGTGCGAGCCGCCCGTCCTCGACGTCCACCGTCACCCGGCCGCCCTCGGCGATCCGGCCGTCCAGGAGCAGCCGGGACAGCTGGTTGTCGACCTCGCGCTGGATGGTGCGGCGCAGCGGCCGGGCGCCGTACTCCGGCTGGTAGCCGCGCTCGGCGAGCCAGTCGACCGCCGGGTCGGTGAAGTCGACCGCGATGCCCTGCGCGTGCAGCAGCCGGCGGGTGCGCTCCAGCAGCAGGTTGGTGATCTTCCGCAGCTGCTCGGCGGTGAGTTGGCGGAAGACGACGATCTCGTCGATGCGGTTGAGGAACTCGGGCCGGAAGTGCTCCCGCAGCGGGCGCAGGATCTGCTCGCGCCGCGCCTCCTCGTCCGCCTCCGCGCCGCCGGGTCCGAACCCGATGCCCGCACCGCGCCGGGTGATCGCCTCGGAGCCGAGGTTGCTGGTCATGACGATGACGGTGTTGGTGAAGTCGACCGTGCGGCCCTGGGAGTCGGTCAGCCGTCCGTCGTCCAGGACCTGGAGGAGGATGTTGAAGACGTCCGGGTGCGCCTTCTCCACCTCGTCGAAAAGCAGGAGCGAGTACGGGTGCCTGCGCACGACCTCGGTGAGCTGGCCGGCCTCCTCGTGGCCCACGTACCCGGGCGGGGCGCCGACCAGCCGGCTGACCGTGTGCCGCTCCTGGTACTCGCTCATGTCCAGGCGGACCATGCGCTCCTCGCTGCCGAACAGGGCCTCCGCCAGCGCCCGCGCCAGCTCGGTCTTGCCGACGCCGGTCGGGCCGAGGAAGAGGAAGCTGCCGATGGGCCGGTCCGGGCTCGCGAGTCCGGCGCGGGACCGCATCACCGCGTCGGCGACCACCCGGACCGCCTCCTCCTGGCCGACCACCCGCTCGTGCAGATGCTCCTCCAGGCCGAGCAGCCGGTCCTTCTCCTCCTCGGTGAGACTGCTGACCGGAATCCCGGTCTGTCGGGACACCACTTCGGCGATGGCCTCCGCCGTCACCTCCAGGTGCTGCCCCTCGTCGGCCGCGCCGCCACCGCCGGCGGCCTCCTCGATCCGCTTCTTCAACTCGACGATGCGGTCGCGCAGTTGCATGGCCTGCTCGTACTGCTCGTCCGCGACCGCCTGGTCCTTGTCCCGGCCGAACTGCTCGAGCTCGTGCTCCATGGCCCGTACGTCGGTGCCCTTGGTCCGCGCCCGCAACCGTACCCGCGCTCCGGCCTGGTCGATCAGGTCGATCGCCTTGTCCGGCAGCCGGCGGTCGGTGAGGTAGCGGTCGGACAGCTCGACTGCGGCCACGAGGGCCTCGTCCGTGTAGCGGACCTGGTGGTGGGCCTCGTAGCGGTCGCGCAGTCCGCGCAGGATGTCGATCGCGTCCGAGGGGGTGGGCTCCGGCACCAGGATCGGCTGGAAACGGCGGGCCAGTGCCGCGTCCTTCTCGATCCGGCGGAACTCCTCCAGCGTGGTCGCGCCCACGATGTGCAGCTCGCCGCGGGCCAGTGCCGGCTTGAGGATGTTGCCGGCGTCCAGGGACCCGCCCTCGCCGCCGCCTCCCGCGCCCACGACGGTGTGCAACTCGTCGATAAAGACGATCAGTTGGTCGGAGTGGTCGCGGATCTCGCCGACGATGTTGTTCAGCCGCTCCTCGAAGTCGCCCCGGTAGCGGGTGCCCGCGACCACCCCGGTCAGGTCCAGGGCGACCACCCGCCGCCCGATGAGCACGTCCGGCACGTCGCCCTCGGAGATGCGCTGCGCGAGCCCCTCCACGATGGCGGTCTTGCCGACGCCCGCGTCACCGATGAGCACCGGGTTGTTCTTGCCGCGCCGCGAGAGCACCTCGATCGTCTGCTCGATCTCCTCGTCCCGCCCGATCACCGGGTCGATACGGCCCTGCCGGGCCAGGCCGGTGAGATCGCGGCCGTACTTGTCCAGGGTGGGCGTGCCGGTGGAGCGCGGCCGCTCGCTGCGGACCTGCCCGCCGTCCGAGGCCGCCTCGGGCGGCAGACCCGAGGGCGTGAAGCGGGCCGAGTTGAGGATGTGCCCGGCCGCCGAGTCCGGGTTCGCGGCGAGGGCGCTGAGCACGTGCTCGGGGCCGATGTAGCCGGCGCCGCGGGCCCGGGCCAGGTCGTGCGCGTCCAGCAGGGCGCGCTTGGCGGCCGGCGTCAGGGACAGCGAGGTCGGCGGCGGCACCTCGCCCGGCGGGTGCTGGACCGGGCCGGACCGCTCGTCGATCTCCGTGGCGAGGGAGTCGGGATCCGCGCCGGCCCGGCTGAGCAGGCTCCTGGTCGGTTCGGCGGACAGCGCGGCCCGCAGCAGATGCTGGGTGTCCAGGTCCCGGCTGCCGTGTTCGGCGGCGTACTGGGCGGCGCCCCGCACCAGTTCCCGGGCGGGCTGACTGAGCAGCCGCCCGATGTCGATCTGACGGGGACCGGGGCGCGGTCCGCCGAAGAAGCGGGCGAGGAATTCTCCGAAGGGGTCGTAGCCTTCTGAGCCGGTGAAGCCGCTGGTCATGGCGTTCCCATCCGGCGTCCCTGCGGGGCCCGGGACGCCCTCGCTGATCGACGTGCCGGGGTCGGGTAACCCGTGTGGCAGTCGGTTACACCCCGGGACGCACGCTCGTAGAACACCTTCGCACGAAGGAGGGGAGGGGGCACCTTCAGGGAAACCCGGGGGCTCTCTCCGGGTGCCCCGCCGCTCAGCGCGCCGTCAGGATCCGCGGCCCCGCGTCCGTGATCGCCACCGTGTGCTCCACGTGGGCCGCGCGCGAACCGTCGTTCGTCTTCAGGGTCCAGCCGTCCGGCGCCTCGTGGTAGCCGTCCGTGCCGCCGCCGATGAGCATGGGTTCGAGGGCGAGGACCATGCCGCGCCGCAGCGGGAAACCGCGCCCGGGGCGGCCCTCGTTGGGAACCGGCGGGTCCTCGTGCATGCGGCGGCCGATGCCGTGGCCGCCGAAGTCGTCCATGATGCCGTACCCCGCCGCCCGGCACACCGTGCCGATCGCGTGCGCGATGTCGCCGATGCGGTGTCCCACGACCGCCGCCTCGATGCCCGCCGCCAGGGCCCGCTCGGCCGTCTCGATCAGGCGGAGGTCGGCCGGACGCGGCCTGCCGACCACGAAGCTGATCGCGGAGTCGCCGGCCCAGCCGCCCAGTTCCGCACCGCAGTCGATGGAGACGAGGTCGCCGTCGCGCAGCCGGTAGGCGGTCGGGATGCCGTGCACGATCGCGTCGTTCACCGAGGCGCAGATGACGGCCGGGAACGGCGTGGTCGCGAACGAGGGCCGGTAGCCGAGGAAGGGCGAGCCGGCGCCCGCCGCGCGCAGTACGTCGTGCGCCACCTCGTCCAGCTCCAGCAGGGAAACGCCGACGTCAGCGGCCTGTCGTACGGCCGTCAGGGCTCGGCCGACGACCTGGCCGGCCTCGTACATGGCGTCGATGGATGTGTCCGTCTTCAGCTCTACCATGCCAATTACTATACCGGTATTACAATGACGGTATGGTACGCACCCCTCTCACCCCCGAAGAGCGCGAACGCGGCGAACGGCTCGGCCGGCTGCTGCGCGAGGCCCGCGGCGGTCGCAGCATGACGGAGGTCGCGGCCAGTGCCGGCATCTCCGCGGAGACCCTCCGCAAGATCGAGACCGGCCGCGCGCCGACCCCGGCGTTCTTCACGGTGGCCGCGCTCGCCCGCGCGCTCGCCCTGTCGATGGACGAGCTGGCGGGACTGTGCGCGCCGGCGGCCGTATAGTGCCGCAGCAACGGGCTTCTCGGGCAGTCTCCGCGCAACGGTCAAGATCGCGCAATGAGGGTCACGCACTGTCCCGGAAAACTGCCTGTAGCCGTCCTGTAACACGACTGGTGTTGCCTACGGACCGGAGTGCTCCGGTCTGGCGGGAGTTGGGCGATGACTCTGGATCAACTCCCGGCCCGGGTACGGGAGTTCGCGAACTACCTGGACAGTCTGCTGGCACGCCTGGACCAGGGCGCCGGCTGGTGCGGCGTGTTCTGGCAGCGCGACCCCGACGGTATGCAGGCCTGCCTCGACGGGCGTGAGATACCGCCCTGGGACGTCGTCGAGGCGCTCCTCCAGGACCTCGCCACGGAATACGGCCCCGCCGTCGCCGCCCCGGAGGCGGACCGCGCCCGCCCCCTGCACGCCGCCGCACTCGTCGCCCACGACGCCCGCCCCGGCGGCCGGGACGCCCTCGGCGACCGCTTCGACGTCATGCTCCGCGAACAGCGCTACGCCGCCGAACGACAGGCCGAACTGGGCCGGTTCCTCGCCTCCGCCACCACCCAGCAGGAGGCCGACGCCATCCGCCTCGACCTCGCCTGGGCCCGCGACGACCACGAACGCGCCACCCGCCGCTGCGCCGAACTCCGGGCGCGCATGGAGGACCTGGACCGGCGGTCGGTGGGCGGACAGGCGGAGGAGATCCGCCGCGGGCGGACGGCGCAGGGCGGCACCGTGTTCCGCGTCGACGACGGCGACACGGGGGCGGAGGGGCGCGGGGGACGCGGGGGGTACGGCTCGCCATCGGCCGGTCGTGACGGGTACGGCACCTCTTCGGACGGTCGTGGCGCGTATGGCGCGGGTGCGGACGGTCGTGGCGCGCAGGGCGCGGGTGCGGACGGTCGTGGCGCGTATGGCGCGGATTCGGGCGGGCGTGAGGAGTACGCCGCGCGGTCGGACGGGCGTGACGAGTACGCCGCGCGTTCCGACGGCCGTGACGAGTACGCCCCGCGTTCCGACGGCCGGGATGGGTACGGCGCCTCGTCGGGCGGTCGTGGCGCGCAGGGCACGGGTTCCCGTGATGCGTACCGTGACGAGTACGCCGCACATTCCGACGGCCGGCATGGGTACGGCGCGCCCTCGGACGGTCGTGACCCGTACGGCACGCGTCCGGACGGTCGTCACGAGTACACGGAGCCCACGGACCCTCGAAACACCTACGCCGAGTCCCCGGACGGGCACGATGCCCCGTACGGCGCCGGTTTCCCCCGCATGCCGCAGCAGCGCCACGCGCCGGACGCCGCCGCCACTGCGGCGGACAGCGAGTACGCCGAGTTCGACCGCCGGCCCGCCACCCCGGAACAGCCGGCCCCCGCTCCGCAGGAGGAGCCCGCTCCCACCTCCAAACAACGCAAGCGCCGCCGCGGCAGTGCCCGCTTCGCCGGGGTGGACGAGGAGGGGGCCGCCCCCGTCGTCGTACCGGACCTGCCCGTCGCGCCCGTCGCCACCCGCCGCACCCTGCGCGGGGCCCGGTACGCCGGGGCCGCGGAGACGGACGCGCGGCCGGAGCCGCAGACCGCCGAGCCGTCGGACGCGGCGGCCCGGCGCGAGAGTGCCGGGGCCGTGGAGCGGCTGGTGCGGCTGCGCGGTGAGGGCCGTAGCGGCGAGGCGCACGCCCTGCTCGCCGAGCTCGCGTACTGGCCCGCCGTCCGCTACCCGCTGCTCGCCGCCGAGATGCAGCGCGCCGGGCTCGGCGCCGACTGGGCGACCCTGCTGTGGGAGACCGCCTCACTGCCGCCCGACCGGCTCGTGGCCGTGGCCGACGCCCTGGTCGCCGCGGGGCGCGGCACCGACGGCGAGCAGGTCCTGCGGCAGGGCGTGGTGCGGCCCGCCGGCGAGATGGGCCAGGCCGTGCTCGCGCTGGTCACCGAGGGCCATCGCCGCGAGGCCCGCGCGCTCCTGGACGCGTACGTCCGCGTCCGCACCGCCGAGGAGGCCGCCCGCAGCGTAGAGCCGGACCCGCAGACCCTCGCCCCGCTTCTGCTGGAGGCGGCCCGGGGCGCCTCGGACGAGCTCCACCGGGACCTGGTCCACGCGTTGCGGGTCGCCGGCCACACCGCCTGAGACGGACCGAAGCCCCTGGCTGTCCGCCCCGTCGCTCACCCACAGGGGTGTGAAACCTGATCGACTCAGCGGGTTAACGACGATGGTCTTGGCAAGGCCGCCGGGGAGGCTTACGTTCGTGCCTCTACGGCCTGTGTCTACGGGCGTAGAGGCTCTGAGGTCCCGTCGAAGGAGCAGCTCATGGCCAACGTCGTACGCGCCGCCCTGGTCCAGGCCACCTGGACCGGCGACACCGAGTCCATGGTGGCGAAACACGAGGAGCACGCCCGCGAGGCGGCCCGCCAGGGTGCCAAGATCATCGGCTTCCAGGAAGTCTTCAACGCCCCCTACTTCTGTCAGGTCCAGGACCCCGAGCACTACCGCTGGGCCGAACCGGTGCCCGACGGACCGACCACCCGTCGTATGCAAGAGCTCGCCCGCGAGACCGGCATGGTGATCGTCGTCCCGGTCTTCGAGATCGAGCAGTCGGGCTTCTACTACAACACCGCAGCCGTGATCGACGCCGACGGCACCTTCCTCGGCAAGTACCGCAAGCACCACATCCCGCAGGTCAAGGGCTTCTGGGAGAAGTACTACTTCAAGCCGGGGAACATCGGCTGGCCGGTCTTCGACACCGCCGTCGGCAAGGTCGGCGTCTACATCTGCTACGACCGCCACTTCCCCGAGGGCTGGCGCCAGCTCGGCCTGAACGGCGCCCAGCTCGTCTACAACCCCTCCGCCACCCACCGCGGACTCTCCAACTACCTCTGGCGCCTCGAACAGCCCGCCGCCGCCGTCGCCAACGAGTACTTCATCGCCGCGATCAACAGGGTCGGCGTCGAGGAGTACGGCGACAACGACTTCTACGGGACGAGCTACTTCGTCGACCCGCGCGGGCAGTTCGTGGGGGAGACGGCCAGCGACAAGGAAGAGGAGCTCATCGTCCGCGACCTCGACTTCGACCTCATCGAGGAAGTACGCCAGCAGTGGGCGTTCTACCGCGACCGCCGTCCCGACGCCTACGAGGGGCTGATGCAGCCGTGACCAAGGACCTGCTGGGCCGCCACCGGTCCGTCCTGCCCGACTGGCTCGCCCTCTACTACGAGGACCCGCTGGAGATCACCCACGGCGAGGGCCGCTACGTCTGGGACGCCGAGGGCAACAAGTACCTCGACTTCTTCGGCGGCATCCTGACGACTATGACCGCGCACGCCCTGCCCGAGGTCACCAAGGCGGTGAGCGAGCAGGCCGGGCGGATCGTCCACTCGTCCACGCTCTACCTCAACCGGCCGATGGTCGAACTCGCCGAGCGCATCGCCCAGTTGAGCGGCATCCCGGACGCCCGCGTCTTCTTCACCACCTCCGGCACCGAGGCCAACGACACCGCCCTGATGCTGGCGACGACGTACCGCCGCAGCAACACGATCCTGGCGATGCGCAACAGCTACCACGGCCGCTCCTTCAGCTCGGTCGGCATCACCGGCAACCGCGGCTGGTCGCCCACCTCGCTCTCCCCGCTCCAGACGCTGTACGTCCACGGAGGTGTGCGCACACGCGGCCCGTACGCCTCGCTCAGCGACGACGACTTCATCGCGGCCTGCGTCGAGGACCTCACGGACCTGCTCGGCCACACCCGCCCGCCCGCCGCGCTGATCGCCGAACCCATCCAGGGCGTCGGCGGCTTCACCTCCCCGCCGGACGGCCTGTACGCGGCCTTCCGCGAGGTGCTCCAGGAGCGCGGCATCCTGTGGATCGCCGACGAGGTGCAGACCGGCTGGGGTCGCACCGGCGAGCACTTCTGGGGCTGGCAGGCGCACGGCCAGAACGGTCCGCCGGACATCGTGACCTTCGCCAAGGGCATCGGCAACGGCATGTCCATCGGCGGGGTCGTCGCCCGCGGCGAGATCATGAACTGCCTGGACGCCAACAGCATCTCGACCTTCGGCGGCACCCAGATCACCATGGCGGCCGGCCTCGCCAACCTGACGTACCTGCTGGAGCACGATCTCCAGGGCAACGCCCGGCGCGTCGGCGGACTGCTCATCGAGCGGCTGCGGGCCGCCGCGGCGCAGGTTCCGGCCGTACGGGAGGTGCGCGGGCGCGGGCTGATGCTCGGCATCGAGCTGGTCAGGCCCGGCACCGACGAGGCCGACCCGGCGGCCGCGTCCGCCGTGCTCGAAGCGGCCCGCGAGGGCGGACTGCTCATCGGCAAGGGCGGCGGGCACAACACCAGCGCCCTGCGCGTCGCCCCGCCGCTGTCCCTGACCGTCGCGGAGGCCGAGGAGGGCGCCGCGATCCTCGAGAACGCTCTGAGGAGCATCCATTGACGCCCGCACCTGCCCGAGGGCAGGTGATTCCGGTCCGTACCGCTGTGCGGTACCACCGCGGGTTCCTGTTTCACGGGCCTCTGCCGACCGGTGAGGGTCGGTCTTACGTGGCCTCCGCAGGCCTGACATCCCGCCCGCCCGGCGGTAGGTCGGACAACTCCGTTGTCCGACAAGGCGATTCTAGCCATGCGGCTGCGCCCCTTCGGGCCGCTGTGGGCAGGATGCCCTTCACCTCCACCCTGCAGGGTGGAGCACTGGGCAAGTGTTCGGTAGTAGCAGCCTGAACAAGGGAAACACCGCCATGACCACCGCCTTGGAGACCTGGGAGCCTGTGGAACCCGTGGAGCCGACCCTGTCGGTCCGGCAGGTCCTCGCCATGGAGCGGGTCCTCGCCGGTGAACCCGAGGTGGTGGCCGGGGCGAGTCAGCTGGACCGGGCCGTGCGCTGGGTGCACGTCGCCGAGGCCGCCGACGTCGGTGTGATGCTCAGCGGCGGCGAGATGGTCCTCACCACCGGAGTGCTGCTCGCCGGCGACGAGGGCGCGCAGGCCGAGTACATCCAGTCCCTGCACCGCGCGGAGGCCGCGGCCGTCGTGCTGGGCCTGGGACGGGCCTTCCCCACGCCGCCGGACGTGATGCGCCGGGCGGCCGAGCGGTGCGGGCTGCCGATGATCGTCCTGCACCGGCCCTTCCCCTTCGCCGAGTTGACGGAGGAGGTCCAGTCCCGGCTGGTGCGCAGGAAGTTCGCCGCCGTCAGCCTCTCCGAGTCGGTACGGACCGCGCTCACCGGACTCATCACCGCGGACGCCCCGCTGCACCGGCTGCTGGACGAGATCGCCCAGCACAGCGGCTGTCCCGTCGTCGTCACCAACCTCGCCCACCGCGTCCTCGCCACCGCGGGGGAGCGGCCGGCCGTGGACGACGTGCTGCGCGACTGGGAGCGCATCGCCCGCCAGGCCGGCGGCAACGAGGTCGACGGCTGGATCCGCGCGGAGCTGGCCGGACGGGGAGAGCGGTGGGGCCGGATCACGCTGTGCGGCTACCGCGGCGACACCGCCACTGGGCGACTGCTCGCCGACCGGGCCGCCGAGGCACTCGTGCTGCACCGCATGCTCGGCGGCACCTCCGCGCACAGCTGGGAGGAGCAGTCCGCGCAGAGCCTGCTGACCGACCTGGTCAGCGGGATCGTCCCGGCACGGCAACTGCTGCCGCGGGCCCGCGCGGCCGGACTCCCCGTCAACCGCCGCACCTTCGTCCCGCTGGTCGTACGCGACGGCGAACCGGACCAACTGGACCGCGTGCTGCGCATGTTGGGGATGCCCGGACTGGTCGCCGAGCTGGCCGACGGAGCCGTGGCCGTCCTGCTGAGCCTCGCCCGCGACCAGGACGCGACGGCCCTCGCCGCGCACTTCGCGGCCCGGCTGCGGACCGAGTCCGGATCCTCGAAGGCCGTGGTGGCGGCCGCCGACGAGCGCACCGCCTGGGACGACGTCCCCGCCGGGCTGCGCGAGGCCCAGCACGTCGCCGACGCCGTGGCGGACTCCTCGGCCGTCCTGGACCTCCCGGCCGTCGTACGCCTGAAGGACGTCCACCTGCGCGGTCTGATACGGCTGCTGCGCGACGACCCCCATGTGCAGTCCTTCGCGGAGCGCGAGCTGGACGGGCTGCTGTGCGGGGCCGGCGAGGACCTCCTCGCCGTACTGCGTACCTACCTCGCCAGCGGCCGCAACAAGTCCCGCACCGCCCAGCTCCACCACGTCTCCCGGCCGGCGCTGTACCGCCGGCTGGAGGCGATACAGGGCCGGCTCGGCGTCGACCTCGACGACTTCGAACAGGCCGCCTCGGTGCACATCGCACTCCTCGCACACGACGCGCAACAGGGCTGAAACATGCGACGACCTGGGAAAACGGTGGTGAAACATGGGCCCACGACAGGGTGACACGGTGGCACGCCGCGGGCCCGTAGACGTGACACCGTGCAACTCAAACCGGCCTATCGGACTTCTTAGGCTCCTCCCACACCGAGTGACCGGAGGTCCCGATGAGCACAGTGATCCGAGCCGCCCTCTTCCAGACCGCCTGGACCGGCGACAAGGAGTCGATGATCCAGGTACACGAACAGGCGGCCCGCGACGCGGTCGCGCAGGGTGCCCAAGTCCTGTGCTTCCAGGAACTGTTCTACGGACCGTACTTCTGCCAGGTCCAGGACAAGGCGTTCTACGAGTACGCCGAGCAGATCCCGAACGGCCCGATCGTCAAGCGCTTCCAGGCGCTCGCCAAGGAACTCGGCCTCGTCCTCATCCTGCCGATGTACGAGGAGGAGCAGCCCGGCGTCCTCTACAACACGGCCGCCGTGATCGACGCGGACGGCTCGTACCTCGGCAAGTACCGCAAGCACCACATCCCGCAGGTACCGGGCTTCTGGGAGAAGTTCTACTTCCGTCCCGGCAACAGCGGCTGGCCGGTCTTCGACACCGCCGTGGGCAGGATCGGTGTCTACATCTGCTACGACCGCCACTTCCCGGAGGGCTGGCGCGCGCTGGGTCTGGAGGGCGCCGAGATCGTCTTCAACCCGTCGGCCACCTCGCGCGGCCTGTCGGCCTACCTGTGGCAGCTGGAGCAGCCGGCCGCGGCCGCCGCCAACGAGTACTTCGTCGGCGCGATCAACCGGGTCGGCGTCGAGGAGTACGGCGACAACGACTTCTACGGGACGTCGTACTTCGTCGACCCGGAGGCCCAGTTCGTCGGCGAGGTGGCCGGCGACAAGGAGACCGAACTGGTCGTCCGCGACCTGGACCTGGCCAAGCTGCGCGAGGTCCGCGACCGCTGGCAGTTCTACCGCGACCGCCGTCCCGACGCGTACGGTCCGCTGACCGCTCCGTAACCGGGCCGGACACGTCCGCCGGTCCGGCGCACGGGGGGCCGGACCGGCGGCACCGACCGACCCGCACCACACCAGTGTTGAACACGGCAGGAGAGGGATCATGAGCAGCCGTACCGTCATCCGTGGTGGCCTCGTCGTCACCGCGTCCGACGAGATCCACGCCGACGTCCTGATCGAGGACGGCCGCATCGCCGCCCTGGCCGCCTCCGGCACCTCCGCCGCCGAGGCCTGGACGGCCGAGCGCACCATCGACGCCACCGGGAAGTACGTCATCCCGGGCGGGGTCGACGCCCACACCCACATGGAGCTGCCGTTCGGCGGCACCTTCGCCTCCGACACCTTCGAGACCGGCACCCGGGCCGCCGCCTGGGGCGGCACGACGACCATCGTCGACTTCGCCGTGCAGAGCGTGGGTCACTCGTTGCGCGAGGGGCTCGACGCCTGGCACGCCAAGGCCGAGGGCAACTGCGCCATCGACTACGGCTTCCACATGATCGTCTCCGACGTGAACCAGGACACGCTCAAGGAGATGGACCTGCTGGTGGAGGAGGGGGTGACCTCCTTCAAGCAGTTCATGGCCTACCCGGGCGTCTTCTACAGCGACGACGGCCAGATCCTGCGCGCCATGCAGCGCTCCGCCGAGAACGGCGGCCTGATCATGATGCACGCCGAGAACGGCATCGCGATCGACGTGCTGGTCGAGCAGGCGCTGGCCCGCGGCGAGACCGACCCCCGGTATCACGGGGAGGTGCGCAAGGCGCTGCTCGAAGCCGAGGCCACCCACCGCGCCATCAAGCTCGCGCAGGTCGCCGGCGCGCCCCTGTACGTCGTGCACGTCTCGGCGATGGAGGCAGTCGCCGAGCTGGCCAGGGCGCGCGACGAGGGGCTGAACGTCTTCGGCGAGACCTGCCCGCAGTACCTGTTCCTGTCCACGGACAACCTCGCCGAGCCCGACTTCGAGGGCTCGAAGTACGTGTGCTCGACGCCGCTGCGGCCCAAGGAGCACCAGGCCCACCTCTGGAAGGGCCTGCGCACCAACGACCTCCAGGTGGTCTCCACCGACCACTGCCCCTTCTGCTTCGTGGGCCAGAAGGAGCTCGGCCGGGGCGACTTCTCGAAGATCCCCAACGGTCTTCCGGGCGTCGAGAACCGCATGGACCTGCTCCACCAGGCCGTCGTCGACGGCCACATCTCGCGCCGCCGCTGGATCGAGATCGCCTGCGCGACCCCGGCGCGGATGTTCGGCATGTACCCGAAGAAGGGCACCATCGCCCCCGGCGCCGACGCGGACGTCGTCATCTACGACCCGCACGCCGAGCAGATCGTCTCCGCCGAGACGCACCACATGAACGTCGACTACTCGGCGTACGAGGGCAAGCGCCTCACCGGCCGCGTCGAGACCGTCCTCTCGCGCGGCGAACTCGTCATCACCGAGCGGGAGTACACCGGGCACGCCGGGCACGGCGTCTACACCCCCCGCTCCACCTGTCAGTACCTCAATTAGGAGCGGCGCCCATGGACTTCGGACTCGTCCTGCAGACCGACCCGCCGGCCTCGAAGGTCATCAGCCTGATGAAGCGGGCGGAGCGCAACGGCTTCACCTACGGCTGGACCTTCGACTCCGCCGTGCTGTGGCAGGAACCCTTTGTGATCTACAGCCAGATCCTCGCGAACACCAGCAAACTGACCGTCGGCCCGATGGTCACCAACCCGGGCACCCGCACCTGGGAGGTCACCGCCTCCACCTTCGCCACCCTCAACGACATGTTCGGCAACCGCACGGTCTGCGGCATCGGCCGCGGTGACTCCGCGATGCGCGTCGCTGGCCGCACCCCGAACACGCTCGCCCGGATCAGCGAGGCCATGAAGGTCATCAGGGCGCTCGGCTCGGGGAAGGAGGCCGACCTCGGCGGTACGGTCATCAAGTTCCCCTGGATCAAGGAGGACGCCGAACTCCCCGTCTGGATGGCCGCGTACGGCCCCAAGGCCCTGAAGATGACCGGCGAGGAGGCCGACGGCTTCATCCTCCAGCTGGCCGACCTCTACCTCACCGAGTACATGGTGAAGGCGGTCAAGGACGCGGCCGTCGCCGCCGGACGTGACCCGTCCGAGGTGAAGATCTGCGTCGCCGCCCCCGCCTACGTCACCGAGGACGACTCGCCCGAGGCGCTCGCCCACGCCCGCGAGCAGTGCCGCTGGTTCGGCGGGATGGTCGGCAACCACGTCGCCGACCTGGTCTCCAAGTACGGCGAGCACTCCGCCGCCGTACCCGACGAACTCACCGACTACATCAAGGCGCGCGAGGGCTACGACTACTCCCACCACGGACGCGCCGACAACCCCGACACCCAGTTCGTGCCCGACGAGATCGTCGACCGGTTCTGCGTCATCGGCCCCGTCGAGAAGCACATCGAGAAGCTGAACGCACTGCGTGAGCTGGGCGTCGACCAGTTCGCCGTCTACGACATGCACGACGCGCAGGAGGCCACCATCGACGCCTACGGCACGAAGGTGATCCCGGCCGTCAACGCCTGATCCACGACCCACCGCTCACCTCCCCATCCCCCCACTCCTAGTCTCCCCTCCCCGCCGTCCGGGGGAGGGGGTGGCGGGGCCGGGGGAGGGCAGGCACGCCCCCACGCCGCCCGGCACGCACTCTCGCCGTGCCTGCCGAAGGCCCAAGTAGCTCCGCTACGAGGCCCTTCGGCAGGCACGCCGAGAGCACGCACCGAACGACGCGGGAACGCACCCGCCCTCCCCCGGCCCCGCCGGCCCGCACGGCCTTTCCGGATCCGCCCCTCGTTTGATTGGCCTGCCCATGACCGACACCGCTCCCACGGCCATACCGCCGTCCACCCAAGTCACCCTCGCCGACGGCCGGGTGGAGCTCGCCCCGGGCAGCCCCGCCCCGAGCGGCCGCTACGCCAACGAGGACCTGCTGCCGGTTCCGGTGGAGAAGCGCACCTGGACCACGTACAACTTCTCCGCCCTGTGGGTCGGCATGGCCCACAACACGGCCTCCTGGACCCTGGCCTCCGGTCTGATCGCCGTCGGCATGGACTGGAAGCAGGCGGTGTTCACCATCGCCCTGGCCAACGTGATCGTGCTGGTCCCGATGCTGCTCACCGGGCACGCGGGACCGAAGTACGGCATCCCCTTCCCGGTCTTCGCCCGCGCCTCGTTCGGCATCCGCGGCGCCAACCTCCCCGCTGTCGTACGGGCGTTGGTGGCGTGCGGCTGGTTCGGCATCCAGACCTGGATCGGCGGCGAGGCGATCTACTTCCTCGCCGGCAAGCTGATCGGCAACGGCTGGAGCGACGCCGGACAGTTCGGCGGCTATCCCTGGACGATGTGGCTGTCGTTCGCGATCTTCTGGGCGATCCAGGTCGCGATCATCTACCGGGGCATGGAGACGATCCGCCGCTTCGAGAACTGGGCGGCGCCCTTCGTGCTGGTCGGCGCGTTCGTGATGCTGATCTGGATGAGCAACAAGGCGGGCGGTTTCGGTCCGCTGCTCGACCAGCCCTCCAAGCTGGGCTGGGGCGGCGACTTCTGGAAGCTGTTCTGGCCGTCCCTCATGGGCATGATCGGCTTCTGGTCCACCTTGTCCCTGAACATCCCGGACTTCACCCGTTACGGCAAGAGCCAGAAGTCGCAGATGTGGGGCCAGGCGCTCGGTCTGCCGACCACCATGACGCTCTTCGCGCTGCTGTCGGTGATGGTCACCTCCGGTTCGCAGGCCGTGTACGGCGAGACGATCTGGAACCCGGTGGAGCTCGCCGCCAAGACGGACAACGTCGTGGGCCTGCTGTTCGCGCTGGTCACCGTGCTGGTGGCGACCCTGTCGGTGAACATCGCGGCCAACCTGGTCTCGCCGGCCTTCGACTTCTCCAACATCGCGCCCCGCAAGATCACCTTCCGGGCCGGTGCGCTCGCCACCTGTGTGCTCGGCGTGCTGATCTTCCCGTGGAAGCTGTACTCCGACCCGCAGGGCTACATCTTCACCTGGCTCGGCCTGGTCGGCGGTCTGCTCGGCACGGTCGCCGGCATCCTCATCGCCGACTACTGGATCCTGCGCCGCGGCAAGCTCGACCTGACCGACCTGTACCGCGCGGGCGGCCGCTACTGGTACGACGGCGGCTGGAACTGGCGGGCCGTCGTCGCCTTCGTCACCGGCGGTGTCCTCGCCATCGGCGGCGCCAGCTTCAAGCCGCTGATCGACGGGCGCCCCATCCCGGCACTGGAACCGCTGGCCGACTACGGCTGGGCGGTGGGTCTGGGCACGTCGATGGTGCTGTACGTGGTGCTGATGCTGGCCCGTGGAAGGGACCGCCTCGAGGCGTGACGCCGAAGGCAGTACTGCTGGAGGACGGTCGGAGGGCGGTCAGCTCTGCTGACCGTCCTCCAGCGCTGCGACCGCCTCCTTGGCGGCCTTGATGGCGGCCTTGTTGATCTCGTCCGTGCTGGGCGCCTTCTTCGTCTCGAAGTCGCTGCCGTTGTACGTGACGGTCACCAGCGCGTTGGACGCGCGCACCATCACCACGCCCTCGCGGGTCTGCTGCTTGTCCTCGGTGGTGAGGTTCACGACGGAGTACGCCGAGTCGCCGACCCCCGGGACGTCCCCGCCGCCGCTCTTCTCCTCGACGTTCTCCTTGTACGACTTCTGTGCCGCCTCGTCGTTCTCCGTGATCTCGAAGGAGACGTCGAGCCAGCGGTAGTCGTACCCCTTGAGCGCGTTCCACGAGCAGGTGCGGCGCAGCTTCGAGTCCGTCGACGGGATCTCCTTGCCGGCCGTCTTGGCACCCGGTACCAGCGACGTGATCGTCTTCTTGGCGAGGCTGCCGCACGGGGAGGGCGCGGAGGCGTACGTCTTCGGCGCGGCCGCCGTCGCCGGGGCGGACGCGGACTGCGTGCCGGTCTTCTCCCCCTCCTTGTGCTCGCCGGCCGACGTCGCGGCGAACGGACCGGACGTCAGTGCCCAGCCCGCCGCGGCGAGCACGACGACGGGCGACAGGCGTGCGGTGAGGGCGAGCGGCAACGGAAGGGAGCTGGAACGCACGGCGCACTTTTCGTGGGGGACGGTGCGGAGGGGTCCGCACTGCGGACGGGGCGCCAGTTTCACATGACTCCCTGTGGGACGGAAGTGCCAACTCGCTCCGTACCGGTGCCGTCACAGCGCCTCGCTGCCGATGCGCCCTGTGTCCCTTTATGTCCGGGCGATGCGGCGACTGAGCGCCGACTCGATGCGGTCCACGGCCGCGAACGCCCCGTAGGCGACGAGGTGCACCAGACAGTGGTCGGTGTGCTCCGGCCGCCGCCAGGCCGCCACGTCCTCGTCCGTGATGCGGTACGGCGCGAGGGCCGCCAGCAGCGCCAGACGCGCGCCGGGACGCTCCCGACGGTCCGGGAACCCGCCCAGGGCGAGCGGCGGATGCTCTCCGTCCCAGCCCCACAGGGTTTCCTGTACGAGGGCCTGGTCGTCGGCGTCGAGGAGGCCGGCGCCCGCCATGGCCGCCTTGAGCAGCGCCGCGTACGCGGGCCCGACCGCCGTGTCGCCCGCCCACGCCGGCGCCTCGCCGGGGTCGGGGTGGTCGAGCAGCACGAGGGCCTCGCCGGGCACGGCGGGGCGGCGTACGGTCCGGGCGAGCGTGCGGCCCGCGAGACTGCGGACCGCCCTGAACCGCTGGGCGTTGCCCGGCAGCAGCTGCTCGGTGAGCAGGGCCGACACGATCCGGTTGATGAAGTGGAAGGCGAGCACGGTGCCCACGTAGCCGGGCGTGTGCTCGCGCGGAAACGGATACGGCTCCAGCGAGGCGCCCGGCACGCGCGTGTGCCGGCCCCAGGCGAACACGCGCGCGTGCTCCTCGTCCTCGGGCACCCTCCCGCGGGCCAGTCGCTCGGCGAGCGCGTGGTCGCCGGTGGCGTGCAGCAGCACGGTGTGCGCGTCCACGCAGAACGGGCACTTGTTGGCTTGCGACACCCCGAGTGCCGCCAGCTCCTTGCCGGTACGGCTGCCGGGGCCCGCGATCAGCGACTCGCGCATCAGCGCCCAGGTGGGCGCGAGGATCTCGGGTGCGGAGGACAGGACCACGAAGGTGACGGGCCTGTCGATGCCGAAGTCGCGGGAGAGCTGGGCGTAGACCTCGGCGACGCGGCCGGTGGCCGCCTTGGGCGGCAGGGGCTCGGTGTAGCGGAAAGGTGTGGGCATGGGCACAAGCGTGTGCCGCGGGGCCGGGCGCGGTCGTCGTACGGCCGAAGACAGTCGGCGCTGCGCCGACGGGGCGGCTCGGGGCTTTTGTCTACTGCGTCGGGAGTAGTCGCAGAGTTGTCCACAGGGGTGACGCCGGTGTCGGCACCGACGGCTACTGTGCGTGCATGAGCGGGCACTTGGTCACACGCAGGAGTCTCGCCGACGCGGCCCTCGCGGTCGTGGTCGGCGCCCTCGTCGTGACCACGGCCGCGTTCGACGCGGACACCACGGCCGTCGACTACGCGCTGATCGTGCTGGGTTCGGCCGCCCTGGCGTTCTACCGGCCGGCCCCGTTGGCGGTCCTGGCCGCGGCCACGGCGACCGGCGCGGCGTACGTCCTGCACGCGCACCCCGGCCTGCTCGCCGCCCTCCCCGTCCTCGCCGCCGTGCACACCGCGGCCCGGGTGGGACACCGGGGCTGGGCCGCCGCCGCGGGCGGCGTGTACCTGGCGGCGTACGTGGCGACGGGTCCGACGACGGGGGAGGTCGTGGAGAAGGCCGCGCTGCTCACGGGCTGGTTCCTGTGCGCGGTCGTCACGGGTCTCGCCGACCGCAACTGGCAGGCCTATCTGCGGCAGACCGAACAGCGCGCCCTGGAGGCCGAGCGCACCCGCGAGGAGGCGGCACTGCGCCGAGCAGGCGAGGAACGCCTGCGCATAGCCCGGGAGTTGCACGACTCCCTCACCCACAGCATCTCGATCGTCAAGCTCCAGGCGGGCGTCGCGGTCCACCTCGCCCGTAAGCGAGGCGAGGAGGTGCCGCCCGCCCTGCTCGCCATCCAGGAGGCGGGCGGCGAGGCGATGCGCGAACTCCGCGCCACCCTGGAGGTCCTGCGCACCGACGAACCGACCGGCACCCCCGCGGTGCTCGTGGAACGCGCGCGGGCGGCCGGTCTCGCCGTCGAACTGACGACGACCGGCGACGAACGCCCCCTGCCGGCGACCGTCGACCGGGCGGTGTACCGCATCGTCCAGGAGTCGCTCACCAATGCGGCACGCCACGCGGGCCCGGCGAAGGTGCACGTCCGACTGGCCTACGGCGAGGAGGCGTTGGCGATACAGGTGGACGACGACGGAACAGCCGACCCGGCCCGCCCCTGCACCCCCGGCATCGGCCTCACCGGCATGCGCGAACGCGTCACGGCCCTCGGCGGCACACTGCACGCCGGCCCGCGCGCGGAGGGCGGCTTCTCGGTGCGCGCGGAGCTGCCCTCGGAGGCCACCGGATGATCAGGGTGGCACTCGTCGACGACCAGGCACTGATGCGCGCCGGCTTCCGCGCGCTGCTGGAGGCCGAGGACGGCATCGAGGTGGTGGGGGAGGCGGCGGACGGGAAGCGGGGCCTGGACCTGGTCCGCGCCGAGGTCCCCGACATCGCGCTGATCGACGTACAGATGCCGGTGATGACCGGCATCGAGGCAACCCGGCACATCGCCGCCGACCCGTCCCTGTCCGCCGTACGCGTCGTCATCCTCACCAACTACGGCTTCGACGAGTACGTCTTCGAGGCACTGCGGGCCGGCGCGAGCGGCTTCCTCCTGAAGGACACCGAACCCGCCGACCTCCTCCAGGCCATCAAGGTGGTGGTCCACGGCGAGGCCCTGCTCTCCCCGTCGGTCACCCGCACCCTCATCGGCGAGTTCGTCTCCCGCCCTCCCGACCGGTCCACCGCTCCGGGCCTTGAGTGCCTGACCCGCCGCGAACGCGAGGTCACCGCCCTCGCCGCCCGCGGCCTCACCAACGAGGAGATCGCGGCCCACATGGTCATCAGCCCGTTCACGGCGAAGACGCATGTGAGCCGGGCGATGACGAAGCTGGGGGCGCGGGACCGGGCGCAGCTGGTGGTGTTCGCGTACGAGTCGGGGCTGGTGACGGCACGCGGCAACTGACCCGCGCCACATATCCCGTTGCGCGCCGTGGGCGGCGATCAGCACCCTGAGGTGATGACCGAGACGACACGCCACCAACAGCCCGCCGTACGTGAGGAGATCCTCGCCTACTACGCCCAGGGTAAGGAGGACGCCCGCCTCAGAGAGGGTGGTGCGCCCGCCGGGCGGCTGGAGTTCTGGCGGACCCAGGACGTGCTGCGGCGGCTGATGCCGGCGACGCCCGCGCGGGTCCTCGACGTCGGCGGCGGCAGCGGGATCCACGCGGAATGGCTCGCACGGGACGGATACGAGGTCGACCTCGTGGACCCGGTGCCGCTCCACGTGGAGCAGGCCACACGGCTGCCCGGCGTCACCGCCCGCCCCGGAGACGCCCGCGCCCTGCCCGCCGACGACGCCTCGTACGACGTGGTGCTGCTCCTGGGACCGCTGTACCACCTGCCCGAACGGCCGGACCGGGTACGGGCGTTGGCCGAGGCGTACCGGGCGGTCCGGCCGGGCGGGCTGGTGGTCGCGGCCACCATCAACCGGTTCGCCGGACTGCACGACGTGCTGCGCGAGGAGCGCTACTTCAGCCCCTTGCACCGCGAACGCACCGACGCCGAAACGGCGGACGGCCGACACCACCACCACGCCGAGGACGGCCTGTTCACCGTCGCCTACTTCGCCGGCCCCGAGGAGCCCCCGACCGAATTCACCGACGCGGGGCTCACTGTAGAGGGCCAGTACGGCATCGAGGGCGTCGCCTGGCTCATGGGCGGCATCGAGGACTGGCTGGACGACCCGGAACGCCGCGCGGCCGTCCTGGCGGCGACCCGGCGCATCGAGTCCGAGCCGACGCTGCTCGGCGCCGGCGGGCATCTGCTCACGGCGGGGAGGCGGCCGAGTTAGCTCGTACGATCAGTCGACCGCCGCCGTCGAGTGAGGAGCTCACCGTGTTCACCACCCGCCCCACCCTCCAGGGCACCTTCGGCATGGTGTCCTCCACCCACTGGCTGGCCTCGCAGTCGGCGATGGCGGTGTTGGAGGACGGGGGCAATGCGTACGACGCCGCCGTGGCAGGGGCGTTCGTGCTGCATGTCGTCGAGCCGCATCTGAACGGGCCCGCCGGTGAGGTCCCGATCCTGCTCGCTCCGGCGGGCGGCGAGGTGCGAGTGCTGTGCGGGCAGGGAGCCGCGCCGGGCGGGGCGACGGTCGCGCACTACCGGGGGCTCGGGCTGGAGCTGGTTCCCGGGACGGGGCCGCTCGCCGCCGCTGTTCCCGGGGCCTTCGACGCCTGGATGCTGTTGCTGCGGGACCACGGGACCAAGTCCCTCGCCGACGTGCTGAAGTACGCCGTCGGATACGCCGAACACGGGCACGCGCCCGTGGAGAACGTCGGGGCGACCGTCGAAAGCGTGCGGGAGTTGTTCGAGACGGAATGGACCTCGTCGGCGGAGGTGTACCTGGCGGGCGGCAACGCGCCCCGGCCGGGCGAGCTCTTCCGCAATCCCGCCCTCGCCGCCACCTGGAAGCGGCTGCTCGAAGAGGTCGCCGGTGCCGGGGACCGAGAGGCGCAGATCGAGGCCGCGCGGGAGGTGTGGCGCACCGGGTTCGTCGCCGAGGCGCTGGTGCGGCAGGCTCAGCGGCCCACCATGGACACCAGCGGCGAGCGGCACGCCGGTACGCTCACGGCCGCCGATCTCGCCGGCTGGTCCGCGACGTACGAGGCGCCGACGACGTACGACTGGAACGGCTGGACCGTGTGCAAGGCCGGCCCCTGGAGCCAGGGGCCGGTGCTGCTTCAGCAGCTCGCGCTGCTGCCGCCCGAACTGCCCCGGTACGGATCCGCCGAGTACGTCCACCTGCTGATCGAAGGCTGCAAGCTCGCTATGGCCGACCGCGAGGCCTGGTACGGAGACGCGGCCGAGGTGCCGCTCGGCGCGCTGCTGTCGGACGCGTACAACGCGGGGCGGCGGGAGCTCGTCGGGGACAAGGCCTCGTACGAGCTGCGGCCCGGCAGTCCCGGGGGCCGCACTCCTCGGATGAGCGCCCACGCGCGCGTGGCGCACGGCAACGAACCGGGCTTCGACGCCCTGGGCGCCGGTGAGCCCACCGTCGCCAAGCACCCCACCTCCCCGGTGCCCGGTGAGCCCGAGGTCGGCGACGACGGGCTCACCCGCGGCGACACCTGCCACCTCGACGTCGTCGACCGGTGGGGCAACATGATCGCCGCCACGCCCAGCGGCGGCTGGCTGCAGTCCAACCCCGTCGTGCCCGAGCTGGGCTTCCCGCTCGGTACCCGCCTGCAGATGACCTGGCTGGAGGAGGGGCTGCCGAACTCACTCACCCCGGGCCGTCGCCCCCGCACCACCCTCACACCCTCGATCGCGCTGCGTGACGGCGTACCGGTCATGGCGTTCGGAACGCCCGGCGGGGACCAGCAGGACCAGTGGCAGCTGCACTTCTTCCTCGCGGTCGCGCTGCGCGCCCAGGTCAGGGGCGGGCTCGACCTCCAGGGCGCGATCGATGCCCCGAACTGGCACAACGACAGCTTCCCCGGCTCCTTCTACCCGCGCGGCATGCGGCCGGGCAGTGTCACCGTCGAGGGACGGATGGACGAGGACGTGGTGGCGGAGCTGCGGCGGCGCGGGCACGACGTGACCGTCGGTGATCCCTGGTCGGAGGGGCGGCTGTGCGCCGTCGGACGGGACCCGGAGACCGGGATCCTGTCGGCGGCGGCGAATCCGCGGGGGATGCAGGGGTACGCGACGGGCCGCTGATGCCGCCCGGCCTGAGGAACCCGCCCCGGACCTCGCATCCGGGCCCAGGCGAACCGGGCCCAGGGGAAATCGTGGTCTTCACGCCGATTCCACCAGTGATACACCGGCCGGGTGGGGATTGTCAGTGGCGCGTGCTCTCATGGAGTCATGATCGAAGACACGGAAACCATCGACGAGTTTCTCACCCGGCACGCGGGCGACGTGGAGGAAGCGGTGCGCAAGGCGGCCTCGGCCGAGATCATGCCGCGCTTCCGCCGGCTCGCCGCGCATGAGGTCGACCAGAAGGCCGGCCCGCATGATCTCGTGACGGACGCGGACCGCAAGGCGGAGCTGTACCTCACCGAGGAACTGGGTGCCCTGCTGCCCGGCTCGGTCGTGGTCGGCGAGGAGGCGGTGCACGCCAACCCGGCGTCCTACGAGGCGATCCAGGGCGACACCCCGGTCTGGATCGTCGACCCGGTCGACGGGACACGGCAGTTCGTGCACGGCGACCCCGGCTTCTGCACCCTGGTCGCGCTCGCACAGGGCGGAGTCGTGCTCGCCTCGTGGACGTACGCGCCGGCCCGCGACCAGCTGGCCACGGCCGTGCGCGGCCGGGGCGCGTTCCTCGACGGCGAGCGGCTGCACGCCGGTGCTCCGGAAGCGGACCGTGACCTGCGCATAGCCACCTCCCACCCGGACTACACGACCGAGGAACAGAAGCGTGCCCTGCTCGGGCTGTGGACCGAGGGTGTGGCACCGCGCGCGTGCGGCTCGGCCGGCCTGGAGTATCTCGCCGTCGCCCGCGGCGAGTCGGACGCCACGGCCTTCTCGTGGGAGGCTGCCTGGGATCACGCCGCAGGCCTGCTCCTGGTCGAGGAGGCGGGCGGCGCGCACCTGACCCTCACCGGCGAGCCGTTCCGTATCACGGGCCACAACACGCTCCCGTTCACCGCGGCCCGGGACGCGGCCACGGCACGCCGGGTGGTGGGCCTGCTGAGGGCGCAGTAGCTCCGGAGGGGCGCCCCGCGGCCCAGGGCTGTCAGCCCTCCGTCATATCCTGATCCTCACAGGCCACCGGCTGACGAAGGGGTCCGAAGGTGTCGTCGATGCTCGATGTGGTGGTGGTGGGTGCGGGGCCGAACGGACTGACCGCCGCCGTGGAGTTGGCCCGCCGCGGCTTCTCCGTGGCCCTCTTCGAGGCCCGCGACACCGTCGGCGGCGGAGCCCGCACCGAGGAGCTCACCCTCCCCGGCTTCCGGCACGACCCGTGCTCCGCGGCCCACCCCCTCGGCATCAACTCACCCGCGTTCCGCGCCATGCCCCTGGAGCGCTACGGCCTGGAGTGGCTGCACGCCGACCTGCCCATGGCGCACCCCTTCACCGACGGCACCGCGGCCGTGCTGGCGCGGTCGGTCGGGGAGACGGCCGCCTCGTTCGGGCCGCGTGACGCGGGGACGTACCGCAGGCTGGTCGAGCCCTTCCTGCCCAGGTGGGACACCCTGGTCCGCGACTTCATGTCGCTGCCGCTCACCGCGCTGCCCCGGGACCCCGTCACCCTCGCCCGCTTCGGCCTGGTCGGCCTGCCCCCGTCGACCTGGCTGATGCGCCGCTTCCGCGACGAACGGGCGAAAACCCTGTTCGCCGGTCTCGTCGCGCACGTGATGGCCCCGCTCGGCGGCTTCGCCACCGGCGCCATCGGCCTGGTCTTCGCCCTCGCCGCCCACGCCCGCGGCTGGCCCGTGGCCCGTGGCGGCTCCCAGTCCATCTCCGACGCTCTGGCCGCGTATCTGTTGGACCTCGGCGGCACCATCCACACCGACTTCGAGGTCAAGCGCCTCGACGACCTGCCGCCCGCGCGCGCGTACGTCTTCGACACCTCGCCCACCGCCCTGGCCCGCATCGCCGGCCTCGGCCGCTCCTACGAGAGCTTCCGGTACGGCCCCGGAGTCTTCAAGATCGACTACGCCCTGGACGGCCCCGTGCCGTGGACCGCACCGGAGGCACGCAGGGCCACCACCGTGCAGATCGGCGCGGACAGGGCGGAGGTCGGCGCCGCCCTGCGCGCCGCGTCCAGGGAAGGCCGCGCACCCGAGCGGCCATTCATGATCACCGTGCAGCCCAGCCTCGTCGACCCCACCCGGGCCCCGGCCGGCAAACACGTCTTCTGGGCGTACGGCCACGTCCCCAGCGGCTGGACCGGCGACCTCACCGACGCCATGGAACGCCAACTGGAGCGCTTCGCCCCGGGATTCCGCGACCGCGTCCTCGCCCGCGCGACCGCCGGACCGGCCGAACTCGCCGCCCGCAACGCCAACTACATCGGCGGCGACATCGCCTCCGGCGCGGTCACCGGACTCCAGATCCTGCTGCGCCCCAAGCTGTCCCTGTTCCCGTACGGCACTCCACACCCGGCCGTCTTCATCTGCTCCTCGGCCACCCCGCCGGGACCGGGCGTGCACGGCATGTCGGGACACAACGCGGCGAAGGCCGTGTGGCGGAGACTGCGGCAGACATGATCGCGACCATTGCGTGGCGGAGACTGCGGCAGACATGATCATGACCATCGCGCGAAGGAGGCCGTGCCGGACATGACCACGATCACCCTCGTCCAAGGCGACATCACCCGGCAGCGCGCCGACGCGATCGTCAACGCGGCGAACTCCTCCCTCCTGGGCGGCGGAGGCGTCGACGGCGCCATCCACCGCCGGGGCGGCCCGGCGATCCTCGCGGACTGCCGCAAGCTGCGCGCCTCGCACTACGGCAAAGGGCTCGCCACCGGCCAAGCGGTCGCGACGACGGCGGGCGAGCTGGACGCGCGGTGGGTGATCCACACCGTGGGGCCCGTCTTCAGCAAGACCGAAGACCGCTCCGACCTGCTCGCCTCCTGCTATCGCGAGTCACTGCGGCTCGCCGACGAACTCGGCGCCCGTACGGTCGCGTGCCCGGCCGTCTCCGCCGGTATCTACGGCTGGCCGATGGACGACGCCGCCCGCATCGCGGTGGAGACCGTACGCGCGACGGACACGGCGGTCGAGGAGGTCAGGTTCGTCCTCTCCGACGAGCGGGCGTACGAGGCGTTCGCCACGCAGGTCCGGTGATGAGAGCCAGCGTGGCTCAACAGGACCGCACAAAGTCCGACAGGAACATTGCTTCGATTGTGTGCGAGTTCTAGGGTTCCTCTGGCTCAGTAGTTGCCTTTGTCGCCAGTAGTCAGGTTCTGAACCCCTGGCTCCCCCTGCCTCCCGCTGACTCTCTTCGACTCCTCTGACCCTCCTGACGCACCCTCAGTTCGCGCACCCCACAGTCGCACCGAGGAAGGCCACGGTCATGCCGCACCCGCACCCGCACCCGCACCCGCACCCGCGCTCGCACCCGCAGCCGCACGTGTTCAGCCGCCGCCGTCTGCTGGAGGGCGGAGCCGCCGTACTCGGCGCGCTCGCCCTGTCCGCCTCGCCCGTCCCCGCCTCGGCCACCGGCCGGCGCACGGCGGCCGCGGACGCCTTACCGGAGTGGAACGGCAACATCGCGGTCTTCCGCCTGGGCACCGAGCCCCCGCACACCACCCTCATGCCGTACCAGGACGTCAGGCAGGCCCTGGCCGCCGACCGCACCCGCTCGCCGTACCGGCTGGGCCTCGACGGCAAGTGGAAGTTCGCCTACGCCGACCGCCCCGACGACCGGGACGCCGACTTCCACCGCACCGACCTCGACGACAGCGACTGGGACACGATCCCCGTCCCCTCCGTCTGGCAGCAGCACGGCTACGACTTCCCGATCTACGTCAACATCACCTACCCCTGGTGGGGCCCCAACGGCCTGGGCGAGGAGCCGCAGCCCCCGGCCGCGCCGACCCGCTACAACCCGGTCGGCCAGTACCGCCGCACCTTCACCGTCCCCCGCGACTGGTCGGGGCGGCGGACGTTCCTGCACTTCGAGGGCGTCAAGTCGGCCCACTACGTGTGGATCAACGGGGAGTTGGTGGGCTACCACGAGGACTCGTTCAGCCCCGCCGAGTACGACATCACCGAGCATCTCAGGCCCGGCGCCAACCAGATCGCGGTGGAGGTGTACCGGTACTCCGACGGTGACTGGCTGGAGGACCAGGACATGATCCGGCTGAGCGGCATCTTCCGCTCGGTGTACCTGTACTCCACGCCGGCCGTGCACCTGCGCGACTTCAAGCTGGACACCCCGCTGAGCGACGACTACACGGCCGCCGAGCTGGCGGTCACCACGAGCGTGCGGGACTACGGGAGCGGATCGGGGTCGGCGTCGGAGTGGGCGTCGGATAGACGGTATACAGTCGACACGATGCTGTATAACGCCGACGGGTACCCTGTCTGGTCCCGGCCGCTGCAGCAGACCGTCGATCTCGGCACCGGTGCCGAGACGACCGTACAAGCGGCGAAGGCCGTACCCGAGCCGAAGCTGTGGTCGGCCGAACACCCGAACCTCTACACCGCCGTGCTGCGGCTGCGCGACCCCGCGGGCAAGGTGATCGAGACGCTCTCGCACCGGGTCGGCCTGCGGGAGTTCGCGCTCAAGGACGGGCTGATGCGGATCAACGGCCGGCCCGTCTCCTTCCGGGGCACCAACCGGCACGAGATGCATCCTGACCGGGGCACGGCGCTGACCCGCGCGGACATGGTCGAGGACATCGGGATCGTCAAGCGGCTGAACATGAACACGGTCCGCACCTCGCACTATCCGAACAATCCGCTGTGGTACGAACTCGCCGACGAGTACGGCCTCTACCTCGTCGACGAGACCAACCTCGAGACGCACGGCATCCGCGACGAATACCCGGGCAACCACGCCGACTGGACCGAGGCGTGCGTGGCCCGCGCGCAGAACATGGTCCACCGCGACAAGAACCACGCCTCGGTGGTGATCTGGTCGCTCGGCAACGAGGCGGGCGGCGGCAGCACATTCGTCGCCATGCACGACTGGATCCGCTCCTACGACCCGACGCGCGTCATCCAGTACGAGGGCGACGACCGCCCCACGATCAGCGACATCCGCTCCGAGATGTACGAGAGCCCCGCGCGCGTCGAGCAGCGGGCGAAGGACACCGCCGACACCCGGCCGTACGTGATGATCGAGTACTCCCACGCGATGGGGAACTCCAACGGCAACTTCAAGAAGTACTGGGACATCATCCGGCGCCACGACGTCCTCCAGGGCGGCTGGATCTGGGACTTCGTCGACCAGGCCCTGAGCTGGCCCACCCCGGCGCGCACACTGCTGACCGAGACCGGACCCGGCAGGCTGCGCGGCGAACTCATCGCCCCCGGCGGCACGTTCGACCGCGCCAAGGGTGTCTCCGGCGGCACCGTCTTCGCCCGCGACCCCAGCCTCGACCTCACCGGCTCCCTGACCCTGGAGGCATGGGTCACGCCCCAGGTGACGGGCTACCACCAGCCGATCATCGCCAAGGGCGACACGCAGTACGCCCTCAAACAGTCGGGCCGGAACCTGGAGTTCTTCATCTACGGCGGCGGCCAGTGGATCACCGCCACCTGGGCGCTGCCGGACGACTGGACGGGCACCGAGCACCACATCGCCGGCGTCTGCGACGTGGCCGCGGGCACGCTGACCCTGTACGTCGACGGAGAGGCGAAGGCCACCCGGACCACCACCAGGGCCCCCAGCAACAACACCGCGCCCCTCGCGCTCGCCACCGACGTCGACAACATCACCCGCGAGTTCAGCGGCACCATCCGCCGGGCACGTGTGTACGCCCGTGCGCTGAGCGCCGCCGAACTGGCCTCCGACAGCCGCGGTCCCGGCGACGAGGGTGTGCGGTTCTGGTTCGACGCGGCCACCGTCGGGGTCACCGAGAAGCGGCCGAGGGACAAGACCTTCTTCGCGTACGGCGGCGACTGGGGCGACAACCCCAACGACGGGAACTTCGTCGCGGACGGCATCGTCACCGCCGACCGGGGGCACACCGGCAAGGCGGCCGAGATCAAGCGGGTCTACCAGGCCGTCAACGCGGCACCGGTCGCGGGCGGAGCGGCCGGAGCGGTGACTCTCACCAACGAGAACCTGTTCACCAACCTCTGTGAGCTTGACGGGAGTTGGTCGCTGGTCGCGGACGGAAAGGTCGTACAGCGAGGGAAACTGACGCGCAACCAGCTCGATGTGCCACCGCTGTCGAGCAAGGACATCACGGTGCCCGTGAGGCTGCCGGCCCGACCGTCACCCGGAGCCGAGTACTTCCTCGAACTGTCCTTCACCACCAAGGAATCCACGAAGTGGGCGAAGGCCGGCTTCGAGGTGGCGCGGCAGCAACTCGCCCTCGACGCGGGAAGCCCGGCGGTGACGCCCGTCCCACTGGCGAGCGTGGCCGCCCTCAGCCACCTCGACGGAGGCAACCAAGTCACTGTCAGCGGCGCGGACTTCACGGTCGTCGTCGACAAGAGCAGCGGAACCATCACCTCGTACGAGGTCCGTGGCACCCGGCTCATCACCTCCGGCCCCGCACCCAACTTCTGGCGGGCGCCCACCGACAACGACCACGGCAACGGCCAGCACACCCGCAACCAGACCTGGCGCGACGCCGGGGCGAACCGCAAGGTTACGGATGTGACCGTGCGCGCCCTGCGCGACAGGGCGGTCGAGATCAAGGTCGCCGGCACGCTGCCGACGACCGTCGAGTCGACGTACACCACTACCTACACGGTCTTCGGCAACGGCGAGATCAAGGTCGACCACAGCCTGCACCCGGGCGCGTCGAGCCTGCCGTACATCCCCGAGGTGGGCAGCCTGCTCTTCCTGCCCGCGCGTCTGGAGCAGCTGCGTTACTACGGCCGCGGCCCCGAGGAGAACCACTGGGACCGCAACTACGGTACGGACGTGGGTATTTACTCCGGGACCGTCTCCGGGCAGTGGACCTCCTACATCCGCCCGCAGGAGAACGGCAACAAGACCGACGTGCGATGGGCCGCCCTGACCGACCGACGCGGCGTGGGCCTGCTGGTCTCCGGCGAGCCCCTCCTCGAGGTCAGCGCCTCGCACTTCACGCCGGAGGACCTGTCGGTCGGGGCACGCCACGACTACCAGCTCACGCCGCGCGAGGCGGTCGTACTCCGTGTGAACCACCGGCAGATGGGCGTGGGCGGTGACAACAGCTGGGGTGCGCACACCCACGACGAGTTCAAGCTCCTCGCCAACCGCGACTACGCGTACAGCTACCGGCTGCGTCCTCTGACGGACGTCGAGGAGGCGATGGCGGCCTCGCGGCGGCCGACGGCGACGGAATAGCGCCGGGCGGGTGGGGTCTCCACGGATCTCCACGGGTCTGCCCGGGTCTGCCCGGGTCTGCCCGGGTCTGCCCGGGTCTGCCCGGGTCCAAGACTCAAGGCATCCCGGGTCTCCCACGGGCGGAGCCCCACCCGCACCTCAGTCCCGGCAGGGGACCGAGGTACGTCACCAGGGACGAACACCAGCACGCCCACCTGTCACCTCACCCCGGCCGCACCCCTCCGCCATACACCCGCAACCACCGCAACCATCGGCCCGCACGCCAACAACACCGCCAGCACCCCGTACCCAGAGGTCAGCGTCACGGCCGCGGCGACCCCCGCCACCAGCAACGGCCCACCCTCGTCCCCGAGTTCGCGCCCCAGCTCCGCCGCCCCCATGGTCTGCCCCAGCCGCTCCCGCGGAGTGGCAGACGCCAGCGCCGCGAACCCCAGCGGAGTGATCAGCCCTGTGCCCACGCCGATGAGGGCGGCGGCGAGCAGTACGCCCGTCAACCCGGGCAGCATCGCGCATCCCAGCCCCGCCGCCGCGAGCAGCGGCCCCACGGCCAGTCCCGCCCGTACCGTGATCCGCCCCGCGTCCAACGCCCGCCCGGCACGCGGCTGGACGACCGCCGCGCACGCCGCGGGCACCGACACCGCGGCACCGGTCGCCACCGTGCCGAGCCCCGCGGCCGCACCGGACACCGGGAGGAAGCCGACGCCGACCGAGAGCGCCGCGGTCGCCCCCGCGAGCGCGGCCGTGGGGACGAGGAACACCGGATCGGCCAGCCGTCGCGCCAGGGCTCCACGGTCCTGGTCGGCCTCAACGGGCTCAGGCTGCTGCGCGAGTCCGCGTGGCGATCCGGTCCGGCGCAGGACAGCTGAGGTCGATGTCGGATTCTCGCCAGCCACGGTCCCGCTCGTGGACGATGCTGGATCCATGCAGATGGGGATGCACACCGACACCGAGCGCTGCGTACGCGCCGTCCAGTCCAAGGACGCCCGCTTCGACGGCTGGTTCTTCACGGCTGTCCTGACGACCCGGATCTACTGCCGGCCCAGCTGCCCGGTGGTGCCGCCCAAGCCCGAGAACATGACCTTCTACCCGAGCGCGGCGGCCTGCCAGCTGGCGGGGTTCCGGGCCTGCAAGCGCTGCCGCCCCGACACCAGCCCCGGCTCCCCGGAGTGGAACCAGCGCGCCGACCTCGTGGCGCGTGCCATGCGCCTGGTCGCCGACGGCGTCGTGGACCGCGAGGGCGTGCCCGGGCTCGCCGCCCGGCTCGGCTACAGCACCCGGCAGGTCGAACGCCAGCTGCTCGCCGAACTGGGCGCGGGCCCGCTCGCCCTCGCCCGCGCCCAGCGCGCCCAGACGGCCAGGATCCTCATCGAGACGACCCCCCTCCCGATGGCGGAGATCGCCTTCGCGGCCGGCTTCGCCTCGATCCGCACCTTCAACGACACCGTGCGCGAGGTCTTCGCCCTGTCGCCCAGCGAACTGCGCGCCCGCCTGCCGAAGAAGAGGACTTCCGCGAGCAGCACCTCAACCGCCATCTCAACCGCCATCTCAGCCGCCATCTCAACCGGCACCTCCATCAACACCTCCACCAGCGCCCCGGGCGCCCTCACCCTCCGCCTCCCGTTCCGCGCCCCCCTCAACCCGGACAACCTCTTCGGCCACCTCGCCGCGACCGCCGTCCCGGGCGTCGAGGAGTGGCGGGACGGCGCCTACCGGCGCACGTTGCGACTGCCGTACGGCCACGGCATCGTGGCCCTCACCCCGCAACCGGACCACATCGCCTGCCGCCTCGCCCTCAGCGACCTGCGTGACCTGACCGTCGCCATCAGCCGCTGCCGCCGCCTGCTCGACCTGGACGCCGACCCGGTCGCCGTCGACGACCAGCTGCGCACGGATCCGCTGCTCGCCCCACTGGTCGACAAGGCGCCCGGACGGCGAGTGCCCCGCACGGTCGACGAGGCGGAGTTCGCCGTACGGGCGGTGCTGGGCCAGCAGGTCTCCACGGCGGCGGCCCGTACGCACGCGGCCCGTCTGGTGATCGCGCACGGCGATCCGGTCGACGACCCCGAGGGCGGCCTCACCCATCTCTTCCCGGCCCCCGAGGCACTCGCCGCGGTGGACCCCGAGGCGCTGGCGATGCCCCGGACGCGCCGTACCACGTTCACCACGCTGGTGGACCAACTCGCCGACGGTTCCCTGAACTTGGGCGTGGAGAGCGACTGGACGCAGACCCGCGCCCAACTCCTCGCGCTCCCCGGCTTCGGCCCCTGGACGGTCGACGTCATCGCCATGCGCGCCCTCGGCGACCCGGACGCCTTCCTCCCCACCGACCTCGGAATCCGGCGCGCCGCCCAGGAGTTGGGCCTGCCCTCGACCCCGGCGGCGCTCACGGCCCGGGCGGCGGCCTGGCGGCCCTGGCGGGCGTACGCGGTCCAGTACCTGTGGGCGACCGACAGCCACCCGATCAACTTCCTGCCCGTATAAGGGCACACAAGCATGCATAAGCACCCATAAGCACGCACAAGGATCCAGGGACGACTCCATGAAGCAGCACACAGTGACCGACAGCCCATACGGCCCCCTCACCCTCGTCGCCGACGACGGCGTCCTCTGCGGCCTCTACATGACCGGCCAACGCCACCGCCCACCGGAGGAGGCCTTCGGTGAACGTGACGACCTACCGGCCTTCGGGGAGGCCACCGACCAGCTGAAGGCGTACTTCGCGGGCGAGTTGAAGGAGTTCACACTTGAACTGCGCCTGCACGGAACCCCGTTCCAGCGCAGCGTCTGGGAACAGCTCCGGACGATCCCGTACGGCGAGACCCGCTCCTACGGCGAACTGGCCGACGCCCTCGGCACCCCCACCGCTTCCCGCGCGGTCGGCCTCGCCAACGGCAAGAACCCGGTCGGCATCATCGTGCCGTGCCACCGCGTCGTCGGTGCGAACGGCAGTCTCACCGGGTACGGGGGCGGCCTGGACCGCAAGCAGCGGCTGCTGGACTTCGAGAGCGGGCCGGCGCTGTTCTAGAGGCCTGCTCGGGTCAGCCCGCCCGCTCCGCCGGCGGGTCAGCCCGCCCGCTCCGCCGCACCGCGCTCCACGCAGAACTCGTTGCCCTCCGGGTCGGAGAGGACCGCCCAGCCCGTGCCGTCCGCGTTCCGGCGGTCGTCGACCAGGGTGGCCCCGACGGCGAGGAGGCGCTCGACCTCCTCGTCACGGGTGCGGTCCTGCGGCTGGAGGTCGAGATGGACACGGTTCTTGACCGTCTTGGGCTCCGGGACGGTGACGAACAGCAGACCGGCCCCCTCGATCAGTGCGTCCTCGTCTCCCGGCTTGTCGTCCTCGTGCACGGGCTGGCCCAGGACCTGGGACCAGAAGGTGGCGAGGCGGTAGGCGTCGGCGGAGTCGATGGTCACATGGCGAATGGCAGAGGTCATGGCAGCGATTCTGATCTACTCGCCGAGCTCGCGCAGCAGCTGGGGCAGCGCCGTGCCGATCGGCTCCCGGATCACCTCGTCGGCCCGCTCGTCGTACGGCGTCGGCTCGGCGTTGACGATGATCAGCCGTGCCCCGTGGTCGGCGGCGACACCGGCGAGCCCGGCGGCGGGCTGCACCTGCAGACTGCTGCCGACGGCGATTGTCAGCCCACCCGGTGCCCGTTCTCCAGCTCCGCTGTCCCCGAGCCCGCCGCGAGCACTTCCAGCGCGGTCAGGACGCGGTGGCCCAGGGCGCCGGGCAGGTACTCGGCGAGTTCCCCGCGCGGGACCATCCGCCAGGACAGCAGTTCCTCCTCCTGCAGGCGGATCGCCTTGAAGTCGTTCTCGCCGAGGACCCCGCCGTCGTACAGATACGCCACCAGCGGCGGGCGGGCCATCCCATGCACCCAGTCCACCGCGAGCAGCCGGCCGAGCTCGCGGTCCAGGCCGATCTCCTCGAACGTCTCGCGGCGCGCGCCCTGCCGCGGTGTCTCGCCCTGGTCGGACTCGATCGTGCCGCCCGGAAGCGCCCAGCCCTCGCGGTAGTTGGGCTCGACGAGCAGCACCCGGCCCTCGGCGTCGCGGAAGAGGGCGGCGGCGCCGGCCAGGACACGCGGGAGACCCGCGATGTACGTGGCGAAGTCTTCAGTGGAGGTCATCAAGGAAGGGTATCCAGCTTCCGCAACCCCACCTCCGCCTCCCTCGGCTAGGACTCCGCCGCCTGCGCCAGCCGCAGCGTCCGCTCCGCCAGCTCGCTGATCCGCACCCCGTCGAAGCCGAACACCGCGCTGCGCACCGTGTCCTCCAGCGGGTCCTTCCACTGGGCCGGGATGGCGTCCGCCCCGGTCAGCACGCCGGTCACCGAGCCCGCGGTCGCGCCGTTGGAGTCGGTGTCCAGGCCGCCGCGGACGGTGAGCGTGATGGTGCGGGTGAAGTCGCCGTCTCCGTACAGGAGCCCGGCGGTGAGGACGGCGGCGTTCGGGATGGTGTGGATCCAGCCGAGCCCGGCGGTCTCCTCGGCCACCGTGGTGAGCGTGTCCTCCCAGGTCATCCGGGTGGCGTGGAGCGACACGACCCGCCGTACGGTACGGGCGAGGCGGCTGCTGCCCGGGATGACGGCCAGCGCCTCGTCGACGGCGTGCCGCACGCTGTGCGCCGTGAACGCCGCCGAGACCAGCGCCGCCGCCCACATCGCGCCGTACACGCCGTTGCCGGAGTGGGACAGCACGGCGTCCCGGCGGGCGAGGGAAGCGGCGCGGCGCGGGGCGCCGGGGCGGGTCCAGCCGTAGATGTCGGCGCGGATGAGGGCCCCGATCCATTCCTGGTACGGATTGTCGTACGTCGCCGTCAGCGGCGGCTTCAGCCCGTTGGCGAGGTTGCGATAGGCGGCCCGCTCCGCCGTGAACGTCTGCAGATAGGGCAGCCGCAGCAGCCACAGGTCGCCCACCTGCTCGGTGCTGAAGGCGAAGCCGTGGGTCTCCAGGAGGTCGAGGCCGAGGATGGCGTAGTCGACGTCGTCGTCGCGGCAGCTGCCGTGGATGCGGCCGCGCACGCACTGGCGCCACTCGGGGCGCAGTTCGAAGCCGTCGCTCTCGCCGACGGGCTCGGGCAGGTAGTCGGTGAGCGGCAGCGCGGCGGCCTGCCGCAGATAGCGGTCGATCCGGTCCCGCGTCCACAGGTCGCCCTGCTCGACCGGTTTGCCGAGCATGTTGCCCGCGATCCGGCCCAGCCAGCCCCCGAGGACGCGGTCGGCGAGCTCGTGCTCGGTGCCCACAGGGGTCATAGCTCCGGTTTACCCAATTCCGGGGACGGCCGCGCGGCGTTCGGCCGTCCGCACAGGCATCCTTCAGGCTTGTCCCAGGGGCCGGTCGGGGCATGACGGCGCAGGCGTCCCCCGGTTAAGGTCGCAGCGGCGCGACTGGCCCCTTGACATGCGTGGGGCCCGGAGAGCAAGGGGAAAACAAGGTGGCGAACGCTGCAGTGAACAAGGCCCGGGTCGGAGCGCGGGTGCTCATCGCCGCGGACAAGTTCAAGGGCTCGCTGACGGCCATGGAGGTCGCCGAGCGGGTGACGGCCGGGCTGCGCCGGGCCGTACCGGGCCTCGACGTGGACTCGCTGCCGGTGGCCGACGGCGGCGACGGAACGGTGGACGCGGCGGTCGCGGCAGGATTCGAGCGGCGCGAGGTACGGGTCGCCGGCCCTCTCGGGCAGGAGGTGACGGCCGCCTTCGCGCTGCGCGGCGACACGGCGGTCGTGGAGATGGCGGAGGCGAGCGGGCTGCAGCGGCTGCCCGCGGGCGTCTTCGCACCGCTCACGGCGTCCACGTACGGCTCAGGAGAGCTGCTGCGGGCCGCGCTGGACGCGGGGGCGCGGACGATCGTGTTCGGGGTCGGCGGCAGCGCCACCACGGACGGGGGCGCCGGGATGCTCTCCGCGCTCGGCGCGCGGTTCCTGGACGCGGAGGGAGAGCCCCTCGCCCCGGGCGGCGGGGGCCTGGCGGACCTGGCCTCGGCCGATCTGACGGACCTGGACGCCCGGCTCGCCTCCGTCGAGTTCGTCCTCGCGAGCGACGTCGACAACCCGCTGACCGGCCCGAAGGGCGCACCGGCGGTGTACGGCCCGCAGAAGGGCGCCTCGCCGGACGACGTGCAGGCGCTGGACGCGGCGCTCGCGCACTACGCGAAGGTGCTGGAGCGGTCGATCGGCGCGAAGGCCGCCGAGTACGCCGCCTCGCCCGGCGCGGGCGCCGCGGGCGGCATCGGATACGGGGCTCTGCTTCTCGGCGCCCGCTTCCGTCCCGGCATCGAGGTCATGCTCGACGTCCTGGGCTTCGGGCCGGCTCTGGAGAAGGCCACCCTGGTGATCACCGGCGAGGGCTCCCTGGACGAGCAGACCCTGCACGGCAAGGCCCCGGCGGGCGTGGCGGCCGCGGCCCGGGCGCAGGGCAAGGAGGTCATCGCGGTCTGCGGACGGCTCGCCCTGCCGCCGGAGGCCCTGGGCCGGGCCGGCATCCGCCGGGCCTACCCGCTGACGGACGCCGAGCCGGACGTGGCCAAGTGCATCGCCGAGGCCGGCCCGATCCTGGAGCGGGTGGCGGAGGGGATCGCGCGGGACTTCCTGACCTGAGCGGCGCCCCGGAACACGCGAAGGGCCCCGAGCCGATCGGCTCGGGGCCCTTCACCCTGTTCACACTGTCTGTCGTACGACCGCTACGGCAGCTGTGCCGCCCGCGCCTCGCGCCGGTTGTCCCGGAAGTTGTTCACCCGGCGGGCCGTGGCGAACAGCGGGATCACCGCGCCCATGACCAGCTGGAGCGCGCAGCCCGTCTGCAGAAGCAGCTGGCCGCTGGGGGCGTCGAACGCCCAGGCCGCCAGGAGGCCCATGGACAGGACGATCCAGGCGAGCATCGCCACCGCGAGACGGCCCCGCGGCTTCGGGTACTCGACCCGGCTCACCATCAGCCAGGCCGTACCGAGGATCGCGAGAAGCGTCGCCACGAAGGGCAGCTCGAGCAGCACGATCGAGACCACCGTCAGCGCGCCGAACGGCGAGGGCATGCCCTGGAAGGTGCCGTCCTTCACCGTCACGCAGGAGAATCTGGCCAGCCGCAGCACCACCGCCAGGAGCACCACGATCGCCCCGACCGCCGCCACCCGCTGGTGCGCGTCGTCGGCGACCATGCCGTACACCAGGACGAAGTACGCCGGGGCCAGGCCGAAGCTGATCAGGTCCGACAGGTTGTCCAGCTCGGCGCCCATGGGGGAGGAGCGCAGCTTTCGTGCCACCAGGCCGTCGAAGAGGTCGAAGACCGCCGCGCACAGCATCAGGATGACCGCCGTGGCCGCGCTGTGGCGGGCCATGCCGGTTTCCTGGCTGCCGGTGAGGTGCGGGATCAGGATGCCGGTGGTGGTGAAGTACACCGCCATGAAGCCGCACGTGGCGTTGCCGAGGGTGAGCGTGTCCGCTATTGAGAGGCGCAGAGAGAGGGGCATCTCCTCCTCTTCGTCCACCTCGTCCGCCTCAGGCACCCAGCCCGTTTGGGTCTCCGGATCAATCACGGTCAATGCGAGTCACCCCAGCCACGGTCTTCTGACCGACCTCGACCGCCACCTCCACGCCCTCGGGCAGGTAGATGTCGACACGCGAGCCGAAGCGGATCAGGCCGATCCGGTCACCCTGTTCGACCTTGGTGCCCTGGGGCACGTACGGGACGATACGGCGAGCGACCGCGCCGGCGATCTGGATCATCTCGATGTCACCGAGTTCGGTGTCGAAATGCCAGACTACGCGCTCGTTGTTCTCGCTCTCCTTGTTGAACGCCGGAACGAACCCGCCAGGGATGTGTTCGACCGACGCCACCGTGCCGGAGAGCGGCGCGCGGTTGACGTGGACGTTGAGCGGGCTCATGAAGATCGCGACGCGGGTGCGACCGTCCTTCCACGGCATGATGCTCTGCACCACGCCGTCGGCGGGCGAGATGACCCGGCCCTGGGTGATCTCGCGCTCGGGGTCGCGGAAGAACCACAGCATGCCCGCCGCGAGCGCGGTGGCGGGCACGGCGACGGCCTTGGCGGCGCCGGACTTGCGCGCGCGTACCAGGCTGAGGGCTGCGGTGGCGACGGTCGGGAGGAGCCACGGCGATGCTCCGCGCGCCAGGCGTACGCCTGCCAGGCTGTCGCGAGGTGCAGAGGTTTGGCTGTGGGGCATGGATGACCTTCGTAGCGGATGATGCCGCGCTGCGGGAGGGGGACGGCGGCTTTCCCGGGATCGTACCGGTCGCGGGCCACAACTGGGCAAGCCAGGAAGCCGAGTCGGCGGCTGAAGCGTGTTGACGGGGTGTGATCTTCTTCTCGAAGAAAACACCCCAAACCCGACATCTAGCCTTGGAATCGATACTCTTCGAGCAGCCTGCGACCGATGATCATTTTCTGGATCTCGGCGGTACCTTCACCGATCAGCAGCATCGGAGCCTCTCGGTAGAGGCGCTCGATCTCGTACTCCTTGGAGAAGCCGTAGCCGCCGTGGATCCGGAAAGCGTCTTCCACGACCTCCTTGCAGTACTCGGAGGCGAGGTACTTCGCCATCCCAGCCTCAAGGTCGTTTCGTTCACCGGAGTCCTTTTTGCGTGCCGCGTTCACCATCATCGCATGGGCGGCCTCGACCTTGGTAGCCATCTCCGCCAGTTTGAACTGGATGGCCTGATGCTGGGCGATCGGCTTGCCGAAAGTGTGCCGCTGCTGGGCGTAGGAGACACCCAGTTCGAAGGCACGCTGGGCGACGCCGCAGCCACGCGCCGCCACGTTGACGCGGCCGACTTCGACGCCGTCCATCATTTGGTAAAAACCTCGGCCCGTGGCGCCGCCGAGCACCCGATCGGCGGGAAGGCGCAGGCCATCCATGATGAGCTCGGTGGTGTCGACGCCCTTGTAGCCCATCTTGTCGATCTTCCCGGGGATGGTGAGGCCGGGGCGGACCTCTCCGAAGCCGGGCTCCTTCTCGATCAGGAAGGTGGTCATCGACTTGTGGGGCGCGGTGCCCTCAGGGTGTCCTTCGTCACTTCGGACGAGTACGGCCACCAGACTTGACGTCCCCCCGTTCGTCAGCCACATCTTCTGGCCGGTCAGGACGTACTCGTCACCGTCCTTGACCGCCTTCGACGTGATCGCCGAGACGTCCGAACCGAGGGCCGGCTCCGACATCGAGAAGGCGCCGCGAATGTCGCCGGCCGCCATCCTCGGCAGGAAGTGGTCCTTCTGCTCCTGGGTGCCGTGCTGCTTGAGCATGTACGCCACGATGAAGTGGGTGTTGATGATGCCGGACACCGACATCCACCCGCGGGCGATCTCCTCCACGCACAGCGCGTACGTCAGGAGCGACTCGCCCAGACCGCCGTACTCCTCGGGGATCATCAGGCCGAACAGGCCCAACTCCTTGAGGCCGTCCACGATCTGCTGCGGGTACTCGTCGCGGTGCTCCAGCTCGGTCGCGACCGGGAGGATCTCCTTGTCCACGAAGTCGCGGACGGTGGAGAGGATCTCCTGCTGGATGTCGGTCAGACCGGCGGTCTGGGCGAGTCGCGCCATGACTACTTCTCCTGCTCCCTCAGCTGGGGCCGGCCGGGCTGCTCGCCGCCGCGCTCCTTGATGTACGTCTCGGTCGGCACCATCACCTTGCGGCGGAACACGCACACCAGCGTGCCGTCCTGCTTGTAGCCCTTGGTCTCGACGTGGACGATGCCGCGGTCGTTCTTCGACTTCGACGGCCACTTGTCGAGCACGGTCGTCTCGCCGTAGATCGTGTCGCCGTGGAAGGTCGGCGCCACGTGCTTGAGCGACTCGATCTCCAGGTTGGCGATCGCCTTGCCGGAGACGTCCGGCACCGACATGCCGAGCAGCAGCGAGTAGATGTAGTTCCCGACGACGACGTTCTTGCCGAAGTCGGTCGTCTTCTCCGCGTAGTTGCTGTCCATGTGGAGCGGGTGGTGGTTCATGGTGAGGAGGCAGAAGAGGTGGTCGTCGTACTCCGTGACCGTCTTCCCGGGCCAGTGCTTGTAGACGGCCCCGACCTCGAACTCCTCGTACGTACGTCCGAACTGCATGGCCGTCACGCCTCCGGGATCTCGAACTTGCTGGTGCGCTGCATGCCGGCGGCGCGTCCCTTGCCGGAGACCACCAGGGCCATCTTGCGGCTGGCCTCGTCGATCATCTCGTCGCCGAGCATCGCGGAGCCCTTCTTGCCGCCCGCCTCGGACGTGTAGTACTCGTACGCGTCCAGGATCAGCTCGGCGTGGTCGTAGTCCTCCTGGGAGGGCGAGAAGATCTCGTTGGACGCCTCGACCTGACCCGGGTGCAGCACCCACTTGCCGTCGAAACCGAGGGCCGCGGCGCGCTGGGCGACCTCGCGGTAGCCCTCGACGTTGCGGATCTGCAGGTAGGGGCCGTCGATCGCCTGGAGGTTGTTGGCGCGGGCCGCCATCAGGATCTTCATCAGGATGTAGTGGTAGGCGTCCGCCGGGTAGCCGGGCGGCTGCTCGCCCACGACCAGCGACTTCATGTTGATCGAGGCCATGAAGTCGGCCGGGCCGAAGATGATCGTCTCGACGCGCGCGGAGGCCTGCGCGATCTCGTTGACGTTGTTGAGGCCCTGGGCGTTCTCGATCTGCGCCTCGATGCCGATCCGGCCGACCTCGAAGCCCATGGTCTTCTCGATCTGCGTCAGCAGCAGGTCCAGCGCGACCACCTGCTGGGCGTCCTGCACCTTCGGCAGCATGATGCAGTCGAGGTTCGGGCCGGCGCCCTCGACGACCGTGACGACATCGCGGTACGTCCACTCGGTCGTCCAGTCGTTGACGCGCACGACCCTCGTCTTGCCCGTCCAGTCACCCTCGTTGAGGAACTTGACGATGGTGTGCCGCGCCTCGGGCTTGGCGAGCGGCGCGCACGCGTCCTCCAGGTCCAGGAAGACCTGGTCCGCGGGGAGGCCCTGCGCCTTCTCCAGGAAGCGGGGGTTCGAGCCCGGTACAGCCAGGCAGGAACGCCGCGGGCGAAGACGGTTGACGGTCATGCGGGGACCTCCAGGGGGTCGAGCTTGTTCGCTTTGCGGATCTCGTCGACGATGCGGCCGATGATTCCGGTGATGTCGAAGTCCTTCGGGGTGAAGACCGCGGCCACTCCGGCGGCCCTGAGCTGCTCGGCGTCACCATTGGGGATGATGCCACCGGCGATCACCGGTATATCTGTGGCACCGGCCACACGCAGCCGATCCAGCACGTCCGGCACCAGTTGGGCGTGCGATCCGGAGAGGATCGAGAGGCCCACCGCGTGCACGTCCTCCGCGATCGCCGCGTCCACGATCTGTTCGGGCGTCAGCCGGATGCCCTGGTAGACCACCTCGAAACCGGCGTCCCGGGCCCGCACGGCGATCTGCTCGGCGCCGTTGGAGTGCCCGTCCAGGCCGGGCTTGCCGACCAGGAAGCGGAGCTTGCCGACGCCGAGGTCGGCCGCCGTCAGGGTCACCTTGCGGCGCACGTCGGCCATCGCGCTGCCCTCCTCGGCGGCCACGGCGACCGGCGCGGACGACACGCCCGTCGGCGCCCGGAACTCGCCGAACACCTCCCGCAGCGCCCCCGCCCACTCGCCGGTCGTGACGCCCGCGCGGGCACACTCCAGGGTGGCCTCCATGAGGTTGGCGGTGCCCTTGGCGGCCTCCTTGAGCTTCTCGAGCGCCTTACAGGGGCGCGGGTGGTTGAAGGGCGGCTGGTACCGGGTGTCACGCCAGTGCTGGAGGGAGGCGATGACCCTCGCCTCGACGGCGGGGTCGACCGTCTGGATGGCCGTATCGAGGTCGGCCGTCAACGGATTCGGCTCGGTCGTCTCGAAGACGTTGACGCCCACGATCTTCTCTTGACCGGATTCGATACGGGCCCGACGCTCGGCGTGCGAGGCGACCAGCTGAGACTTGAGGTAGCCCGACTCGACGGCGGCCATCGCGCCGCCCATCCCCTCGATCCGTTCCATCTCGGTGAGGGACTCCTCGACCAGCTCGCCGACCTTGGCCTCGATCACCTTCGATCCCTCGAAGATGTCGGCGTACTCCAGCAGGTCGCTCTCGTACGCGAGCACCTGCTGCATGCGCAGCGACCACTGCTGGTCCCAGGGGCGGGGCAGGCCGAGCGCCTCGTTCCAGGCGGGCAGCTGAACGGCACGCGCGCGTGCGTCCTTCGAGAGGGTCACGGCCAGCATCTCCAGGACGATCCGCTGGACGTTGTTCTCCGGCTGCGCCTCGGTCAGGCCGAGGGAGTTGACCTGGACGCCGTAGCGGAAGCGCCGGTGCTTGGGGTCCTCGATGCCGTAGCGCTCGCGGGTGACCTGGTCCCAGATGCGGCCGAAGGCGCGCATCTTGCACATCTCCTCGACGAAGCGGACGCCCGCGTTCACGAAGAAGGAGATACGGCCGACGACGTCACGCATACGCTCCTGCGGCACCTGGCCGGAGTCCCGGACGGCGTCCAGCACGGCGACCGCCGTGGACATCGCGTACGCGATCTCCTGGACCGGCGTGGCGCCCGCCTCCTGCAGGTGATAGCTGCAGATGTTGATCGGGTTCCACTTCGGCATGTGGGAGACCGTGTACGCGATCATGTCCGTCGTCAGGCGGAGCGAGGGCACCGGCGGGAACACGTGCGTGCCCCGTGACAGGTACTCCTTGACGATGTCGTTCTGGGTCGTCCCCTGGAGCTTGGTGATGTCCGCACCCTGCTCCTCCGCGACGACCTGGTAGAGCGCCAGCAGCCACATGGCGGTGGCGTTGATGGTCATCGAGGTGTTCATCTGCTCCAGGGGGATGTCCTGGAACAGCCGGCGCATGTCACCGAGGTGCGCGATCGGCACGCCGACCCGGCCCACCTCGCCGCGGGCGAGGATGTGGTCGGAGTCGTAGCCGGTCTGCGTCGGCAGGTCGAACGCCACCGACAGGCCGGTCTGGCCCTTGGCGAGGTTGCGCCGGTACAGCTCGTTGGACGCCTCGGCCGTGGAGTGACCGGCGTAGGTCCGCATCAACCACGGCCGGTCCTTCTGACGCTCTGTCATCTGTGACCTCAGATGTTCCGGAAGCGGTTGATGGCGTCGACGTGCTTCGCGCGCTTCTCCGCGTCGCGCACGCCCAGGCCCTCCTCGGGCGCCAGGCACAGCACGCCGACCTTGCCCTGGTGGAGGTTGCGGTGCACGTCGTAGGCGGCCTGCCCGGTGTCCTCCAGGGAGTACACCTTGGACAGGGTCGGGTGGATCTTGCCCTTCGCGATGAGCCGGTTGGCCTCCCAGGCCTCGCGGTAGTTGGCGAAGTGCGAGCCGATGATCCGCTTCAGGGACATCCACAGGTAGCGGTTGTCGTACTCGTGGTTGTACCCGGAGGTCGAGGCGCAGGTGACGATCGTGCCGCCCTTGCGGGTCACGTAAACGCTTGCGCCGAAGGTCTCGCGGCCGGGGTGCTCGAAGACGATGTCGACGTCCTCGCCGCCGGTGAGTTCACGGATGCGCTTGCCGAAGCGCTTCCACTCGCGCGGGTCCTGGTTGTGCTCGTCCTTCCAGAACTTGTAGTCCTCGGCGGTGCGGTCGATGATCGCCTCGGCGCCCATCTTCCGGCAGATGTCCGCCTTCTGCTCGCTGCTGACGACACAGATGGGGTTGGCACCGCCGGCCAGCGCGAACTGCGTGGCGTAGGAGCCGAGTCCGCCGCTCGCGCCCCAGATGAGGACGTTGTCGCCCTGCTTCATGCCGGCGCCGTTGCGGGAGACCAGCTGGCGGTAGGCGGTGGAGTTGACCAGACCGGGAGCGGCGGCCTCCTCCCAGCTGAGGTGGTCCGGCTTGGGCATCAGCTGGTTGGACTTGACCAGGGCGATCTCGGCGAGGCCGCCGAAGTTGGTCTCGAAGCCCCAGATGCGCTGCTCGGGGTCGAGCATGGTGTCGTTGTGGCCGTCGGACGACTCCAGCTCGACGGACAGACAGTGCGCGACGACCTCGTCGCCGGGCTTCCAGGCGTTGACGCCGGGGCCGGTGCGCAGGACGACGCCCGCGAGGTCGGAGCCGATGATGTGGTACGGCAGGTCGTGCCGCTTGGTGAGCTCGCTGACCTTGCCGTAGCGCTCCAGGAAGCCGAAGGTCGACAGCGGCTCGAAGATCGAGGTCCACACCGAGTTGTAGTTGACCGAGGAGGCCATGACGGCCACCAGGGCCTCGCCCGGGCCCAGCTCGGGCAGTGGCACGTCGTCCAGGTGGAGCGACTTGCGCGGGTCCTTCTCGCGGGTCTGCATGCCCGCGAACATCTCCGTCTCGTCCTTGTGCACGGTGATCGCGCGGTACGACTCGGGGAGCGGCATGGCGGCGAAGTCGGCCGGCGTCGAGTCCGGCGACTGGATCGCGTCCAGGATGTCCTTCACGGTCACGGTTTGCCTCCGGCGAATGGCGTCTTGAGGGAAGACGCTGAGGGTTACGTCGGTGCTGCTGAGGGTGGGTGGGAAAGTGCCGTCGGTTCGGCGGTGGTGCTGTTCGGCAGCGCGTTGTGGCGCGGAAGGTTGCCTGTGACGCAGGCGTCCGGGCGAGCGAACCGATGGTTTGCTGGGACAGCCGGCGTACGAAAGGTCTCTGCACGCCGGCCGCCCGGACATCTCCAACGTATGACACCCCGTGTCACCCCGCAAGGCACTGAGTGCCAGAGATTGCGCTCACGCGAAATCTTTACGTAACAAATGAGCGATGATCGATCAAACGCCCAACAGCCCCTGGGAACTACTTGACACGTACCGGGATCGGCGGGCTGCGACCAGACGCGGTCGAGGCCAGGCACCACGCCACCACCAAGGACACCAAAGTGCGGGGCCTCCGCCCCGCCCTTAAGGTTCGAGGAGACCGGCGGCGACGACAGGTCGGCGACGTTCCGCCATCGGCTGGACCAGTTGCCGGCCATGCCCGACCACATCCGTCTGATCGATCGCAGGGAGAGACGTTGAACAGTCTTGGAGAGTTCGACGAGTTGATCGGTGACCAGCTCGGCTCCCGGCCACCAGCGAGGACCTCCGCCGCAGCGTGGACGAGGTGCCCGGTTGGGACTCCCTCCACGTGATGTGGCTGCTGACGGTCCTGAAGCGGGAAACCGGACGGCGCCTGTCCCTCCCGGAGGTGCCTGTCCCTCCCGGAGGTCATAGAGGCCCCAACCGGGCCCACGTCTACGAGCCGGCAGTGGCCCGATGACCGTCCGGCCCTTGGCCCGGCAGCGGCGCCACACCTTCTACTTCCTGCAGACGCTCCGCGGCTTCGCCCCGGTCTTCCTGGACACCGACGTCGACATGTCTCGGGTCCAGGAACTGCGCGAAGCCGCACGTGAGAGCGGTCGTCGGTACTCCGCGGTCGCCTTCACCGTTCTGGCGGCCGCCCGCGCCCTCGCGGCTCACCCGAAGGCGAACGCGGCGATCCGCGGCGGACTTCGCCCACGGATCGTGACGTACGACCGGGTCGATGTGAAGGTCGCCCTGGACAAGACGATCGACGGTGAGCGGGTCGTCCTGGCGGCGCTACTCAAGGGAGCCGACGTGGCCGACTTGGACGAGATCCAGGGTCGGCTCGCGCATTACCGCAGCGGCGACGCCGGAGTGATGCCCGAGTTCGCGGTGGTCCGCCGACTGCAGCGACTGCCCACGCTGCTGGGATCGGTGGCCTTACGGCGGACCGTCCGCTCGCTCACTGGCCGGCACCGGGTCATGGGCACGCTCGCCGTCTCCGCGCTCTGCCACCGGCCGGTCAACGGCTTCCACTCCGTTGGCGGTACCACCATCACGCTCGGCCTCGGACAGATCACCGACCGGCCGGTGGCGCGCGATGGTCAGGTGGTGATCGCCCCGGTGATGCGGCTCAACCTAGCCTTCGACCACCGCGTGGTGGACGGTGCCGAGGCGGCCGATCTGCTCGCGGACATCAAAACCGCCTTGGAGGAGTTCGAGCTACCCCTCGTGCGCGGCACCGACGGCTGCACCGCGCCCCTGGGAGGCATCTCATGAACGACATCGACCGTCGGATCAGCCGCGTTCCGCAGGTGGTTCGGCCGGCTCTGCGAGGAGCCGGGCCAGCGAACGGTTGAACCGGTCGAAGAACGCGTCGGGCGCCTCGCGCGGAAAGAAGTGACCGCCGGGCACCGAGGTCATCCGGAAGCTCCGCCCGTACCGCTCCCAGGCCCGCACCGCGGCCGGGTCCACGAGGGGGTCGTCGGTGCCCGCGAAGGCCTCGATGTCCAGCGGCAGCCGCGCCTGTCCGTCGTCCGCGTCCGGCAGCCCGGCGCGCCGGTGACTCGCGCAGATCCGCAGGTCGTCCCGGACGACGGGCAGCAGCACCCGCAACCAGTCGTCACGGCCCAGGAACTGGGGGTTCATGCCCCCGATGTCCACCAGGAGCCGGGCCAGTTCCGCGTCCCCGTGGCGGTCGGGCGAGGGTAGCGGGGGCGTCAGATGCGGCGGCGCGTACGCGCCCACGAACAGCGCCTCGGGCCCCGGCTCCCCGGCCCGCACCCGTGCCGCCGCCAGCGCGAAGCCCAGCAGGGCGCCCATGCTGTGCCCGTAGACGGCCCAGCGCCCTTCCAGCCAGGGCGCGAGTTCCCGGCCGAGGGCGTCCGCGGCCTCCCCGGCGTCGTGGTAGCGGCGCTCGCCGTAGCGGGACTCCCGGCCGGGGAGCTGCACCGGCAGTACGTCGACCCCGGGCAGCACCCGGTCCGGCCACGAGCCGAAGAACGAGGCACCGCCGCCTGCGTGGTGGAAGCAGAACAGCCGTAGCCGGGCGTCCTGGTGGGGCGCCCGGGGGAGGGCGGCTGTCGGCGTGATGGTCGTCATGCGCGGTCTCCGGCGGTCGGTTGGGGGAAGGCGCGGCGCGCCCGACGGACCCGAGCGGGCGCGGACGCGGCCCGCCGTATGCCGCCCGCCGTACCGGCCATCAGGACCGCCTGCGACACCAGCCACAGCCGGGTATCGGCCGCCCGCTCCGGCTCCCCGCCCAGCACATCCTGTTCCATCAGCCCGAGCTGTGGCAGCGTCCGTTCCAGCAGGACACATGTGGGCGAGGTGTCGCCGACCCGTTCGGGCAGGTCCAAGAGGTACGCGAGGATACGAGGCCTGTCCGATCCGTATGTGAGGGTGTCCTCGCCAACACCAGGCAGCTCCGTGACCATGACGGCTGCCCCGAGCCGGTCCGCATCCGCCGGCATTGGCACCCGCTGCTCCTCGGTGTCGGCGATGCCGCCCAGTACGATCAGCAGCGGCAGCCTGTGCCGCGTGGAGAGCCCGGTGGTCCAGCAAACGAAACCGGCGTAGTCGAAGGGGATATCGAGCCGGGTGATGTCGCGTCCCTGGATGCGCCGGCGGCCGAAGGCAGCCACGCACGCGCGCTGCTCCGAGGTGACGCACTGGGCGGGACGGGGCTCGGTGGCCGTCATCGCGCCAACACGTCGTACATCTGCCGGAATGTTGTCGCCTCCAGTAGCTCCGCCACTTGGACACGCCGTCCGGTGAGGCCCTCTACGACGGTAACCAGCCGCAGCAGATGCACGGAGTCCCACTCGGGGAAGTCGTCCAGGGGCCGGTCGAGGTTCTCGGACGCGACGTGCACACCGAGTTCCTCCTCCAGGAGCGTGCGGAACTCCGCGATGCCGGCGATGGCGGTGGTCATATCGGGTCTCCCTCGAAAGGCCCGAACACGGCGTGCAGCCGCAGATGGGCGGGAACTGGGGCGATAGTGCGCAGGTCGTGCCGGAAGAAGACGGCGTCGGGTTCGTCCGAGTCCGTGCGAACGTGGGCGAAGCCGTGGTCGGCGTAGAAGGAGGCGAAGGCGGAGTTGCGCGGACTGGGCAGGTAGCGGCCGGTCACAGCGCTCGCCCCGGAGTCCCGCGCGTGCTCAAGCACGGCGCTCAGGCACCCGCTCTCGATGCCGCGCGAGAAGACCCGGCAGCTGAGGACGAAGTTGTCGATGCGCAGTTCGTCACCGTCGCGGCGCAGGAACAGGGCGCCGACCACACCGTGGTCGCCGAACCGGTCGCGGGCTCCCACCACCAGCACGGTGTGGCCCGGGCGCTCCGCCCACGCTGCCAACTGCGGTACGTGCAGCCGCTCGGTGGCCAGATGGAACTGGTTGGTGCGCAGCGTGAGCTGGGAGACCCGCGCCACCTCGGACTCCTCTGGGGCCCGCAGCGCGATCTCGATCCCGAGTCCGTCCAGATAGTCCTGGTACGAGTCGAAGTCCTCGCGGAACTCCTGCCGCCGGGCCTCCGTACGGTAGCGGCCCGCCCGTTTCCGGTCGGCCTCCGTGAGCTCGAACACATCGAACCAGCCGTCGGCCAGCAGCGCGGACGGATGCAGGGCCGGTTCCTCGTCGATTCGGACTACGGCGACCTCGGGCAGCTGCTCACCGACCAGGCCGCACTCGAAGATGCTGTCGTCGACGAAGACGAAACTGTCCAGGCCGATCCCGAGCCGGGCGGCGATGTTCCGCAGATTGTCGTGCTTGGCCGACCAGTTGGCGTCGACGCACACGAAGTCGTCCTCGCGCAGCACCATCGCGGGGTGGTGGAGGAGCGTCCTGCGCACCTCCTCCCCGTCGTTCTTGCTGCTCACCGCGAGCAGCACGCCCTGCGCGCCGAGCTGCCTGAGGATCCGCTGGAACTCCTGGAACGCCTCGCCCCGCAGTCCCGAGCCGAGTTCGATGCCGGCCGGGCCGTGCTCGCCGAGCACCCCGCCCCACAGCGTCCCGTCCAGGTCCAGGACCAGGCATTTGCGGGTTCTGCCCAGGTAGCCGAGCACCACATGGGCGGCCTCCCTGGCGTACCCGGCCAGCAGCCCCGCGGAGAGCCTGGCCTTGGCGTACAGCGCGGTGCGCGGCTCGTACGCGCCCACGCCCTCGGCCACCAGTGGATCGAGATCCACGGTGACAACCCCGGGATGCTCCTCGGCGAGGGCGAGCAGCCCGCTGTTGAACTCGCGCCACACCGCCCCGAGCCGGGCCCGGGACCGCAGATCGACCAATTGATGGGTGTACCGGCGCAGCAGCGGAACTGTGTTGAGCAGCAGGGGACCGCAGCCGTTCTCCTGGTGGGCCTGCACGGCCCGGCCGATGAGAAGGAGCCTGGCCCGGGCTGCGGCCTCGACGTCCTCGACCCGCCAGGGCACCGTCACCTCCTCAAAGACCGTGTGCGGGTCCAGCAGGCAGAGCGTGAGCCGCGGTTCCCGGTCACCCTTCGCAGGACTCGGGGGCCGCATCAGGTCCTGGAGGTAGGCGCCGTACGGGGAGACCACTGGGTCGAGCATCAGTCCGTGCCGGGCCAGTTCGGCGGTGAGCGGCGCCACCAGCGGGGCTACAGTCGACTGGCCGGTGACGGCGACGGTGACCAGTGACACGCCGGGATGGTGATCCCGTATTTCGTCGGTGTCGAGCCGGGCCAGCAACTGGCCCGCAGGCGGCAGATCGCTCGCCGGCATGCGGGACAGGAGTGCCCGCACCGATCCGTACTCCGCCGTCAGACGGCCCGCCCGGTGCAGATCGCGCAGCTCGCGCAAGGCCCCCGGGTCGTACCACGCCCCGGCCGGGGCGCCGCCGTCCACGGTGGTGGGGCCAGGAAGGCGGTCCTCGGTCGTGGTCATGAGCGCTCCAGTGCGATGCCGGACTTGATCCACTTGCTGGACTCGACGGCGATGGTGACGGCCCGCCCGGGGCCCTCCCACTGCCGCAGCAACGCGTCGAGCTGGAGGAACGGCAGGGCGTTCCCGTTGTTGCCGACGGTCCGTACGACATTGATCCGGGGGACGTCGGGGGCGGGCATGGCCGCCGAGATGCGGTCGCTCATCCGGCCGGAGAGCTGCGGCGGCAGCAGATAATCCACCTGGTCGGCGGTCCAACCCAGATCGTCCAGGAGCTCCCAGAAAATCTGCGTGGCCAGCACCGGCACCATCTCCTCGATCGCCTTGTAGTCCTCAAAGATCGCCGCGCGGTCGCCGTGCCGGTCGCCAAGCCCGAACCAGTCGATGACCTGGCCCGGTTCCTTGCCCAGGCCCACCAGCCGGTTGAGCACCTGACGGACCACGATGCCGTGGCCCAGGAGCTCGGTGCTGAGCACCGCCGCCCCCGCCCCGTCCCCGAAGAGCGCGTAGTTGACGAGTTCGGCGGAGGTACGCGAGCCCGGGTCGAAGTCCGTCTCCAGGTGTTTGGCGCACACATCGCCGCCGATCACCAGCACCGTCGAACACTGCCCGGCGAGAAGCTGGGTGCGGGCCACGTCCACTGCCTGCACCGCACCGGCGCAGCCGGATTGGAGCTGGTAGGTGGGCACGTTGTCGATGCCGAGCCGGTCCGCGACCAGATTCACCGTGGCGGGCATCAGCTGGTCGGGGGTGGCGGTGCCCATGACGATGCAGTCGATGTCGGTCGGTTCCAGCCCGGCCTCCATCAGCGCCCGGTCACCGGCGGTCGCGGCGATGTCGGCGAGGCTGTGCCGTACCTGCCCGGTGGCCAGGTCGACGGCAAAGTACCGGCTGGTGTTGCCGATGAACATCTCGGCCCACTGCTCGTCCACACCGACGAGCTTGGCCAGGGTCGCGTTGTCCACCGGTTCCCCGGGCAGGCAGGTGCCGACCGAGGCGAGATGCGCGATGGGTGCGGTCATCGATGCGGTCCTTCCGAAGCGGCGGCGGGGGCCGAGGCGCTGGACTCGGCGGGTGACGGAGCCGGGGATTCGGCGGCGCGGTCCCCCAGATACCGCACGAGGTCGCCCACGGTCCGCAGGCTGGCGAGCAGCTCCTCGACCGGTAGCGTGCCGAGCTGCGGCAGCTCGTTCTCGATCCGCGTCTTCAGTTCCATGACCTGGATCGAGTCGAAGCCCAGGTCCTCGTGGAGCCGGGAATGGTCGTGCACCAGGGAGGCAGCGTGCCCGCCGACCCTGCACACCAGACGGTGCGTCAGCTCGGTGATGGCCGGGGGGAGTTCGCCTGCCGTGGCCGGCGGGCACGGGCCCCCGAGGTCCGCGATGGGCGGTGCCGCGGGCGCGGCCGCCGTGCCCGCGGCACGGGAGGGAACAGGCGCCGACAGTTCAGGAACTCCGGGGGCCCCGCCTTCACGCCAGGCGCGGAACGAGTCGTCGAAGACGTAAGGTGGCAGTCGGCGCGGTACCCGGTCCGACTCGGCGTACAGCACGTCCCAGTCCGGTGCGAGACCCGCACACCACAGTTCGCCGAGCAGTTGCTGCGGCCGGTACCGGGGGGCCCGCTCTCCTGGGTGTGCCGCGTGGCAGCTCACCGGGTGGCCACCCTCCGGCCGCAGCCGGGCGAGCAGCCGCGTGAGGATGGCGCGCGGGCCGATCTCCACCACATGGGTGGCACCGGCGGCGAAGAGCGCGGCGGCGGCCTCGGCGAACCGTACCGGCGCGGTGATCTGCCCCGCCCAGTAGCCCGCGTCCATGGTTTCCTCGTCGGCCAGCCTCCGGCCGTACACGGTGGAGAAGAAGGGCAGCGCGGGCCGCCGACCGGCCACGCCCGCGCACTCTCGGCGGAACTCCTCCACCATGGGCCGCATCAGCGGGGAGTGGAAGGCGTGCGAGACGGTGAGGGGCCGCGCGAACACCCCGCGCTCGGCCAACTCTGTTCCCAACGCGGTCAGTTCAGCGAGATCTCCGGCGACCACCGTGTTGCCCGGGCCGTTGACCGCGGCGAGGGCGAGCCGCTGCCGCCCGGTCAGCATCGGTTCCACATCCGCGGCGCCCAGGCTCACCGCGAGCATGCCGCCTCCGCCGGGCAGTGCCTCCATCAGCGCCCCGCGCCGCGCGACCAGCATGGCGGCGTCCGTCGGATCGAGCGCGCCGGCCGCGCATGCGGCGGCGAATTCGCCGATGCTGTGCCCGATGACGTACGAAGGCCTGATCCCGGCCTCGGCCAGGGTGCCCGCCATCGCGTACTCCACCGCGAACAGCGCGGGCTGCGCCAGCCGTGCCCTGTGCACATCAGTATCTCCGTCGAGCACCGCGTCCCGTACGGACCGTCCGGTGTGGGCGCTGAGAACCTTGTCGATCTCGTCGAAGAGCCGTGCGTAGACGGGGGAGGACTCGTACCAGGACGCGGCCATACGAGGGTGCTGTGCGCCCTGTCCGGCGAAGGCGAACGCCACCGAGGGCGCGGCCCGGCGCCCGCCGGCCGGGGACGGCTCGCCGAGGTCTTCCGCCGCCTCACGCAGCCCCGTCACCAGCCCGGGCAGGTCCCCAGCCGCGACGGCCACCCGGTGCGGGAACCGGGACTTGACCCGGTTACTGGTCCAGCACAGTTGCGCCAGCTGGCCTTCGGGGCGGCGGGCCAGGGATTCGGCCTGCGCCAGCAGATTGGGACGCAGTTGCTCGGCTGTGCGGGCGGAAACGGTGAACACGCCCGGCGTGCCGCCCCGGGAGCGGTGCACGGCGCGGGGCGCCGAGGCCAGCACGGCGTGTGCGTTGGTGCCGCCCATGCCGAAACTGCTGACCGCGGCGTGCACGGTGCCGGGCGGCAGCCGCAGCGGCGACCTGAGCAGCGTCAGCCGGTGCCGGGCCAGCTCCAGCTTGGGGTTCTCGTCGTCCGCGAACCGGCTCGGCGGCACGGTGCGGTGGTGCAGGGCGAGTACGGCCTTGATGAGCCCGGCGATCCCGGCAGCGCCCTCGGCATGCCCAAAGTTGCTCTTGACCGAGCCCAGCGCGACACTGCCGCCGCTGCGCCCACTCGTCAGGTGGCCGAGCGCCTGAGCCTCGATCAGATCGCCGAGCAGCGTGCCGCTGCCGTGCGCCTCGATGAACCGGATGTCGTCGGCGGTGACCCCGGCCGACTGCCAGACCGATTCGATGAGCCGCTGTTGCGCCCAGCGATTGGGCGCGGTGATTCCGTTGCTGCGCCCGTCCTGGTTGATGCCGGTCTCCTCCAGTACGGCGTACACCGGTTGCCGGTCGGCCAGCGCGTCACTGAGTCGGCGCAGCACCAGCACAGCGACCCCTTCGGCTCGGCCGATGCCGTCGGCCGCGGCGCTGAAGGGCTTGCACCGCCCGTCGGGCGCCGAGAGACCCGCCTGGGTGTAGAAGATGTTGATGACTGGAGTCATGATCAGGTTGGTGCCGGCCGCCAGGGCGTAGTCGCTCTCCCCCGAGCGCAGCGAGTTCACCGCGAGGTGGACCGCGACGAGAGAGGAGGAGCAGGCCGTGTCCACGGCCAGGCTGGGGCCCTGGAGGTCGAGGTGGTACGAGACCCGGTTGGCTCCCATGAAGTAGCCGTTGCCGGAGCCGTAGCGGGCGGTAATCCGGTCGTAGTCGGTGAGCTGCAGGTACGCCCACTCGTTGGCCATCACACCGACGAACACGCCGGTGGCCGTGCCGGCCAGGTCCTCGGGGGCGATCGTGGCGTCCTCGATGGCCCGCCAGGCGGACTGCAGCAGCAGCCGTTGCTGCGGGTCCATTGCGGCGGCCTCGCGCGGCGGGATCCCGAAGAAACCGGGGTCGAAGGCGTCCGGGTCGTCGATGAAGCCGCCGCGCACGGTGTTGGTGTGGCTGGGTGGTTGGGCCTGGGAGGCGCTGCGCGGTGCGGTCAAGGGAGCGGTGTGGTAGCGGTCGGCGTCCCATCGCTGTTCGGGGACGCGGTCGGTGCCGTCCCGCCCGTCCATGAGCATGGCCCAGTACTCGTGGGCGTCGCGGGCACCGGGGAACCGGCAGTCGAGACCGACGACCGCGATGGGTTCGCGCTGGGTCATGACCTGTCTCCGTGTGGGTCCGTGCCGTTCGGGATCGCGTCGGCCAGTCGCTCGGAGAGATGGTTGCTGATCGCCCGGACGGTTGGGAAGTCGTAGGCGATGGTGGGGGAGACCGGCAGGCGATAGTGCTCCTCGATCTCGCCGCAGATGCTGATCGCGGCGACCGAGTCGATGCCGTAGTCGGCGAGCGGTGTGCCCGGGTCGATCTCCTCGGGGGACTTCTGCAGGTGGAAGGCCACCCGGTCGGTGAGCCAGAGTTCGAGTTCGGGGGCGGTGTGGGTTTCCGGGGCGATGCCCATGGCGTACTTCTCCTTCGGATCTCAGCTGCTGGGGGCGGTCACCGGAGGGTGGCGGGGGCACCCTCGGCGTGGGCGAGCAGGGCGGCGACCGGCCGCTCCAGGTGCTGGTGCAGGACGGGCAGGGCGCCACCGAGGAAGAGCTGCCGCATGAGCGTGCGCTGTGTCTTGCCGCTGGTGGTCTTGCGGATCCCGCCGGGGTGCACCAGGACCACGCTCGCGGCGGGTAGCTGGAACTGCCGGCTCAGCAGGGACTGAACTGCGGTGGCCAGTTCGGCCGTCCCGGCCTCGCCGCAGGCCTGGGTGCGCAGTTCCTGCACTACGACCACATGGGCGCAGTCGGTGGCGGCGTCGGTGACGGTGAACACCGCACCGCCGCCGCGCCGGAAGGCGTTCTCTGACTCCTGGACGGCCTGTTCGATGTCCTGCGGGTAGAGGTTGCGCCCGTGGTGGATGAGCATCTCCTTGATCCGCCCAGTGACGTAGAGCTCCTCGTCGAGCAGGGCTCCGAGGTCACCGGTGCGGCAGTATCCCGTCCGGCCGTCCGCGGTCGTGGCGCGGAGGGTCTCGTCGGTGAGATCGGCCCGGTTCCAGTAGCCGTCGGTCACCGAGGGGCCGCGGAGCCAGATCTCACCGACCTGGCCGTCGGGCAGCAACTGGAGAGTCGTCGGGTCCACGATCCGTACCTCGGTGGCCGTCGGACGGCCGCAGCCGACGAGGACCCTGGTGGCGTGGCCGACCCGGGCGGACAGCAGTTCGTCCTGCTCCAGGCCCTGGGCGTCCACGCGCAGTTCGACGGGCGGGGTGTCCGGATCGCCGGCGCAGACCAGCAGGGTGCTCTCGGCCAGCCCGTAGCTGGGCAGCAGCGCCTGCGGACGCAGGCCGTTGGCGGCGAAACGGGAGGTGAAGGCTCGGATGGTGGCCGCGCGAACCGGCTCGGCACCGTTGAGCGCCACCCGCAGACTGGACAGGTCGAGCCCGGCGGACTGCTCCTCGGTGATGCGCCGGGTGCACAAGTCGTAGCCGAGATTGGGCGAGGCGGTGCCCTCGACGCGGAAGTCGTGGATCATCTGCAGCCAGCGATACGGACGCTTGATGAACGAGGCCGGTGACATCTGCACACTGGTGCCGCCCACCCACAGGGGGTGCAGGGTCATCCCGATGAGGCCCATGTCGTGGTAGAGCGGCAGCCAGCTGCCGGCCACGACACCCGGCCGGGTTCGCATGGCGGCACGGATGGCCTCCTGATTGGCGGCCAGATTGGCGTGCGTGATCATTACACCCTTGGGTTCGCTGGTGGAACCGGAGCTGTACTGGAGGAAGGCCAGGTCCGACGCCCGTACCCGGGGCGGGCGCCACAGCTCGGGATCGGTGGGCTCGTCCGCGTCGGCGGCCAGGCAGACGATGTCCTGCTCCCCGGAAGCCGCCAGCCACGCACTGATGGCCTGCCGGTAGGCGGGCAGCGTCAGCACCGCGCCCACCGAAACGTCCCGCAGGATGCCGCTGACACGGGCCAGCCGCTCGCCCGGTTCGTCGGGCAGCGGCGCCGGGATCGCCGTACGGCCTGCGTAGAAGCAGCCGAGGAAGGCGGTGACGAACTCCAGCGTCGGAGGGAAGAGCAGCAGAACCGGGCGCGCCGGGTCGCCCTTGGACTCCTGCCGGAGCTGAGTCGCCACGACGCGGGCCCGCCGGTCCAGCGCCGCGTAACTGAGCTCTTCGGGCCGCATGTCCCGGCCGTCCTCGTGCAGATAGACGAACGCGGCTCGCTCGGGATGCTCTTCCACGCCCTCGCGTACGGCGTCCGTCAACGTCCTGTGCTGAAACAGCTGCGGCACGGGTTGTCCTTTCCGCAGTCGATGCTCCGTGCGGTACGAAACCGGAGCGGCACCAAGTGCCGTCCAGGGATTCATTGTTGGGCAGCCGTGAAGAGGAGACGCAAAGCGGACTGAGGCGAACGTCGAAGGCAGGCGTTCCCCGGAAGGCCGCACCCAGCGCTCGTCGCCGCTGCAGCGGGGGTTGTCGCGCTGGGCGTTTTCACCCCCGGGCAGCCCTTCGCCACCCCGCTCGACCGCATCTGCCGGATCAGCTCTCCGAGCGGCTTCTCCGTCTCCCGGTAGGCTTTCGCGGACAACGCGCAGCACTCCGTCCCCTTGCGTTCTCCGCAGGTGTCGGTATCGCCCGCAGGGTGGTGCGCGTCGCGTCGATGACAGCCATCGTCCTAGGCGCGTCGTACCCCGTCTGCCGGGAACGGCGGCGAGCCAGCGTTTGGCCCTCATGCACTTCACGGACATTGGGATCTGCCGTTCCTGCTCGGCGGCAGCAGCGTCGGCGCAGGCCAGGCAGACGCCGACGAACTCGTGCGGCTTGTCGACCCCCTGGGCTTTTTCGATCACCGACATGGCATCCTCCGTTGGCTCGCGGCTGGCATCCTCCGTTGGCTCGCGGCCCGGCCGGACGAACACGGAGCGGGCGGAGCGGGCTACAGGCACGAATCGAGGCCCGGGCCAGGGCCTGGATGCGGTACCAGGCTGGCGACTGACCGCCGAGGCTGCGTACCACAGGGTTCGCGCGAGTCCTGTTGTGTCGACGGTGTGCGGTGGGATTCCCGACAGACCCAAGGTGCCATCGGGAGGCGATCCTCGCCACCGCGCGCACAGTCACCTCGGCCCGGTTTCGCCTGTCCAGGACCACCGTGGTGGTGGCCCGCATGACGGCGGGTTTCCGGGGAATCGAACCGACCGCGAAGCGCACGGGGGTGCCAGGCCAACTACGCCACTCACAAGACGCCCGCTATCCAGAAGTGGCTGCTGGCCCATCCCCGGTTCCACATGCACTTCACCCCGACCAGCTCGTGCTGGCTCAACCAAGTGGAGCCCTGGTTCGCACTGCTGACGGACAAGCAGATACGGCGTGGCGTCCACAGAACGTCCAAGCCCTGGAAAAGGACATCCGGGCCTGGATCGCAGACTGGAACGACAATCCGAGGCCCTTCGTATGGACGAAGACCGCTGACGAGATCTTCGAACGCATCGCCGGATATCTGAACCGAATCAAAGACTCATGACACTAGGCCGGGCGAGTGGCGAGTGAGCCGGGCACAGCACGGGAACAGGAGCCACAGAGGGCAGCGCCGACCAGCGGTGAAGCGCAGGGCCGGTGAGCCCGCTGTGACGGTCCACTCCACTTCCGCGACCTGCACGCCGACCGGACGAGCCGATACAACGGTGGTACGCGGGCATGCACTCCGCGCAGGCACCCGGTGCCTGGAGACGGCGGCGAAGGAGAACGGTCATGACGGACCCGGACGCAGCGATTGCGGACTCCCTGCTGTGCATCGGCCCGGTGCTCCCCGCAGAGGATGGACCGCACGCGCGCACGCCGTGGCGGAGCCTCCATGAGGACGCACTACGGCGCGGCTACACGGTGTGCTACGGGCGGCTCGACGAGTGGGCGGCCATTGCGGTCTCGCCCTCGCGTAACCTGCTCGGCGCGGACCTGGACCGGTACCGCACCGCACGCGAACCCGCCGTCCGGGCACGGCTGCTGGGTTCCAGGCTGCTGCTGCGCCGGGCCGTGGCCGCCGTGAGTGGTACCGAACCGGGGCAAGTGCTGGTGACTCGTGGCACGTACGGAAGACTGGAGTGCGTCAAGCCGACCGGACTGGACGTGGGAATCAGCCACACCGCCGGCCTGCTCCTGGTCGGTGTCGCCCAGGACCGGCGCATTGGGGTGGACGTCGAGGCGCGGGACCGGTCACTGCTGCTCCCGGGGCTGGCCGAGAGGATCGGTCACCCGGAGGAACTTGCGGAGCTGCGGGTACTGGCGTCGGCAGATCGGAACGAGCGGCTGGTGCGCCTGTGGACGCTGAAGGAGGCTTATGCGAAGGCGCTGGGGACCGGGTTGGCCCTGGACTTCTCACAGCTGCGTCTGCGGCCCTCGCCGGGCGGCGGCCAGTGGCGGTGCCGGGCCGCACCCGGCTGGGACTTTCACAGCGGGCGCGTCGAGCGGGACTTCCTTGTCGCGTGCGCCGTGGGCCCCAAGGTCGATTCTGTGACACGGGCATGAGGTTCCATAAATACGAGTCAAGATTGAGTCGTTTCCCACTTGACAGCGTCAGTCTGGTGTTACCCCGCTGTTCGATTGCGAGGGGCGGGTTCGCGTGAGACCGCGTACGCCTTGCCGTCTGCCGACCTAGTGTGATGCGCCAGAAATGACGAGACCAAGTCTGCAGGCTGCTTTCATGGCGTCTCGGGGTCCTCGTGCTCTTCACCTGGAAACAAGACCGCCGACGAGATCCTCAACTCCCTCGCCGGCTACCTCACCAAAATCAACCCACCGACCACTGGAACCTGAGACAGATTTAGTATCGTCATTTCTGGCGCAGGATACTATTGACGCTTTAGTTAGCAGGGTCTCTGGCCGTCTCCGCCGCAGTTGGCTTTGGCCGGTGACGGTACTAGACATGCAGGTCAACGTATCGTTCTGGGACTCGCTGGTGTTCGACGGAGCCGGGTGCCGGCCCGTCCGGCCAGTGCGAGCGCGCCTCGCTCCAAGGCGTGGTTGAGCCGGGTGGTGAACCGTCCTTACGGGGTGGTCAACTGGGTGAATGGCTCGGCGAGCCGCTCCACAGATGAAACGCCGGACCGCACGCTCCTGGCGCACAGCCATCGCCACCAGCTGCGGCACCCGAAGATCGGCGACGGCGACGAAGCGCCGGTTGGGCTCAATCCGGGGCCCGGTACGCAGTGCCGGCGCCGCGTCCCCGTACGAGTCGTGTGGCAGCGGCGCGGCCCTGGTCTGCCGGGCGCGGACTGCGGCCGACGTGAGCAGGAGTGGATGTGACCGCGCCCGATGACCCCGGACGGCCTCCCGCTGATCGGACCGGTCCCGGGCCGCCCCCGGGGGCCTGCTCGCCACCGGCCACAACATGCTGGGCCTGATGCCGGCCACGGCGACGGGACGGCTGGTGGCCGGCCTGCCGACGGGGAGGGCGGACCCGGGGCTCGCTGCTCGGTTCGCGCCCGTGAGGCAGGCCGCTAGGAGCGTTCCTTGAGCGCCTGCTCGATAGTGCGCATCACTTCGTCGAGCGGCGCGTCGGTCCTGGCCACCGTCACCAGCACCTCCCGGTGCGAGGCCAGGGAAGCGGGGGCCGGCCGGTGCGAGGCGTCCCGTCCGGCCCCGATGCCCGACCCGAACGTTTTCCGTACGATCGAGAAGGCGTGGTCCAGCTGCGCCTCGACGTCCCCCTGCCCGCCGGCCCTGAGCCAGCGCCGCAGGACGTGGTTGTGGGCGGTGACCACGGCGGACGCGGCGACCTCGGCCAGCAGCGGGTCGTCGTTGGCGTCGTCGTCGTGTGCGTGCTCGTCGAAGTGGCCGAGCAGGTAGCGGGTGAAGAGCCGCTCGTAGCGGGCCACCGAGGCGATCTCCGCCTCGCGCAGGGTGGGCACCTCGCGCGTCAGCTTGTAGCGGGCGACCGAGATCTCGGGCCGGGCCGCGTACATCCGCATGACTTCCTTGATGCCGCGGCACACCGTGTCGAGCGGGTGCTCGTGCGCGGGGGCGGCGTTGAGGACCGCCTCCGCCCGGATCAACGTGTCGTCGTGGTCCGGGAAGATCGCCTCTTCCTTGGAACGGAAGTGCCGGAAGAAGGTGCGGCGCGCGACCCCGGCCGCGGCCGCGATCTCGTCGACGGTGGTCGCCTCGTACCCCTTGGTCGCGAACAGCTCCATCGCCGCGGCAGCCAGTTCCCGGCGCATCTTGAGCCGCTGGGCGGCGGCGCGGCTGCCGGCGGCACTCTCCGGTGCGTCGGGCGTAGCTGGTGTACGTGAGGACTTGGCGGGCTGGGACATGCCCCGAACGTACTGCATGTGCGCAGCTCGCTGCGCATGTCCCCGGGTTCCCCCGCCCGGTGCGGGCGGGGGAGCGTCGGGCTGAGCGGGTGGGGGCGAACTGTGCGTGGCGGGTGGCGCGAAGCCGCCCGGGTCGAGCAGCCCGCCCCAGTCCGCGTCCCCCGCGAACCAGTCGCCGGGACGCTCAGCGGCGGGCATATTCGCGGAAGCCGCGGCCCGTCTTGCGGCCGAGGCAGCCCGCGGCCACCAGGTGCTCCAGGAGCGGGGCCGGGGCCAGGCCCGGGTCGCGGAACTCGTGGTGCAGGACCTTCTCGATGGCCAGGGAGACATCGAGCCCGACGACGTCCAGGAGCTCGAACGGACCCATCGGATAACCGCCGCCCAGCTTCATCGCCGCGTCGATGTCGTCAAGGGATGCATAGTGTTCCTGCACCATCTTGATCGCGTTGTTGAGGTACGGGAAGAGCAGCGCGTTCACGATGAAGCCGGCCCGGTCCCCACAGTCGACCGCGTGCTTCTTGATCTTGACGCAGACCTCGCGAACCGTTGAGTGGACGTCCTCGGCCGTCAACACCGTACGGACGACCTCGACCAGCTTCATCGCCGGCGCCGGGTTGAAGAAGTGCATGCCGATCACGTCCTGCGGACGCGAGGTGGCGCGGGCGCAGGCGACGACAGGCAGCGACGAGGTCGTGGTGGCCAGGACCGCGCCCGGCTTGCAGACCTTGTCCAGCGTCGCGAACAGCTGCTGCTTGACCTCCAGGTCCTCGGCGACGGCCTCCACGGCCAGGTCGACGTCGGCGAAGGCGTCGTACGAACCCGCCGGAGTGATCCGGTCCAGGGTCTGCGCGGCGGCCTCGGCGGTCATCCGCCCCTTGTCGACGGAGCGTGAAAGCGACTTGCCGATACGGGACTTGGCGGTCTGGGCCTTCTCCTCGCTGCGGGCGGCGAGCACGACCTCGTACCCCGCCTTGGCGAACACCTCGGCGATGCCGGACGCCATGGTGCCCGAGCCCGCGACGCCGACGGAGCGGACCGGACGGCCGGGGACGTCGAGGCCGCCCGCGAGGGGTGTCAGGGCGTCCGGCACGACCGTCGCGCTGCCCGGCGCCTCGTACGTGTAGAAGCCGCGGCCCGACTTGCGGCCGGTCAGGCCCGCCGCGCTGAGCTGCTTGAGGATCGGCGCGGGGGCGTGCAGCCGGTCGCGGGACTCGGCGTACATGGCCTCCAGGACCGTCCGCGCGGTGTCGACGCCGATCAGGTCGAGCAGGGCCAGCGGGCCCATGGGCAGCCCGCAGCCGAGCCGCATCGCGGCGTCGATGTCCTCGCGGGAGGCGTACTTCGCCTCGTACATCGCGGCCGCCTGGTTGAGGTAGCCGAACAGCAGCCCGTCGGCGACGAATCCGGGCCGGTCGCCGACCGCGACGGGCTCCTTGCCGAGCTCGATCGCGAGGTCGGTGACGGCGGCGACGGCCTGGGGCGCGGTCAGCACGGACGAGACGACCTCGACCAGCTTCATCGCCGGTGCCGGGTTGAAGAAGTGCAGGCCGAGCACGCGCTCGGGGCGGGCCGAGTCGGCGGCGAGCCGGGTGACGGACAGGGCGTTGGTGCCGGTCGCCAGGATCGTCTCCGGCCGCACGATCCCGTCGAGTTCACGGAAGATCTGCTGCTTGATCTCGTACGACTCCGGAGCCACCTCGATGACCAGGTCGGCGTCGGCCGCGGTCCGCAGATCGGTGGAGGTGCGGACGCGGGCGAGCAGGTCGGCGCGCTCCTGCCCGGTCAGTCGGCCGCGCTCCACGGCGTGGGCCGTCGCGGTCTCCAGGGCGGCGACCGACCGGGCGGCGGCGGCCTCGCTGATGTCGATGCCGACGACCTCGCGGCCGGCCTTGGCGAGCACCTCGGCGATGCCGGTGCCCATCGTGCCGAGGCCGACGACGGCGACGGTCCTGAAGGGGGACGGAGGGGTGTCGGACAGGGGAGCGGCCATCGCGGACTCCAGGAATGAGGGTGACGACTGGAAGCGCGCCCGGGTGCGCCGAGGAAGGCCCGAACGGGGCCGAACCAGGAGCGCACCGGGGTGCGAAGAGGAGTGCGGGTGTTGCCGGGCTGCAGGCGCACACGCCCGGTGCCGTCGCGAGGCGTGCACACGCCCGGAAACGGCGGAAACCGACCGGCCCTGTCCCGGGGCCGGGTCGTACTCGGGTACACGAGGTACCGAACCGACTGCTCTCGCGGCGGCTGCGTCACCAGGCCACCACGAGGAATTCCGCGAGTGGGTAACTCGCTCGTCTGAGCTTAACTCGTGAGTAACGAGCGCGCCAGCCCCCGAGTTTGTGATGTAGCTCCCGGGCCCCCGGCCACCCCCTAATCTCGGGTTCATGGACGAAGAGTTGCGATCACTCACGGAACGCTTACGGCAGGAGTCGGGGGAGACACCGCTCTACGGCCGCCTCGTGGCGACCGAGGACGTCGACGAACTGGCGGCCGTGCTCACCGAGCCCGGACAGCCGCTGTGGGCCAGGGAACTGGCCGCGTTCCGGCTCGGCCTCGCGGGCGACCGGCGTGCCTTCGAATCCCTCGTCCTGCTGCTGAACCACCGCGACCCGCAGCGCTGCGCCTCCGCCGCCCATGCCCTGGCCCGCCTCGGCGACCCGCGCACCGCCCGCGCGGCCGCCGCCCTCGCCACCAACGAACTCCGTGTCGCCTACGCCCTGCACCCCGTCCGGCTCCTGGTGCGGCTGCGTGCCCCCGAGGCCGTACCGGCGCTGATCGACACCCTGGGGCGGCGGCTGCGCCCGCACGACCCCTACCGGCGCGTGGCCCTCGCCTGCGTGGAAGGGCTCGGCACGCTCGGCGACACCCGGGCGAGGCCGGTCCTCAACGAGGCCCTCGCGCACCCGGTGCTCGCGGAGGCGGCGGTGCAGGCGCTGGCGCGGATCCCGAGACAGCGGTGAGGCGTCAGTGGGACAGCTTCTTCGCGTACCGCACCTCGGGCACGGCGACGCCCTCCACCTCGAAGGGCTCCTCGATGCCGTCGGCGCGGAAACCCGCCCGCTCGTAGAACCGCCGCGCGCGGGCGTTCCCCTTGAGGACCCACAGGAGGATGCTGCCGTGTCCGGCGGCCTCGCACCGCCGGAGCGACTCCTGGAGCAGGGCGTGTCCGATGCCGCCGCCGTACCTGTCCGGATCCACGTAGATCGCGTACAACTCGGCTTCCTCGGTGCGCTCTTCGCCGTCGCGGTACGGGCCGTACGCCGCCCAGCCGACGATCTCGCCGTTCTGCTCGGCGACCAGGTTCACCACACCGTGCTCCGCGCGCGCGGAGAAGTGGGCGCGCCGCCACTCGGCGTCCTTCGGCACGCTGAGGGCGTCGAGGAACGACTGCGGCATGAGCCCCCGGTAGGCGCTCTGCCAGCCCCGGACGCGGATCTCGGAGACGCGGTCGCAGTCGGCGAGCCTCATCTCCCGCACCCGTACGTCCGTCACGCGCCGACCACCGCGAACGCCTCGACCTCCAGCAGGAACTCGGGCCGGACCAGCGAGGCGACCTGCACCGCGGACGAGGCCGGCAGGCGGTCGTCGGGTATGTGGGCCGCGCGAGCCTCGCGGATGGCAGGCAGGTGGGCCATGTCCGTGACGAAGTAGGTGAGCTTGACGACGTCGTCGAAGCTCGCGCCCGCGGCGGCCAGGCAGCGGCGCAGGTTCTCGAAGACCTGTCGGGCCTGGGCCGCGGGGTCGTCCTCGCCGACGAGCCTGCCGTCCTCGTCCAGGGCGAGCTGGCCCGAGACGGCCACGAAGCGGCCCGTGCCCAGGACGACGTGGCTGTACTGGGCGGAGGGGGCGACTCCGTCGGGGGCGGGGATCCTCGTCAGCTCACTCATGCGTCCATGGTGGACCATGGGTCTGACAACGCCTCCGACGGCGTCGCCCCCGACGGGGCGTCAGGCCGTGCTCAGCCGCGGAAGCCGAGCAGACCGTGCAGCGTCGAGCCGCGCGAGGACGTCGACGCCGCCTTCGAGGCCAGCGGCTCGGGATCCGGCAGTGCCTGGCACACCGCGTCGGCCTCGCCGCCGCCGCGCGGCACCGTGCCGTCGGTCAGATACGCCGCCAGGTACTTGTCCAGGCAGGCGTTCCCGCTCAGCGAGATGCCGTGGTTCCCGCCACCCTCCTCGACCACCAGACTGGAGCGGGCGAGCATGTGATGGACCGTCGCGCCGCCCTGGTACGGGGTGGCCGCGTCGTCCGTCGCCTGGAAGAGCAGCGCCGGCGGCAGCTTGCCGTTGGCCACGTTCACCGGTTGCAGCGAGTCCGTCGGCCAGAACGCGCACGGCGCGTTGTACCAGGCGTTGTTCCAGGTCATGAACGGAGCCTGCTCGTACACCGCCCAGTTGTCCTTGCGCCACTGGTTCCAGTCGCGCGGCCAGGACGCGTCACGGCACTGCACCGAGGTGTAGATGCTGTAGCCGTTGTCGCCCGAGGCGTCCACGGCGGCGAAGTTCTCGTACGCCTCGACCAGCGGGTCGTCGTTCTTGTCGTTCACGTACGCCGCGAACGCCTCGGCCAGGTAGGGCCAGTAGCCGTTGTAGTAGCCGCCGGGGAGGAAGGTGTCCTCCAGTTCGGCGGCGCCCACCTTCCCGTCGGCCGGCTTCTTGGCGAGGGCCGCCCGCATCGCGTACCACTTGGCCTCGATCTTCTCCGGATCGGTGCCGAGCTTGTACGTGGCGTCGTACTTGGCGATCCACGACATCAGCGCCCGGTGGCGGTCGTTGAAGGCGTGGTCCTGGGCGAGGTTGTCGTCGTACCACACGCCGGTGGGGTCGACGATCGAGTCCAGGACCAGGCGCCGCACACGGTCCGGGTAGAGCTTGCCGTAGACCGCGCCGAGGTAGGTGCCGTACGAGTAACCGAAGTAGTTGATCTTCTTGGCGCCCAGCGCCTTGCGGATCGCGTCCATGTCCCGCGCGGCGCTGACCGTGTCGATGTACGGCAGCACGCTCGCGTACTTCTTGCCGCAGGCGGCGGCGAAGGACTTGGCGCGGGAGAGGTTGGCCTTCTCGATCGCGGGGGTGCTCGGCACGGAGTCGGGGCGCACCGGGTCGAAGTAGCCCGGCTTGCAGTCGAGGGCGGGCTTGCTCGCGCCCACCCCGCGCGGGTCGAAGCCGATGACGTCGTACTGCGCCGCGACCGCCTTGGGCAGCGAGGAGGCGACGAAGCCGGCGAGCGTCAGACCGCTGCCGCCGGGGCCGCCCGGGTTGACCAGCAGCGGGCCCTGGTACTTCTTCGCGGTGTGCGGGACGCGGGACAGCGCGAGCGTGATCCGCTGCCCGTACGGGTTCGCGTGATCGAGTGGGACCTTGAGGGACGCGCACTGGAGCGTCGGATAGTCGGCGGTGCCGCACTTCTTCCAGGTGAGTTTCGCGGCCTGTGCGGTTTCCGCGGTCTGTGGAGTGCTTGCGCCGGCGGGGACGGCCGTGAAGGTCCCGGCCACGACGACGGCGGCACCGCACAGCGCGGCTGCGCGTTTTCTCATGGAGTCCTCCCAGGACGGAGGGTTTCGGACCGCGAGGGTCACGGTCCTCGCCGCATCGTCCCGGAAAGCACTCCCGGAAGAGCGCGTTCTGTCAATACTTGACCCAATTGGGTCGCGAGTTGCGCTCGGATGCTCTCAGATAAGCGAGAGTTGGGTCGGTTCGGTCAGATCGGGTCGGTCGGGCTCCGGCTCGCGGATCCGCCGCGGCATCCCCGCGCGCGTGGGGCCGATGCCGTACTCCTGGGCCAGATCGTGGACCTGACGGGTGATCCGGCGCTGGTACCACTTCGGGGCGTAGGAGCCGTCCGCGTACAGCCGCTCGTAACGGCCGACCAGGTGTGGGTGATGGTGGCCGAGCCAGGCCATGAACCACTCCCGGGCGCCGGGGCGCAGATGCAGCACCAGCGGGGTGACCGACGTGGCTCCGGAGGCCGCGATCGCCCGTACGGTCTCCCGGAGTTGGGCCGGGTGGTCGCTCAGGAACGGGATGACCGGCGCCATCAGGACACCGCACCCGATGCCGCGCCCGCCCAGGGTCCGTACCACCTCCAGGCGCCGCTCCGGCGCCGGTGTGCCCGGCTCCACCGTGCGCCACAGCTCGGCGTCGGTGAACCCGACCGAGACCGAGATTCCGACGTCCGTCACCGCGGCTGCCTGCGTCAGCAGGTCGAGGTCGCGCAGGATCAGCGTGCCCTTGGTCAGGATCGAGAAGGGGTTCGCGTGGTCGCGCAGGGCGGCGATGATGCCCGGCATCAGCCGGTAGCGGCCCTCGGCGCGCTGGTAGCAGTCGACGTTGGTGCCCATCGCGATGTGCTCGCCCTGCCAGCGGCGCGAGCCGAGCTGGTGGCGCAGCAGCTCCGGCGCGTTCACCTTGACCACGATCTGGGAGTCGAAGTCGATCCCGGTGTCGAGGTCCAGGTAGCTGTGCGTCTTGCGGGCGAAGCAGTACACGCACGCGTGCGTGCAGCCCCGATAGGGGTTGACGGTCCACTCGAACGGCATGCGGGAGGCGCCCGGCACCCGGTTGATGATCGAGCGGGCCCGGACCTCGTGGAAGGTGATCCCGCGGAACTCGGGCGTGTCGAAGGTACGGGTGGTCACCGCATCCGCGCCGAACAGCGCGGCGTCGGCCCGGCTGTGTTCGCCGGACTCGGTGAGGTTCTCCCAGCGCATGAGGCCTCCTCGGTAGCACTGCCCCCAGAATAGAACACGTGTTCCCTTGATCGTGCGACCGGCGTGTTCGATCGCCCGTCGATCCCCGCCCGATCGCTTCCGGCCCCCCGATTTGGGCGCCCGGGACCCGGGGTGGTTGGCTTGCCCCAACCCCGAGAACCAAAGGTCCTGGAGGAAGTCAATGGCGCAGGTCGAGGCCACTACGGAGCGGATCGTCGCGGCGGACGCGGAGAAGGTGTTCGACGCCCTCGCCGACTACACCGGCACGCGCGCGAAGCTGCTGCCCGAGCACTTCAGCGAGTACGAGGTGCGCGAGGGCGGCGACGGCGAGGGCACCCTCGTCCACTGGAAGCTCCAGGCCACCAGCAAGCGCGTCCGCGACTGCCTCCTGGAGGTCAGCGAGCCCACCGACGGCGAACTCGTCGAGAAGGACCGCAACTCCTCGATGGTCACCACCTGGCGGGTCACCCCGGCCGGCGAGGGCAAGTCACGGGTCGTCGTCACCACCACCTGGCAGGGCGCCGGCGGCATCGGCGGCTTCTTCGAGAAGACCTTCGCACCCAAGGGCCTCGGCCGGATCTACGACGCCGTGCTCGACAAGCTCGCCGCCGAGGTCGCGAAGTAGCCCCAACGTGCCACCCGTGACGGGCCGTTGGTCACCTCACCGGTTCGAGTGGATCTCCGGCCACCCCGGCGATACGCCGTAACTCGTCGCGCTTGCCTGCAGTTGTCGCTTTACGCGGGAATTGTGCGGCAGCGCGACGAGGGGAGCGGTACGTGGGCGGGACCACTCTGGTAAAGGACGAACCGGCCGCGGCACCTCAGCCGGAAGAACCGCCCAGGGGGACGGCCGCCGAGACCGGACTGAGCCCGCGCCAGGTCCGGTTGGTCTTCCTCGGGCTGCTGCTCGCGCTGCTGTTGGCGGCGCTGGAGCAGATGATCGTCGCCACCGCGCTGCCCAAGATCGTCGGCGAACTGCACGGCCTGGACAAGATGTCCTGGGCGATCACCGCCTACCTGCTCACCGCCACCGTCGGACTGCCGATCTACGGCAAGCTCGGCGACCTCTACGGCCGCAAGGGCGTCTTCCAGTTCGCGATCGTCGTCTTCGTCGTGGGATCCGCACTCGCCGGCCGGGCGCAGACCATGGACCAGCTGATCGCCTTCCGCGCGGTCCAGGGCGTCGGCGCGGGCGGCCTCATGATCGGCGTGCAGGCGATCATCGCGGACATCGTGCCGGCCCGGGAGCGCGGCCGCTACATGGGCCTCATCGGCGCCGCCTTCGGTCTCGCCTCCGTCGCCGGGCCCCTGCTGGGCGGCTACTTCACGGACCACCTCTCCTGGCGCTGGTGCTTCTACTTCAACGTCCCCTTCGGCCTGGTCACCCTCGCCGTCGTCGCCCTCGTGCTGAAGCTGCCGAAACCGACCGCCAGGCCCCGGCTCGACATCCTCGGCGCGCTGCTCCTCGCCGCCGCCTCCACCTGCCTGGTGCTGCTGACCAGTTGGGGCGGCACCGAGTACGCCTGGGACTCGCGGGTCGTCCTCGGACTCGGCGCCGGCGCGGTGGCCGCCTGCGTCCTCTTCCTCGTCGCCGAACACTTCGCGGCCGAACCCCTCATCCCACTCCGGCTGTTCAGGGACTCCGTCTTCAACGTCACCGGCCTGGTGGGCCTCGTGACCGGTGTCGCCCTGTTCGGCGCCGCCAGCTATCTGCCGACGTTCCTGCAGATGGTCGACGGGGCCTCCGCCACCGAGTCGGGCCTCCTGATGCTGCCGATGATGGGCGGCATCGTCGGCGCCTCGATCATCTCCGGGCAGCTCATCAGCCACACCGGGCACTACAAGATCCACGCCGTCATCGGCGGGCTGCTGTCCGTCATCGGCATGTGGCTCCTGTCCCGCCTCGAAGCCGACACGCCCCGGCTGCACTACAGCATCTGGATGGCCGTCCTCGGCGCCGGCATCGGCATGGTGATGCCGGTCCTGATCCTCGCCGTGCAGAACTCCGTGCGCCCCGCCGACCTCGGTGCCGCCACCAGCGCCAACAACTACTTCCGGCAGATCGGCGGCAGCGTCGGCGCCGCGGTCTTCGGCACCCTCTTCGCCGACCGGCTCACCGACTCGCTCGAAGAACGCCTTCCCGCGCGCGCGGGTGCCAGGCTCCCCGACCCCGAGGCCATCACCCCGCAGCTCGTCCACGCCCTGCCCCCGGCACTGCGCGACGGCTACATCCGGGCGTACGCCGACGCCATGCCGCGGATCTTCCTCTACCTGGTGCCGGTCCTCGTCCTCGGCCTGCTCATCGCCTTCTTCCTCAAGGAGAAACCACTGGTGTCCTACGACGCCCCCGCCGCGGAGCCGGAGACCGCGTCCGTCAACGCCCCGGTCCCACAGGCGCGTTCGCCGTACGCCTCCCAATACCCGGTGTGCGGCTCGGTGCGGCACCCCGACGGGACGGTCGTGCCCCGTGCGGCGCTCACCCTGATCGACGTCACGGGACAGCAGATCGGGCGGGGCACCAGCGGCGAGGACGGGCGGTTCACGCTGCCGACGCCGGGCTCGGGGGCGTACGTCCTGATCGCCGCGGCGGGCGGCCACCAGCCGCAGGCCGTCTCCGTGACCGTCGGGGAGCACCCCGTCGAGCTGGACATCGTCCTCGGCGGCACCGGACGCCTCGCCGGGAGCGTGGTCACCGCGGACGGAACCACCGTCCGGAACGCCATCGTCACCCTCACCGACGCGCACGGTGAGGTCGTCGCCACCACCCGCAGCGGACGTGAGGGCGGCTATGTCGTCACCGAGCTGGTGGCCGGTGAGTACACCCTCGCCGTCGGCGCGCCCGGCTTCCGCCCGGCCGCGGTCCCCGTCACCGTCCGGGCGTCCCGGGAGACCCGCCAGGACGTCGAACTCGCCGGCGGAGCCGCGTTGCGCGGCACCGTGCGGGCCGGCGGCGGACGGCCCGTCGAGGACGCGCGCGTGACGCTGCTGGACGCGGCCGGCAACGTCGTGGACACCCTCACCACCGGCCCGGACGGGACGTTCGGTTTCGTCGATCTGTCCAGCGGCGAGTACACCGTCATCGCCGCGGGTTACCCGCCGGTCGCCACCGTGCTCCAGGTGGCCGGCGGGGGACGCACGGAACGCGATCTGCAGCTGGCACACGAGAACTGAAAACCTGTCAGTAACTTGGCCTCCTCGGGTCGTTCGCCCAGCTCAGCAGGGGCGCGCGGGGGCGTGCGCCGGCGTGATCCCACGGCATCAATTCCCGGATTGCCGCACATCGTGACCGACCGGCGCCGTACCGTGGTGAAGGCGGCACAGATCTCGCGGAGCCGTGGGGAGAGAGGGCCTGGGCCATGGACCGTGGCACCGAGAGGGACGCACCTCCCAGCCCCGGAGCTGGGAACGGCGCGGCGGAGCAGGCCGCGCCCGGCCGCATCCCGCTGGCCGTGGTCGTGGTGGACCGCGACGGCCTGGTCTCCCACTGGAGCACGGGTGCGCGCCGCCTCTTCGGCGCCGCCAAGGAAGAAGCGATCGGCCGGTCCGCGGTCGACCTGCTGCCCGTCTCCGGAGCGCTGCCGGAGGACGACGAGGTCGCGCCCTACTGGGCACACGCGGCCTACGACGGACTCGGCCCCGACCTCGAGACCTCCCTCGACGGCAGGCTGTCCTACCCGGCCGCGGGCCGCGCCCGCCTCACCGTCGCGGAACACGACCGGGCCGACGTGCTGTGGTGGGCATACCCGCTGGTCGGCCCCGGACGCGAGCGCCTGCTGGTCCTCGCCGCCGACGCGGGCGGACTGCGGCAGGACGACCCCGACGAGGACGTGGCGTTCGAGCGGATCGCGCCCGGCTTCGCCCTGCACACCGACTTCCCGGGCGCCGACGACCTGGCCCGCAGGCTCCCCGAGATCCTGCCCAGCATGAGCGTCGACGAGGGCGCCCGCATCGTCGCGCAGGTCCTCGAACTGGGCTACCCCGTCCTGGAGTTCAGCCAGAACGACCGGGTTCCGGTCACCCCCGACTGGGGCGTGCCCCGGCGCACCGAGCGCAAGGCCCGCCGCGAGCGCGCGGCCCGCGCCCTGGCCGAGGGACGGCCCGTCCCGCAGGACGTCGCCGAGGAGAGCGAGGACCTCGAGTACGCCGCCGTACGCGAGCGTCTGGAGTTCCTGAACGAGGTCAGCGGCCGTATCGGCACCTCGCTCGACCTGGCCAAGACCATCATCGAGGTCAGCAAGGCCGTCGTACCCCGCTTCACCGATGTCGCCGGCACCTATCTGCGCGAACAGGTCGTCGCCGGCGAGGAGTTCTCCGAGGGGGTTCCGGACACGACGACCATGTGGCACCGGGTCGCCCTGGAGCACACCGACGAACCCGGCCGCTGGGACGACGTCGTGCCGGTCGGCGAGGCCATGCCGTTCCCCGCGCACACGCCGTTCTTCCAGTGCATGACCAGTGGCGAACCCGTCCTCGTGCCCCGCATCAGCGAGCAGATGGGCCACGCCATCGCCTCGCAGTTCGAGAAGCGGGACATCCGCCCGCTCATCACGGGCCGCTCCATGCTGATCGTGCCCCTCAAGGCACGCAACGTAGTGCTCGGCTTCATGATCCTGCTGCGGCACCCCGAGCGCGTCGAGTTCAACGACATGGACCGGGTCACCGGCGCCGAACTCGCCGCCCGCGCGGGCCTGGTGCTCGACAACGCGCGCATGTACACCTACCAGGAGAGCGTCGCCGAGACCCTCCAGGACAGCATGCTGCCGCACATTCCGCCGCGCATGGCGGGCTGCGACATCGCCACCCGCTATCTGCCCGGCACGCTCCTCGGCCGCGTCGGCGGCGACTGGTTCGACTCCGTGAAACTGCCCGGCGCCCGCACCGCCCTGGTCGTCGGCGACGTCATGGGCCACGGCCTCAACTCGGCCGCCATGATGGGCCAGTTGCGTACGGCCGTCCAGACCATGGCCGCCCTCGACCTGCCGCCGGCCCAACTGCTGCGCAACCTCGACGACCTCGCCCAGCGCCTCGGCGACACCTACCTCGCGACCTGTCTCTACGCCGTCTACGACCCGATCGCGAGCGAACTGCACCTCGCCAACGCCGGTCACATCCCGCCCGTCGTGGTCCGCGCCCGGGACGGCGGCAGCGAACTGCTCGACCTGCCCACCGGTGCTCCCATCGGCGTCGGAGGGGTGCCCTTCGAGGCGGTACGCGTGCGCGTGGAGCCCGGCGACCGGCTCGTGATGTGCACCGACGGCCTGGTGGAGGTGCGCGGCGAGGACATCGGCGTAGGACTGGCGACGCTCTGCGAGTCCGCCGCCCATCCGGCCGCCTCCATGGACGACGCCTGCGACACGATCATCCGCGCCCTCAACACCCGCGGCGGCCGCAAGGACGACGTGGCCCTGCTGATGGCCCGCCTGAACGGCATCGAACCCGACGACGTCGCCGAATGGCGGCTCCCCCTGGACCCGGCCGAGGTCGGACGGGCCCGCGCGGTGGTCCGCGAGCAACTTCACGACTGGGGGCTGGCCAAGCTCGCGTACACCGCCGAGCTGCTGGTCGGCGAGCTCGTCACCAACGCCGTACGGCACTCCCACCACCGCCCCGTCGACCTGCGCCTGGTGCGCGGCGACCACCTGTTGTGCGAGGTGGACGACGACGACCACGAGCTGCCGACCCTGCTGAGCGCGGGGCCGGGCGACGAGGCCGGGCGCGGCCTGCGGGTGGTGAGCACCCTCGCGCGTGAGTGGGGGACCAGCCGGACGAAGGCCGGCAAGACCGTGTGGTTCGAACTGACGCTGCCGCGGCGCTGACCCGACCCCTGGGGCACAGGGGGCGCACGACGGCGCACCCGTGTGGAAAGACCCGTGAAGGAATGTGCCACGCGCTTGTGGGCGTGACCTGGGCGCGATACACCGTACTCGCCCGTCACTCGGGTCGGGCGGCGTCGCACCCTGGGGAGTTGGTCATGAGCGTGACGAGTCGGTACCGAGAGGCCTGGGAGGGCTTCTGGCGTGAGGCTCCCGGCGAACAGGGGGCCGTGATCTGGGACGCGGAGCCGATCCTGACGGCCGGCGCCCACCTCGCCCTCTTCGAACCCCACATGGTCGACCACGGACTGCCGTTGGTGGACCTCGGCTGCGGCAACGGCACCCAGACCCGGTTCCTCGCCGACCGCTTCCCGCACGTCCTCGGCGCCGACCTGTCCGCCGCCGCCCTCGACCACGCCCGGGACAACGACCGGGCCGGACAGGCGACGTACCGGCTGCTGGACGCCGCCGGGAAGGGCGAGGCGGAGACCCTGCACGCGGAACTCGGCGACGCCAACGTCTACATGAGGGGCGTCCTCCACCAGGCCGACCCGGACGACCGGCAGCCTCTGGTGGACGGGCTCGCCGCGCTCCTCGGGGACCGCGGCCGGGCCTTCCTCGTCGAGCTCTCCGAGGCCGCCAAGCCCGTCCTCATGGGCCTGGCGCAGAGCCCCGAGGGTCCGCCGCCCAAGCTGGCGCCCGTCTTCCGGCACGGCATCGCGCCCGGCGAGGTCGCCGACGACGCGATCCCCGGCTATCTGAACGCGGCCGGGCTGAGTGTCCTGGCGAGCGGTGACCTGCCGCTCGTCACCACGGAGTACCGGCCCGACGGCACCCGGATCGAACTTCCGTCGAAGTGGCTGGTGGCGGCGCGGGCGGCGTGACGCCGGTGGCGGTCGGGGTCACGGGGAACTCCGCGCGTCGCAAAAACGTTGCCAACTTACGGCATTGTCAACGTAGTTGTTGTCGTAGTTGTCAACGAAAACCATGCCATGGAGGTCCCACCATGACCCCGACCCACCCCCGCCCGACCCGGCGTGCCGTCCTCGGCGGCACCGCCCTGGCCGCCCTGGCCGTGACGGTCGGCGCCGGTCCGGCGAGCGCGACCCCGAAGGCCACCTGGCCGACGGAGTTCCCGCTCCCGAACGGCTGGCTTCCCGAGGGCATCGCCATCGGCAGCAAGCCGTACGCCTACCTGGGTTCCCGTGCCAACGGCGCGATCTACCGCACCGACCTGCGCACCGGAGAGGGCAAGGTCCTCTTCGCGGGCGGCACCGGCCTGATCTCCGTGGGCCTGAAGACCGACCACGACGGACTGCTGTACGTCGCCGGGAACACGGGCGTCGCCCGGGTCCACGACTCCCGCACCGGCGAACTCCTCGCCACCCACCAACTCACCGAGGCCACCGGCCACTTCATCAACGACGTCACCCTGCTCGGCGACCGAGCCTGGTTCACCGACTCGCGCGACGCGGCCCTGTACGGCGTCCCGCGCGGCGGCAGGTCCGGCGACATCCGGGTCCTGCCGCTCACCGGCGACTGGACGCAGTTGCCGGGCGTCAACAACGCCAACGGCATCGTCGGCACGCCCGACGGCCGCGGTCTGATCGTGGTCAAGAGCACGCCGGGCGAGCTGTACAACGTGAACGTCAGGACCGGCGTCGCCACGAAGATCACACTGGTCGGACAGGCGGACGTGGTCAACGGCGACGGTCTGTGGCGCATCGGCCGCACGCTGTACGTCGTACAGAACCGCCTGAACCTGATCAGCGTCTGGGACCTCGACGCCAAGGCCACCACCGCCACCCTGCGCAAGACGATCACCGACCCGCGCTTCGACGTGCCCACCACGGCCGCCCGCTTCGGTGACCGCCTCTACCTGGTCAACGCGCGCTTCACGACGACGCCGACGCCCGAGACGACGTACAACGCCGTCGCGGTCTCCCTGTGACCCTGCGCGGACAGTGCTGACCCCGCGCGGACAGTGATTCGCCCTCCGGTGCAGGTGGCACCGGAGGGCGAATCGCCTTGAAACCGCCGTCAGTTGGCCGTGCGGCCGCGGCGGTACGCCACCCAGCCCGCGCCCAGCAGCGCCGCCGCGAGCGCGGCGACGGACAGCACGGTGACGCCGGTGGAGGCGAGGCTGCCGCCCGTGGTCGAGGTGCCCGTCGTGCCCGTGCCGCCGGTCGTGGAGCCGGAGGTGCCGCCGCCGGTGGTGCCGGTGCTGCCGCCCGTCGTACCGGAGGAGCCGCCCGTGCCGCCCGTGTCACCGGTGCCCGGGTCGGTGTCCACCGGGTCCTGGCCGACGAAGGCGACCGGGACCTTCACGTCCTGGGAGCGGTCGCCGGAGAGGGTGTGGTCGGCGCGGGTGGCGAGCACGCAGGTGGCCTTGAAGCAGTCGGTGAACTCGTCCTTGGCGTCCACGGTCAGCTCGACCTCGAAGGAGCCGCCCGCCTCGTACGGGGTCGCCAACTCCTCGCCGTAGTCGGGCGGGTTGGAGGAGATCCACGCCGAGGAGTGGGACGCGCCGGACATGTCGACGCCGCCGATACACGGCGTGGGCAGCTCGCCGTCGCCGTTGTCGACGCACAGGGCGACGTAGATGCCCTTGTCCTCGTCGTAGCCGGAGCCGGTGATCTTCAGGGTCTGGTCCTCGGTGGCGAGGTTGTTGACCGGGGTGACGGTGAGCTTCTGGCCCTCGGGGCCGGTGACGGTCTTCGTGCCGGACGGCTCGTCGTCCTCGCCGCCGTTGTTGCCCCCGTCGGTGCCGTCGCCGCCGGCCTCGGTGACCGTGAGGGTGAGGGGTGAAGTACGCGTCGTGCCCACCGAGTTGGTGAACTCGGCGCGGTACTCGTAGCCGTCCTGTGCCGCCTTCGCGGTGAAGGAGTACGCGTTCTTCGTCGCGCCCTCGACGGCGTTCCAGGTCTGGCCGCCGTCCGGGCTGACCTGCCAGCGCACGGTCGGCTCCGGGGTGCCCTCGGCGGCGGCGACGAACGTCACCTCGTCACCCGGGGCCACCGACTGGTCGGTGGGGGACTGGGTGACCTTGGGGGAGACGCGGCGGTCGAGCTTGACGACCTTGCTCTCCGCCTGGTGGGTGAGGTAGACGGACGTGGCGCCCGGGGCGACGGCGATGCCCGCCAAGGTGCCGGCCCGGCTGCCCGGAAGGGAGACCGGTTCGGCGGCCTGCTTGAAGGTGGCGCCGTCGAACACCTGCAGGGAGCCGACGTTGTCCGAGCCGTTGTCGGCGTTGCCGTAGTCCTCGCGCAGGACGAAGGCCTCGCCGGTGGTCCGGTCGAACCCGGCCGCCGTGGGCCGGTCGTTGCCGTTGCCCTTCAGTGTGGTCAGCAGTTTGGCGTCCTTGTCGAAGACGAGCACGTCGTCCCCGCTGCCCACCCAGACGTTGCCGGTCGCCGGGTCCGGCTCGACGAAGAACACGGACGCCGCCGGGAGTTCGGCCGTGGCCGTGACCGTGAAGGAGCCGGTGTCCACGCGGCGCAGCTGCCCGCCCGTGACGCCGGCGGACCAGGCGGCCTTGTGCTCGGCGTCGACGCCGAGCAGGGCCCCGTCGTCGAGGGTGAGGGTGCGCTTGACCGCGCCGCTGGTGATCTCCAGCTCGGAGAGGGCGGGGCCCTGCGCGACCAGGACGGTCGAGGCGTCGGTGCCCTGGCCCATGCCGGTGATCGTGGCGCCGGTCAGCCACACACCCTTCGCGGCCGGGTCGCCGTCCTTGGCGGTGCCGATTCCCCGCAGCGGGTAGTGGAACACGACCCCGTCGCCGGAAATCGGTGCGACGACCTGGCGGACCACCCGGGCGGCCAGGGTGCCGGTGGAGCCGGGGGCCTGGGCGATGTGGCTGAGGACCCTGCCGTCCTTCGCGTCGAGGACATACAGACCCTGCTCGGCCACGTCCGCGGTGTCGACGATGTTGTCCGAACCGACGTACAGCTTCCCCGAGTCGGGGTGCAGCAGGAGGTCCAGAGGCCGCCCAGCGGCGGTGAACTCGGCCGACTTCGCAAAGCTGACCGTGCCCGCCGGTACGTCCACTCCGTCCCCGCCGCCGTTCCCGTCGCCGGGATCCTGGCCCTGGAAGGTGAGGGGGATGCGGACGTCCTGGGAGCGGTCGCCGGTGCCGTTGTGGTCGACGCGGGTGACGACCGAGCAGGCGACCTGGAGGCAGTCGAGACCGCCGTCCTTGGCCTTGACCTCGAGCTCGACGTCGAAGGTGCCGCCCTCGCCCCAGGGGATGGCGACCGTGCCGGCGCCCTCGTCCGGGGCGTCCACCGGGATGATCCACTTCGAGGCGCCGCTGTCGCCCTCCTGGTCGGCACCGCCGAGGCAGGGGGTGGGAATGCGGTTGTCGCCGTTGTCCTTGCACACGGCGACGTAGATGCCCTTGGTGTCGTCGTAGGCCTCGCCGGTGACGCGGAGGGTCTCACCGGCCGGGTCCAGGCCGGCGGAGGCGGAGACGGTGAGCTGCTGGCCGTCCTTGCCGAGCGCCGTCCTCGGCGTGTCGGCGGCCTGCGCGGCAGATCCGACGGTGACGGCCGTCGCCGCGGCCGCCACCAGGGCGGCGGCGCCGAGGAGCGCCGCCGGGCGTCTGAGCCGGGGGCGCGCCGCCCGGGCCGTCGTGTCGTCTTTCATGAAGGGTTCCTCACTGGTCGGGTGCGCCCGGCACTCCGGTCGCGCGAGAGCCGGGCCCCGGGTGCGAGGGGCCCGGTCCGACGGGCGCCTACTGGAAGGTGATCGGGACGTGCACGTCGTACTTGCGGTCGTTGGTGTCGAAGTGGTCGGCGCGGGTGACGATCGCGCAGGTGACGTCGTCGCCGCAGACGCTGCCGTCGTCGAGGGTGGCCTTGACGTAGATCTGCACGCTGAAGGTGCCGCCGGTACCGAACTTGGAGCTGTTGGCGAACATGCCGCCGAAGGTGTTGTTGACCCAGTGCGAGGCGCCGGTGGAGCCGTCCTCGTCCTGGCCGCCCAGGCACGGGGTGGGCTTGTTGACGCCCGGCGCGCCGTCGATCACGCACAGGCCGACGTAGATGCCCTGGCCGGTGTTGAAGCCGGAGCCGGTGACGGTGATGACCTGGCCCGCCGTGGCGGCCGTGTTCGGGGCGGTCACCGACAGGTTGTAGGTGGTGCTGCCGTCGACGATCGTGCGCGTCGAGGTGGCGGCGGAGGCGGAGGTCGCCAGGCCCAGGGTGAGGGCGGCGGAGGCGGCGACGGCGAGGGCGGCACGGGCTGAGGTACGGGCGGAAGGAACGGCTCTCATGGTGAGCACTTCACCTCTCTGGGTGCTGCGGAACCCCGTGGGGGGTTAGGTAAGGCAAACCTAAATACGATTTCCCGAAGCTTGTCAACAGAAGGCAAAGAGTTCTCAAGTGGCTTGGAGAACAACGGAGTTGGGCATGGCGAGGGGCGGACCGTGCGGCCCGCTCCTCGATGCGAATTCGCTCCCGCCAACACGCCGGATCAGCCCGAGGCCGGCCGGACCTCGAACTCCGTGAGCGCCCTGCGCTCCCCGGAGACGGTGTAGAGCTCGACGGTGTGCGCGCCCGCGGTGGCCGTCGCGTACACCGGGAAGACCAGGGAGACGCGGCCCTGCGCGTCGGCGACCGCCTGGTACCGGGTGTCCTCGTCGATCGCGACGAGCACCACCTCGCCGGGCTCGAAGCCCGCGCCGGTGGTTTCCTGTTCGCCGCCCGCCTCCAGACCGGCGTGGGCCACCGCGGCGGAGGGCTCCGCCTGCTGCTGCGGCGCCGTCCGCTGTCTCTCCGGCGTGGTGGCGCTCGGGGACGGTTGCGGCGTCTCGGCTGGCCGCGCGGGGACCTCGGGCGCGTCGTCGGCGGCGCCCGTTCCCACGGTCACGTCGAGAAGACCGAGACCGTCCCCCTCCGCGAACCGCCGCCCGCTCCACTCCGACAGCAGTCGGGCGCCCTCGTCCATGAGGGCCGCCCGCAGTCCGGTCCAGGTCACGCCGCCCGTACGTACGGCGGGTGCGGTGTCGCCGGGTGTGACCCGGGCCAGGGCCAGTTCCCGTGCCTCGCCGCCGACGGCCGTACGCGCGTACAACGCACCGGCGCCCTCCCGCAGCTCCAGCCGCAGGCCGCCGAAGGCCAGGGGCTGCGCGGCGCCGGCCAGTCGGGCCGTACCGGCCAACTCGACCTCCGCCTCGCCGGTTCCGGGGTTCGCGCCGCCGCCGGTGGCCGGGAACCAGGCGCGGTCCGCGGATCCTCGTACGGCGGGCTCGGTGACGTGGAACGAGACGCCCTGGTCGGCGAGTTCGGCCTCGGCCGTGCTCCAGCTCGCGTACCCTCCGGACACCTCACGGGGGAACGCCGCGCTGTCCTGCGCGGCCGCCATGCCCGGGCTCAGCAGTGCGAGCAGGACGCCGCCCGCCAGAGCGGCGGCGCCGGGTCTTTTCACCATCTTCCATCTCCTTCTGGGATATGAGGTCGGGTCGCTGTCGGCGAGCGCGTTCCCGTGCCCGCCTCAGCCGGCGCTCGGGTCGCCCGCGTGCCCCGTCCGGCGCCGACGCGCCCAGAACCAGGTGCCGGTACCGGCCGCGACCAGACCGGCCGCGGTGAGCCCGATCATCAGGGCGGCGGAGCCGGTGCTGGCCAGCGGTCCGCTCGACGTCGGGTCATCGGTGTCGCCCGAACCGCCCGTCGTGCCGCCGCCCGTGGTGCTCGCGCCGGTCGAGGCGCCGGGCGTCGCCGAGGCGGTGCTGTCGCCCGGCGCGCCCGCGCCGCTGCCGGCGAACGTCACCGGGATGCGGGCCGTCTGGCTCTGGTCGCCGCCGCGCGTGTGGTCGTTGCGGGTGATCACCGCGCAGGTCACGCCGGACTTGGTGCAGTCGGTGTTCGCGTCCTTCGCGCGCACCTTGAGCTGGACGCTGAACGTGCCCTTGTGTCCAGTGCCTCCGTACGGCTTCGCCAGACCCTCGCCGTACGACGGCGGATTGGAGGAGACCCACACGGACGCCCCCGACTCGCCGGACATGTCGACACCGCCGACACACGGCGTGGGCGTCTTGCCGGCGCCGTTGTCGACGCAGAAGGCGACGTAGATGCCCTTCTCGGTGTTGTAGCCGGTGCCGGAGACCGTCACCGTCTCGCCCGCCGGGTCGAGGCCGGAGGCCTTGGAGACGGTGAGTTTCTGCCCCTCGGGCCCTGTCGCCGACGTCCCCGCGGCCACCGCGGGCGAAGCCGTCGCAAGCGTCAGAGCGATCGCCGCGAGCGCGGCGGAAGCTGCAACTCGCCTGCCATGCAGGCCACTTGCCCCATTCACGTCAACACCCCCACCAGAAGTTATTAAGGTAAACCTAACCTAAGCTACTCCTCCATTGCAGGGGACCCAGGAGACTCGAAAGGCCGAGCGATGCGTATGTCCGGTAGATCCCAACAATCCGCGCGGCGCCGGGTCTTCGCCCCCGTCGTCCTGGCCCTCGCGCTATTGACGGCCGCCTGCGGTGGTGGCACCGGTTCTTCGGGAACCCCGGGCGCGGACGCGTCCCCGGCGTCCGCGAGCGAGCGGGCCGCGGCGGCCGAGAAACAGCTCGCGAAGAACACCCTCCTGCCCCTCGAAGGCAAGGCGCCCGCACCGCGGTTGCCGGTGACCGTCGACTCCTCCGACGGGCGGAAGGTGACCGTGAACGACGCCTCGCGCATCCTGCCGCTCAACGGCGGTGTGGCGGAGATCGTGTTCACGCTGGGGCTCGGCGACCGGGTCGTCGGCCGGGACATCACCGCCACCTTCGCGGAGGCGAAGAAGCTCCCGCAGGTCACCAAGGCGCACGACGTGAGCGCGGAGAGCGTGCTGTCCCTGCGGCCCACGGTGGTGCTCGCCGACACCGACACCGGGCCGCGGGAGGCCATCGACCAGATCCGCGACGCCGGTGTTCCCGTCGTCGTCCTCGACCCGGCGGCCGAACTGGCCGACGTCGCAACGCGTACCACCCGTATCGCCGAGGCCCTGGGCGTCCCGGAGGCGGGCAAGGCCCTCAACGACCGTATCGACAAGGAACTCGCGGCGGCGAGGGCGGCCGTGCCGCAGGGCAGCAGGCCCAAGGTGGCCTTCCTCTACATGCGGGGCAGCGCGGCCGTCTACCTCATGGGCGGGAAGGGGTCGGGTGCGGATTCGTTGATCGACGCGGCGGGTGCCGTGGACGCGGGTGTCCAGGCGGGCCTGGACAAACCGTTCACACCGCTCACCAGTGAGGCCCTGGTGTCCGCCCAGCCCGACGTGATCCTGATGATGGACAAGGGGCTCGCGTCGGTCGGCGGCGTCGACGGCCTGGTCGACATTCCGGGGATCCGGGAGACACCGGCCGGGGCGGACCGGCGGATCGTGACAGCGGAGGACGGGGTTCTGCTGAGCTTCGGACCGCGTACCCCGCTGGTCATCGACATCCTCGTGGACCGGATCCACCAGGACTGAGGGCGGGGCCGTTCTCGCGCCCGGGCGGATGCTTCCTGGCCGCTCGTCCCATCCCCGCGTAACGTGACGGGGCATGAAGATCCTGATCAGCGCCGACATGGAGGGCGCCACCGGGGTGACCTGGCCGGCCGACGTACTGCCGGGGACACCGCAGTGGGAGCGGTGCCGCTCGATGTTCACCTCGGACGTCAACGCCGCCGTCCTGGGCTTCTTCGACGGCGGCGCGGACGAGGTGCTCGTCAACGAGGCCCACTGGACGATGCGCAACCTCCTCCTCGAACAGCTCGACGAGCGGGCCGAGATGCTCACCGGGCGGCACAAGTCGCTGTCCATGGTGGAGGGCGTGCAGCACGGAGACGTGGACGGCATCGCCTTCGTCGGCTACCACGCGGGCGCCGGCATGGAGGGCGTCCTCGCCCACACCTACCTCGCCAACTCCATCACCGGCGTGTGGCTGAACGACGTACGGGCGAGCGAGGGGCTCCTCAACGCGCACGTCGTCGCCGAGTACGGAGTGCCGGTCGTCCTCGTCACCGGCGACGACGTGGCCTGCGAGGACGCCCTCGGCTACGCCCCCGAAGCGCTGAAGGTCGCCGTCAAGGACCATGTGTCGCGGTACGCGGCCGTGTGCCGTACGCCGGCCAGGACCGCCGCCGACATCCGCGCCGCGGCGAAGGAGGCGGCCGGGCTGGCGAGGCGACAGGATCCGGTCGACGGCGGACCGTATACAGTCGCCCTCGAATTCGACGCCGAGCACCTCGCGATGGCCGCCACCGTCGTGCCGGGTGTGGCGCGTGTCGGAGAGCGGAAGGTGGCGTACACCAGCCGCACCATGTACGACGGGATCCGCACCTTCAAGGCGGTCACCACGATCGTCTCGGCCGCGGTGGAGGAGCAGTATGGCTGACCAGCCCGACCAGCAGGCCCTGGACGAGGTCGTCGAGTTCACCTCCGACCTCATCCGCATCGACACCACCAACCGGGGCGGCGGCGACTGCCAGGAGCGGCCCGCCGCCGAGTACGCCGCCGCCCGGCTGGCCGAGGCGGGCCTGGAGCCCACCCTGCTGGAGCGCACCAAGGGCCGTACGAACGTGGTCGCCCGCATCGAGGGCACCGACCCGTCGGCCGACGCGCTGCTCCTGCACGGTCATCTGGACGTCGTACCGGCCGAGGCGCGGGACTGGAGCGTGCACCCGTTCTCCGGGGAGATCCGCGACGGGGTCGTCTGGGGGCGCGGTGCGGTCGACATGAAGAACATGGACGCGATGATCCTCGCCGTGGTGCGGGACTGGGCGCGCAGCGGAGTACGGCCCCGGCGGGACATCGTGATCGCGTTCACCGCCGACGAGGAGGCCAGCGCCGAGGACGGCTCGGGGTTCCTCGCCGAAGAGCACCCCGGCCTGTTCGAGGGCTGCACGGAGGGCGTCAGCGAGTCGGGGGCGTTCACCTTCCACGACGGGAGCGGGCGGGAGCTCTACCCGATCGCCGCCGGCGAGCGCGGCACGGCCTGGCTGAAGCTCACCGCGCGCGGACGGGCCGGGCACGGCTCCAAGGTGAACCGGGACAACGCCGTCACGCGTCTCGCCGCCGCGATCACCCGGATCGGCGAGCACGACTGGCCACTGCGACTGACCCCGACCGTACGCGCCGCCCTCACCGAACTCGCCGCGCTGTACGGCATCGAGACCGACCTCGCCGACGTGGACGCCCTCCTGGACAAGCTCGGCCCGGCGGCCGCACTGGTCGAGGCGACCGTCCGCAACAGCGCCAACCCGACCATGCTGGACGCCGGTTACAAGATCAACGTGATTCCGGGGGAGGCCGTGGCGTACGTCGACGGACGGTATCTCCCCGGCGCCGAGGGCGAGTTCCACACGACCCTTGACCGGCTCACCGGACCTGACGTGGAGTGGGAGTTCCACCACCGGGAAGTGGCCCTGCAGGCGCCGGTGGACTCGGTGACGTACGCGAGGATGCGGGCCGCCGTCGAGGAGTTCGCGCCGGAGGGACACGTGGTGCCGTACTGCATGTCCGGCGGCACGGACGCCAAGCAGTTCTCCCGCCTCGGCATCACCGGCTACGGCTTCGCGCCGCTGAAGCTCCCGGAGGGCTTCGACTACCAGGCCCTCTTCCACGGGGTCGACGAACGCGTACCCGTCGAGGCGCTCCACTTCGGCGTCCGGGTACTCGACCGCTTCCTGCGCACGGCCTAGCCGAACATGGGGGACGAAGTGCGGACGTTGGCGTACGGTTCCTGGCCCTCGCCCATCGACGCGGCGCTCGCCGCCGCGCACGACGGGCATCCCGAGTACGTCGGCTTCGTCGGCGACGAGCCGTGGTGGACCGAGCCACGGCCCACCGAGGGCGGCCGGCGCACCCTGGTGCGGCGCCGCGCCGACGGCACCGAGGAGTCGGTGCTGCCCGCGCCGTGGAACGTGCGCAGCCGGGTCATCGAGTACGGCGGACAGCCCTGGGCGGGGGCGGTGGTCGACGGCGAACCGCTCGTCGTGTTCGTGCACTTCGCCGACCAGCGGCTGTACCGGTACCGCCCGGGCGGCGTGCCCCGCCCGCTGACGCCGGTGTCCCCGGTCGGCGGCGGGCTGAGATGGGCCGACCCGCAGGTGCTGGTCGACCGCGGTGAAGTGTGGTGCGTACTGGAGGAGTTCACCGGCGACGGACCCGTCGACGTGCGGCGGGTGCTCGCCGCCGTGCCGCTGGACGGTTCGGCGGCACAGGACCGGGACGGCGTACGCGAACTCACCGACGAGCGGCACCGCTTCCTCACCGGGCCCCGGATCTCGCCCGACGGGCGGCGCGCGGCCTGGCTCGCCTGGGACCACCCGCGCATGCCGTGGGACGGGACGGAGCTGGTCGTCGCCGGGATCGGCGGGGACGGGACCTTCCACGGGGCGCGGACCGTGGCCGGCGGGCCGGAGGAATCGATCGCGCAGGCCGAGTGGTCGACAGACGGCCGTCTACTGTATACAGCCGACCGTTCGGGTTGGTGGAACCTGTATGCAGAAGACCGAGTACCGAATGAAGTGGACGGTGTACCGAGCGCGGAACGCGGCGTACCGCTCTGCCCCCGAGAGGAAGAATTCGGCGGCCCCCTCTGGAAACTGGGCCACCGCTGGTTCGCCCCGCTGGAGAGCGGCCTGATCGCCGTCGTGCACGGCCGAGGCGCCACCACCCTCGGGGTCCTCGACCCGGAGACCGGAGAGGTGGTCGACGCGGCGGGACCTTGGACCGAGTTCGCGCCCACCCTCGCGGTGCACGGCGACCGGGTCGTCGCCGTCGGGGCGAGCCCGCGCAGCGCGTACGAGGTGGTCGAACTGGACGCCCGGACCGGCCGCGCCCGGGTGATCGGCGCCGCCCATGACGACGTCGTGGACCCCGCGTACTACCCCGAGCCTCAGATCCGCACCTTCACCGGACCCGCCGGGCGTGACATCCACGCCCACGTCTACCCGCCCCACAACCCCGGGTGTGCGGCGCCCGGCGACGAGTTGCCGCCGTACGTCGTCTGGGCGCACGGCGGTCCCACCGGCCGGGCGCCGCTCGTGCTCGACCTGGGCATCGCCTACTTCACCTCGCGGGGCATCGGTGTCGCCGAGGTCAACTACGGGGGCTCGACCGGGTACGGCCGGGAATACCGGGGCCGGCTGCGCGAGCAGTGGGGCGTGGTCGACGTGGAGGACTGCGCGGCCGTGGCGGTCGCCCTCGCCGACGAGGGCACCGCCGACCGCGACCGGCTCGCCGTGCGCGGCGGCAGCGCCGGCGGCTGGACCGCGGCGGCCTCGCTCGCCGGCACCGACGTCTACGCCTGCGGCACGATCATCTACCCCATCCTCGACCTGGCCGGCTGGGCGACGGGGGAGACCCACGACTTCGAGTCGCAGTACCTGGAGAGCCTGGTCGGGCCGTACGCCGAGGTGCCCGCCCGGTACGCGGAGCGCTCGCCCACCGAGCACGCCGACCGGGTCACCGTGCCCTTCCTGCTGCTCCAGGGGTTGGACGACGTGATCTGTCCGCCCGCGCAGTGCGAGCGCTTCCTGGCTCGCATGGAGGGACGGCGGGTGCCGCACGCCTACATCGCGTTCGAGGGGGAGGGGCACGGGTTCCGGCGGGCGGAGACCATGATCCGGGTCCTGGAGTCGGAACTCTCCCTGTACGCCCAGGTCTTCGGGCTGAACCCGCCCGGCATCCCGACCCTGGAGCTCGCCAAGTGAAGCCACTCGTACGGCCGTCCAGACTCGCCCCGGGGGCCCGCGTGGCCGTGGTGGCGCCCAGTGGGCCGGTGGCGGAGGACCGCCTGCAGGCCGGGCTCGACATCCTGCGCGGCTGGGATCTCGACCCGGTGGTCGCGCCTCATGTGCTGGACGTGCACGGCGAGTTGGGCTATCTGGCGGGTTCGGACGCCGAGCGCGCCGCCGACCTGCAGCAGGCCTGGTGCGACCCGTCCGTGGACGCGGTGCTGTGCGCGCGGGGCGGATACGGGGCGCAGCGGATGGTCGACCTGCTCGACTGGGAGGCGATGCGGGAGGCCGGCCCGAAGGTGTTCGTGGGGTTCAGCGACATCACGGTGCTGCACCAGGCGTTCGCCACGCGGCTGGGTCTGGTCACGTTGCACGGACCGGCGGCCGCCGGCGTCGACTTCGTCAAGAACGCCGGGGCGCAGGAGCACCTGAAGGCCACGCTGTTCGCTCCGGAGACCGTTCGCACCCTCGCCTCCGCGGGTGCCGCCCTGGTTCCGGGACGGGCCCGTGGCGTCACCCTCGGCGGCTGCCTGAGCATGATCGCCTCCGACCTCGGCACCCCGCACGCCCGCACCTCGGCACGCGGCGGGCTGCTGTTCCTCGAGGACGTGGGCGAGCAGGCGTACCGCGTCGACCGGATGCTGACCCAACTCCTGCGCGGCGGATGGCTCGACGGTGTGACGGGGATCGCGCTCGGCTCCTGGGCCGGGTGCGGTCCGTACGGCGCACTGCGCGCCGTCCTCGCCGACCGGCTCGGCGGCCTCGGTGTCCCCGTGGTCGAGGAGTTCGGATTCGGGCACTGCGAAGGGGCGTTGACCATACCCTTCGGCGTGACCGCCGAACTCGACGCCGACGCAGGCAGGTTGACGCTTGACGAAGCGGCTCTGCGCTGATCGCGGCTCGCTGAATTCTCGTCAAGAAACACTCGTACCGGTGATTGACCTCGCCTGACACGTGTCACACCATGACTCCGACTGGTACTTACCGGTCGGTAAGTCGGGTTGTCCTCGGTGTGGTCGTCCGTCCTCAGTGTGGAGGTCTACGTGTCCCGTCGTGTGCGCAGTTCCCGAATGCCCAGTTCCCGAATGCCCCGTTCCCGAGTCCCGCTCGCTCTCCTGCTCGGCGCCACTCTCACCGCACCTGTCCTGCTCCCCGCTCCGGCCGCCGCCGCGACCGGCCAATACACGGTCACCGCACTGAAGTTCACCGTCCAGGCGGGCGGCCGCACCTGCACGGTCGACGCCGACCTGTACCGGCCGGCCGGTGTGGACCGCGCCCACCCCGCACCCGCCGTGCTCGCCACGAACGGCTTCGGCGGCAGCAAGGCGGACGGCCAGACCGACGCCATCGGCAAGGCCTTCGCCCAGCGCGGATACGTCTCGCTCGTCTACTCCGGGCTCGGCTTCGGCAGGTCCGGCTGTCTCATCTCGCTCGACGACCCGACGATCGACGGCGCGGCGGCCGCACAGCTCGTCGACTTCCTGGGCGGGAAGCGGGCCGCCGACGACGGCACGCAGGCCGACTTCGTGACCCTCGACGCGCCGGGCGACCCACGCGTCGGCATGGTGGGCGGCTCCTACGGGGGTGCCATCCAGCTGGCGACGGCCGCCGTCGACCACCGGGTGGACGCCCTCGTACCCGTGATCACCTGGAACGACGTGTCCTACTCGCTCGCCCCGAACAACGTGGCGGGCAACAAGAGCGTGCCCGGTGCCTTCAAGTGGCAGTGGACGAACGGTTTCTACCTGATCGGCGAGGGCCAGCCGCTGCTGGAGCCGAGCCTGGACCCGTCCCGCATCAACTCCCTCGCCTGCCTGCACTTCGTCACCAAGGCCTGCGAGACCGTCCGCACGCTCAACTCCGGGAGCTACCCGGCGGGGCGGACCGCCGAGATGCTCGCCTACGCCCGCAGCGTGTCGCCGGTGTCGTACCTGAGCCGGGTGAAGGCGCCCACCCTGCTGGTCCAGGGGCAGGCCGACAGCCTCTTCAACCTCAACGAGGCGACGGCGACGTACAAGAGCCTCAGGGCACAGGGCACGACCACCAAGATGATCTGGCAGTCGTGGGGACACAGCGGCGGGACCTCCGACCCGGCCGCCGGTGAACTCAACCTCTCCCAGGGCAACTTGGAGACCAGTTACGTCGGCAGGCGGATCCTCGCCTGGTTCGACCGGTATCTGGGCCGGCGCACGGACGTCGACACGGGCCCGGCCTTCGCCTACTACCGGGACTGGATCACCGACCCGAACGGCACCTACGCGACGGCCGACCGGCTGCCCGCGCCGAGCCGCACGCTGTACCTGTCCGGCGACGGCAAGCTCGTCGACAACCGCAGAAAGGTGGCGCGAGGCAGTCGTACGTACACCAACTGGCTGGTCGCGACGAGCCATTCGGAGAACTCGCTCTACGGAGTCCTCGGGCTGCCGGACCCGGCGCCCTATGACACCAAGGGTACCTACCTCGGCTGGACCAGCGAGCCGCTGACCCGCACCACCGACGTCGTGGGCGCGCCCAGGGCCACGCTCAAGGTGGTCTCCCCGAAGGCCGAGCGCACCCAGAACTCCGGCAACGCCGCCGACAGACTGGTCCTGTTCGCCAAGCTCTACGACATCGCCCCCGACGGCACGAAGACGCTGGTGCACCGGCTGGTCGCGCCCGTCCGCGTGCCCGACGTGACCAGGAGCTTCACGGTGACGCTGCCGGGGATCGTGCACCGCTACGAGAAGGGGCACCGGCTGCAGTTCGTGGTCGCGGCGAGCGACGACGCGTACTTCGGGAACCGGGGGATCAAGCCGGTGACCGTGGTCAGCGCTCCCCGGGACACGGGAGTGCTGGAGCTGCCGGTCGCCGGGGACTGAGCGGTCGTAGGGTGACGGGATGCCGCACAGCGATTCCCCCTATCTCGCCGAAGGCCCCCACGTGGGCATACGTCACTTCACCTACGAGGACGGTGCCGAGTTCACCGCCCGGGTCCGGGAGAGCAAGGAACTGCACCATCCGTGGCTCTTCCCGCCCGACAGTGCCGGTGCCTACACCGCGTACGCCGGGCGGCTGATCGAGGATCCGTCCAAGGCGGGGTTCCTGGTCTGCGAGAAGTGGGAGGGGGGTGCCGTCGCGGGGTTCGTCAACATCAACAACATCGTCGAGGGCGGCTTCCAGTGCGGGGCGCTCGGGTACGGGGCCTTCGCGCACGCCGCCGGGCGCGGGCTGATGCGGGAGGGTCTTGACCTCGTCGTGGGGTACGCGTTCGGGGCGATGCGGCTGCACCGCCTGGAGATCAACGTGCAGCCCGGCAACGCCGCGTCGATCGCGCTGGCGCGCCGGTGCGGGTTCCGGCTGGAGGGTTTCTCGCCGAAGATGATCTTCATCGACGGGGCCTGGCGGGATCACGAGCGGTGGGCGATCACCACGGAGATGCGGGTTTCCGGTGGCTCCTCGCGTCGGCGAGGATGACCCGCATGACCCGCATGCGGAACATCGTCGTGCTCGACGCCCCCTCCAACCTGGGTCTGCGTCCGCCCGCCCCCGGAACCGTGCCCGGCTGCTACAAGCTCGCGGGTGCGCTGCGTGAGCAGCGGATCGTCGTGGGGGTCCCCCCACGACGACAAGGCAGTGAGGGAGGCTGCGGGCGCTGGAGGGCGGCGTGGTGGTGCCGCCGCGCTACGACCTCGGTGACTGGCAGGAGGGCGACGGCGTCTTCAACGCCGCCGCCCTCGCCTCGTACACCCGCACACTCGCCGACCGCATCGAGCGGCACATCCGCGCCGGGGACTTTCCCCTCGTCCTCGGCGGCGACTGCTCCATCCAGCTCGGCGCCAGTCTCGCGCTGCGCCGCATCGGGCGGTACGGGCTGGCCGCGGTGGACGCCTCGCCGGACTTCCGGCACCCCGGCAACTCCAAGCGGATCGGGGCGGCGGGCGGCGAGGAGGTCGCCCTGGCCACCGGGCGCGGGCAGGAGGACCTGACGAACCTGGAGGGGCTTCGGCCCTACCTGAAGGACGAGGACGTACGGTTCTTCGGCATCCGCGACTGCTTCGAGGACGCCCGGGCCGAACTCGCCGCCCTGAAGATCCCCGTCGTCACCGTCGGCGACATCCGGGAGTGGGGTGCGGACGCCCTCGCCCGCGCCACCGCCCAGTCCTTCGCGGTGCCTCAACTGGACGGCTTCTGGGTGCACTTGGACGCCGACGTGCTCGACCCGAGCGTGATGCCGGCCGTCGACAGCCCGGACCCGGACGGCCTCACGCCCGACGAACTCGTCGCCCTGCTGCGGCCGTTGCTCGCCTCCGCGCAGTGCGTCGGCCTCAACGTCACGATCTACGACCCCGATCTGGACCCGGAGGGCACGGCGGGCGCGCTGCTCACCGACGTGGTCGTGTCCGCGTTCGCCGAGGCCGGCTGAGCTACACGCCGCCGCGGTCCGCGTACTCGTACACCGACCCGTCCGGATGCAGCGCGATCAGATTGCGGCCCGCCGGTGTGGGGACCGGGCCCGCGATGACGCGGGCGCCCAGTTCCGTCAGGACCCGGTGCGCCTCGTCGACGTCCTTCACGGCGATCGTCGCGGTGACCTTGCGCAGCACCTCCAGCTCGGCCTCGGGCCCGCTCATCAGCAGGAAACAGCCGACCGCGGCGACCTGAACGCCGCCGCGTTCGAAACGGAGGGCTCTGCCGCCCGCCAGCCGCTCGTAGAAGGGGACCGCTGTCTCCAGGTCGTCGACGCATACGCGCAGCGTGGCTCCCAGAATGTCCATGCGGACGAGCCTAGTTGGGGCGGCCGGGAGAGCGAGATCGTTTCACATGATCCGACCGTCCCGACCGTTCCGACCGCCAGGTTCTCCAGCCTGCGAGCCGGGCGGGCAGCCCCGGCCCGCAGCGTTACGCGCCGGTGACCGCGGGTACCCGGCGGGCATGGACCGCTTGGATCATCTGGAGCATCTGGACAGGCAGCTGGTCGACGAGCTGGCGCAGGTGGCGCGCGAGACCGTGCGCGACGAACTGCGCGAGCAGACTCGCAAGCAGCGCCGCAAGGCCATGCTGTACGGCGCCTCGGGCGCCGTCGCCCTGTACGCGGGCGCGGCTCTCGCGCTCGCCGTGGGACTGGCCCTCGCCATCGGTCTGCCGGACTGGGCCGCCGCACTGATCACCGCGGCGATCCTCGGTGCCCTGGCCTACGTGCTGCGCGGCGCCGCGCAGCCCTCCGCGTCCCGGCCGACGCACGACCGCGAGGCGGAACTGGCCGGGGAGCGGGACCGCGCCCACGGCGCCGCCGCGCCCGTCGGCCCGCCCGGCGGCCTCAGCAACGCGGCGTACCCGCCGATGCCGCCCGTCGCGCCCGGCGGCGTGGGTGGGGCCACCGGTGCGCCGGGGGCGGGTGTGCCGCCGCCCGGTCTGGCCGGAGGGCCGGCGCCGCGCCCCGACGACGTCGACCCCGAGCAGCCGCACCACCGGGCGTGATGCGTGGTGCGCGACTTCCGCAGGGGGCCGCTGTCGCAGCACGGCAAGGTCGTCGTGGTGACCGGCGCAAGTGGCGGCGTGGGCCGGGCCACCGCCCGGGCCTTCGCCGCCCGGGGCGCCAGTGTCGCCCTGCTGGCCCGGGGCCGCGAGGGCCTCGCCGCGGCGGCCGACGAGGTGCAGCGCGCCGGCGGTGAGGCGCTCGTCGTCACCGTGGACATGGCCGACGCGAAGGCGGTCGACGACGCCGCGCAGCAGGTCGTCGACGCCTTCGGGCACATCGACGTCTGGGTCAACAACGCCTTCGCCGGGGTGTTCGCCCGGTTCACCGAGATCACCCCGGACGAGTTCCGGCGGGTGACCGACGTGACGTACCTGGGCTATGTGTCCGGTACTCGGGCCGCGCTGCACCACATGCTGCCCCGTGACCGGGGCACGGTCGTGCAGGTCGGTTCCGCGCTCGCCTACCGCGGGGTTCCGCTGCAGTCGGCGTACTGCGGTGCCAAGCACGCCATCCAGGGCTTCAACGAGTCGCTGCGCTGCGAACTGCTGCACTCCGGCAGCGGTGTCCGTACGACGATGGTGCAGCTGCCCGCCGTCAACACCCCACAGTTCGAATGGGTGTTGAACCGGATGCCGGGGCGCGCCCGGCCGGTGGCACCGGTGTTCCAGCCGGAGGTCGCGGCGCGGGCGATCGTGCACGCGGCCTCGCATGGGCGGCGGCGCGAGTACTGGGTCGGCGGGCCGACGGTGGCCACGCTGATCGCCAACGCGGTCGCACCCGGCGTACTGGACCGGTATCTGGCGCGGACCGGGTTCGCCTCCCAGCAGGATCAGCGGGACGCAGGGGAGTACGGCGGCGGTCCCGGCAACCTGTGGACGCCGGCGGACGGACCGCACGGGCGGGACTTCGGGGCGCACGGGCGCTTCGACGACGAGGCGGTGTCCGGCAGCCCGCAGGACTGGGTGTCCCGGAACCGGGGGCGGATGGGAAGGGGTCTGGCGGTGGCCGGCGGGCTGGGGGCCGTGGCCGCCGGGTTGCGCCGTGGAGCCGGGCGCCGCTGACGGTCGTGGCATGGGGCGGCGCTGACGTCGTCATCGTTACGCCACCCGGGTCACGCAACCCGGGTCACGCCACCCGGTACTCCTCCACCTCGTCCGTCCGCAGCGTCAGCCCGTGGCCGACCCCTCGCACCGGCCGCACCACACCGCCCGTCGGATCCAGCGCCCCGTCGAAGAACATGTCCTCGATGCGGACGTGGTCGTGGAACCACTCCAGGTGGCGGATGTTGGGGAGGGAGGCGGCCGCGGCGGCGTGCGCGTGCGGGGCGCAGTGGGCCGAGACCTCCAGGCCGTGGGCGTGGGCCAGGGCCGCCGCGCGCAGGAACTCGGTGAGGCCGCCGGTGGGGGTCCCCCCACGCCCTTGAGGCAGTGGGGGAGGGTCGCGTCGATCTGGAGGCAGTCGACCGCACCGGCCGTGATCATCCGGGCGAAGTAGGGGAGGTCGTAGCCGTACTCGCCGGCCGTCACGTCGCACAGCACGGCGTCCCGGACCAGGCGCAGCCCCGTCAGGTCGTCGGAGGACACCGGTTCCTCGAACCAGCCCACGCCGTGCTCGGCGAGCGCCTGCCCGACGCGGACGGCCTGCTTGCGGGTGTAGGCCCCGTCGGCGTCGACGTACAACTCGGCGTCCTCGCCGATGACATGGCGGGCCGCACGGACCCGGGCCAGGTCGCGGGTGACCGCGCGGCCCCAGCCCTCGCCGATCTTTATCTTGACGCGCGGGATGTGCTGCCCGTGCACCCACCCGTTGAGCTGGGCGGCCAGATGTGTGTCGTGGTACGTCGTGAAACCGCCGCTGCCGTACACCGGGACCGTCTCGCGGGCGGCGCCCAGGAGCCGGGCCAGGGGGAGTTCGAGCAGCCGGGCCTTGAGGTCCCACAGGGCGATGTCGAGGGCCGAGATCGCGCAGGCGGCGATGCCGGGGCGGCCCGCGTTGCGGACCGAGCGGCACATCAGGCCGTGCACGGCGGGGATGTCGAGGGCGCCGCGGCCCTCGACGAGCGGGCCGAGACGCTCGTACAGGAAGTCGCCGACCGCCGCCGGGCCGTACGTCCAGCCCGTGCCGGTCGCGTCGCCCGCCGTCACCTCGGCGATCACCACGGTCGTGGTGTCCCAGGCCAGCGTGCCGTCGGCCTCGGGGGCGTCGGTCGGCACGGTGTACACGGACACGACGGGTCGGTGGAGTTCCATCGCGGATCAGGGCCTTCAGGCGCTCTGCTGAAGCTGCGGCAGCACCTTCGTACGGTAGAAGTCGAAGAAGCCGCGGGTGTCGGGGCCGATCTGGTTGACGTAGACCATGTCGAAGCCCGCGTCGGCGAACTGCCTCAGTTCCGCCACGTGCTCGTCCACGTCGTCGCCGCACACCCGGTTCTGGCGGACCATGTCCTCGGTGACCAGCTGCTGCGCCTGCTCGAAGTGCTTGGGCGAGGGCAGCACCTGGCCGAGTTCGCCGGGCAGTTGCTCGTTGGCCCACAGCCGGTGCACGGTCCGTACGGCCTCGTCCTTGTCGAGGTCGTAGCAGACCTTGGTGCCGCCGCTGACGGGCTTGGCGCCGCCTCCGCCCTTGCGGTACTGCTCCACCATCGCGGCGTCCGGCTGGATGGTGATGTAGCCGTCGGCCACCCGGGAGGCCAGCTTGGTCGCGGCGGGGCCGAAGCCGGAGATGTCGATCGGGACGGGTTCGTCGGGGACGGTGTACAGGCGGGCGTTCTCCACCGTGTAGTGCGGGCCGTGGTGGTTGACCTCCTCGCCGGTGAACAGTCGGCGCATGACCTGGATGGCCTCCTCCAGCATCTCCAGCCGTACGTGGGCGGGCGGCCAGGCGTCGCCCAGGATGTGCTCGTTGAGGGCCTCGCCGGTGCCGACGCCCAGCCGGAAGCGGCCGTCCGTCATCACCGCGCTGGTCGCCGCGGCCTGGGCGACCACCGCCGGATGGATCCGCACGGTCGGGCAGGTCACCGCCGTCTCGATGGGCAGGGACACGGCCTCGGACAGGGCGCCGATCACCGACCACACGAAGGGGCTCTGGCCCTGCGCGTCGTTCCACGGGTGGTAGTGGTCGGAGATCCACAGCGACTGGAACCCGGCCTGTTCGGCCATCCGCGCCTGCTCGATGAGCTCCGCGGGACCGTACTGCTCGCACGAGAGGAAGTAGCCGTACTCGGGCATGGGGGGTGTGCCTCCACGAGGTGGGCGGACGGTTCGCCGTCCCGGGTACCCGACGGCCGTGGCGGAAACCGGGCGCACGCGGGGGCCGTGACGGAACCGGGCGGACGTTTGGGTGCCCTGACCAGGGGGACGCGGAAGGCTCCCGAGGTACGCGACAGCCCCGGAGGCGAACCGTGAGTCGACCCCGCATAGTGATCGTCGGTGCCGGCTTCGCCGGATACCGGACGGCCCGAGAACTGTCCCGGATGTCCCGCGGCAAGGCCGACATCACCCTGCTGAACCCGACCGACTACTTCCTGTATCTGCCCCTGCTGCCCCAGGTCGCCGCCGGGATCCTGGAGCCACGCCGGGTCACCGTCTCCCTGTCGGGCACCCTGCCGCGGGTGCGCCTGGTGCTCGGCGAGGCCGACGGCATCGACCTCGACGGGCAGACCGTGCACTACACCGACCCGGAGGGCGGCGACGGCACCCTGCCGTACGACCGGCTCGTCCTGGCCGTCGGCAGCGTCAACAAGCTGCTCCCGATCCCCGGCGTCGCCGAGCACGCGCACGGCTTCCGCGGACTGCCCGAGGCGCTGTACCTGCGCGACCACGTCACCCGGCAGGTGGAGCTCGCCGCCGCGGCCGACGACCCGAAGAGCTGCGCCGCGCGCTGCACCTTCGTGGTGGTCGGCGCCGGCTACACCGGCACCGAGGTCGCCGCGCACGGGCAGCTGTACACCGACGCGCAGGTGCGGGGGCACCCACTGCGGGAGGGCATGCGGCCCCGCTGGCTGCTCCTGGACGTCGCGCCGCGCGTCCTGCCCGAACTGGACGAGCACCTGTCCCGCACCGCCGACCGCACGCTGCGGGAGCGGGGCGTGGAGGTGCGGATGGGGACCTCCGTGAAGGAGGCGACCCCGAACGGGGTGCTGCTGACGGACGGGGAGTTCGTCGAGACGCGGACGCTCGTGTGGTGCGTGGGCGTACGGCCCGATCCGCTCGTCGAGGGCACCGGCCAGCCGCTGGAGCGTGGCCGTCTGATCGTCGACCCCTACCTCCAACTCCCCGGACACCCCGAGGTGTTCGCGTGCGGCGACGCCGCCGCCGTACCGGATCTGAACAATCCCGGGACGTACACGCCGATGACCGCGCAGCACGCCTGGCGGCACGGCAAGGCGGTGGCCCGCAATGTCGCCGCCTCGCTGGGTGTCGGGGACAAGCGTCCCTACCGGCACAAGGACCTGGGGTTCGTGGTGGATCTGGGCGGCGCGAAGGCCGCCGCCAACCCGCTCGGCATCCCCCTGTCCGGGCCGGCCGCCGGAGCGGTCACCCGCGGCTACCACCTCGCGGCGATGCCCGGCAACCGGGTCCGGGTCGCCGCGGACTGGCTGCTGGATTCCGTACTGCCGCGCCAGGCCGTCCAGTTGGGGCTCGTACGGTCCTGGTCCGTGCCGCTCGACACGGCGTCGCCGGAGCTGGCACGGGTGCCGGGCGGGCCGGAGCGGCGGCAGGAGGCCGGTGCCCGGTCCGGGCCGGGAGCGGCGACGGCCAGGGACACGAAGTCGGGGGAGAGGGCGTCCGAACCACCCGCCAAGAAGCAGCCCGGTGGTGAGCCGGCGAAGAAGCAGCCCGGTGGTGAGCCGGCGAAGAAGCAGCCCGGTGGTGAGCCGGCGAAGAACCAACCCGGTGGTGAGCCGGCGAAGAACCGGCCCGGCGGCGAACCCGCCGAGCCAGGGCCCGACGACGAGCCCCACAAGGCCCCCGGCCCCGTCCGGCGCACCGACGAAACCCCCGCCGAAGGAGACTCATGAACACCCGTGAACTCGTCGAACTGGCCCAGCAGTTGCGCGTCGACAGCGTGCGTGCCTCGGCCGCAGCGGGCTCCGGGCACCCGACCTCGTCGATGTCCGCCGCGGACCTGATGGCCGTCCTCCTCGCCCACCACCTCCGCTACGACTTCGACCGCCCCGCCCACCCGGGCAACGACCGCTTCGTCCTGTCCAAGGGGCACGCCTCGCCCCTGCTGTACTCCGCCTACAAGGCGGCCGGCGCCGTCGACGACGAGGAACTGCTGACGTTCCGCAAGCTCGGCAGCCGGCTCGAAGGGCATCCGACGCCACGGCAACTGCCGTGGGTCGAGACGGCCACCGGCTCGCTCGGACAAGGGCTGCCCGTCGGCGTGGGGATCGCGCTGTCCGGCAAGCGCCTCGACCGCACCGGCTACCGCGTGTGGGTGCTGTGCGGCGACAGCGAGCTGGCCGAGGGCTCGGTGTGGGAGGCGGCCGAGCACGCGGGGCACGAGCACCTCGACAACCTCACCGCGATCGTCGACGTCAACCGGCTCGGCCAGCGCGGCCCCACCCGGCACGGCCACGACCTCGACGCCTACGCGCGCCGCTTCCAGGCCTTCGGCTGGCACACCGTCGAGGTGGACGGCCATGACGTCGACGCCGTCGACCGGGCGTACGGCGAGGCGATCTCCACCAAGGGCCAGCCGACCGCGATCCTCGCCCGCACCCTCAAGGGCAAGGGCGTCGCCGACGTCGAGGACCGGGAAGGTCTGCACGGCAAGCCGCTGAAGAACGCCGACGACGCGATCGCCGAGCTGGGCGGCGTCCGGGACATCCGCGTCGAGGTGCACGAGCCGCCGGCCGCCCGCATGCTGCACGCCGTACGCACCGGGCACCTGGAACTGCCGCGTTTCGAGAAGGGCGAGGAGGTCGCCACCCGCAACGCCTTCGGGCAGGCCCTCGCGGCCCTCGGCACCGGACGCGGCGACGTCGTCGCCCTCGACGGCGAGGTCGGCGACTCCACCCGCGCGGAGTTCTTCGCCAAGGAACACCCCGACCGCTACTTCGAGTGCTACATCGCCGAGCAGCAGATGGTCGCCGCGGCCGTCGGACTCGCGGCCCGCGGCTGGGTGCCGTACGCCTCCACCTTCGCCGCCTTCCTGACCCGCGCGTACGACTTCGTCCGCATGGCGTCGATCAGCGGCTCCGGCATCAACCTCGTCGGCTCGCACGCCGGTGTCGCGATCGGGCAGGACGGGCCCAGTCAGATGGGCCTGGAGGACCTGGCGATGATGCGGGCGGTGCACGGCTCGACCGTGCTGTACCCCTGCGACGCCAACCAGACCGCGCATCTCGTCGCCGAGATGGCGGGCCTGGAGGGCATCCGCTATCTGCGCACCTCGCGCGGCGAGAGCCCGGTGATCTACGGGCCCGACGAGGAGTTCCCGATCGGCGGCAGCAAGGTGCTGCGCTCCTCCGGTCAGGACCGGATGACGATCGTCGCGGCGGGCGTCACCGTGCCCGAGGCGCTGGCCGCCGCCGACGCGCTGGAGGGCGAGGGCATCCGGGTGCGGGTGATCGACCTGTACTCGGTCAAGCCCGTCGACCGGCTCACCCTGCGGCAGGCCGCCGAGGAGACCGGCTGCCTGGTGACCGTGGAGGACCACCACGAGGAGGGCGGCCTCGGCGACGCCGTGCTCGACGCCTTCGTCGACGGGCGGCCCGTGCCGCGCCTGGTGCGCCTCGCCGTCCGTACGATGCCCGGCTCGGGCTCCCCCGACGAGCAGCTGCACGCCGCCGGCATCGACGCCGAGTCGATCGCGGCGGCCGGGAAGCTGCTGGTGGAGGAGGCGGTCGTGCGGTGAGCGGCGACGGATCACGAACCGTCCGGGCGGGCCGCCGCACCGTGGAGGTGCACCGCCCGGACAAGGTGCTCTTCCCCGGGGACGGCGGCGCGAAGGAGTACACCAAGGGTGACCTGGTCGACTACTACCGGTCCGTCGCCCCCTTCATGCTGCCGCATCTGCGCGGCCGCCCGCTGATGCTGGAGCGGCACCCGGACGGCATCGACGGCCCCCGGTTCATGCAGAAGAACACCCCGGAGAACTACCCGGAGTGGATCACCCGGGTCGAGCTGGCCAAGGAGGGCGGCACCGTCTGCCACACCGTGTGCGACGACACCGCCACCCTGCTCTACCTCGCCGACCAGGCCGCCCTCACCCTGCACCGCTGGCTGTCCCGCGTCGGACGGGTCGACCGGCCCGACCGGATGGTCTTCGACCTCGACCCGTCCGGAGACACCGTGGACTTCGCGGCGGTGCGCGAGGCGGCCGTACTGCTGGGGGAGCTGCTCGACGAGCTGAAACTGCCCCCGGCGCTGATGACCACCGGCTCGCGCGGACTGCACGTGGTCGTACCGGTCGACGGGCACCACGACTTCGACGAGGTGCGCACCTTCGCCCGGGACGTCGCCGACACCCTCGTCGCCGGCCACCCCGACCGGCTGACCACCGCCGCCCGCAAGAAGGAGCGCGGCGAGCGGCTCTACCTCGACGTGCAGCGCAACGCCTACGCGCAGACCGCGGTCGTGCCCTTCACCGTCCGCGCCAAGCCGGGCGCCCCCGTGGCGACGCCGCTGGCCTGGAGCCAGCTGGACGACCCGGGCCTCGACGCCCGCCGATGGACCGTTGCCGACGCCGTCGACCAGGCCCGCACCGATCCCTGGGCCGGTGTGATGAGCAGAGGGAGGTCGCTCGGCCCGGCCAGGCGTCGCCTCAACGCCTTGCGTGGGTAATGCACGTACAGCCTCTGAGCAGGCATGACGCGCCTGCTCCCGGTCGCATGCCCGTGTGAAGGTTTGGCCAACGGGTGAGCGGCCACCCGGAGTTAGAGGTGGCCATGTCGAACACAAAGAACTCACCGGAATCACAGAATTCACAGGATTCCCGCAAAGGCGAAGAAAAGGACACGGAGCGCAACGTGGCGGAGGACCGGCCGAACCCCATGGAGGTGCTGCGCCGTGCGCGCGCCCAGCTGGCGGAGCTGACCGGCATGGCTGCCGAGAACGTCTCCTCCTTCGAGCAGTCGGAGGAGGGCTGGTCGCTGGAGATCGAGGTTCTCGAACTCTCCCGCGTGCCCGACACGATGAGCCTGATGGCGAGCTACCAGGTCGACCTCGACCCGCAGGGCGAGCTCACCGGCTACCGGCGCGTTCGCCGCTACGAACGCGGGCGGGCGGACTCGCACAGGCCGGGCGGCCGCTAGGCCGCCCACCCCACCAACCGTTTACCAGTCCACAGACAAGGAGGCGCGGTCGGCATGACCGTTGTTCCGACCCAGCAGAGCGGCGGCGGAGGCGGCAGCAGTGGTCTCTACGACGTTCTGGAGCTCGTCCTCGACAGGGGTCTCGTCATCGACGCGTTCGTACGGGTCTCCCTGGTCGGCATCGAGATCCTGAAGATCGACATACGGGTCGTCGTGGCCAGCGTCGACACGTATCTGCGCTTCGCCGAGGCGTGCAACCGCCTCGACCTGGAGGCCGGGCCGCGCAAGGCCCCCGGCCTGCCCGACCTGGTCGGCGAGATCACCGAGTCCGGCGCCCGCGGCAAGTCCAAGGGAGCGCTGTCCGGTGCCGCCGAGACCGTTTCCGGCGCCTTCAAGCAGGCCCGTGAGGAGGGCCAGGGCCAGACCGAGTCCAGGCCGCGTGCCCGCAAGTCGACGGCATCGCGCAGGAAGGAGGAAGAGGAGTGAGCACGTACGTCTACGGAATCACGGCCGCGTCCCATCCTTCGCTGCCCGACGGCATGGGAGGCGTCGGCGACCCGCCGCATCCCGTGCGCATCCTCAAGGAGGGCGAACTGGCGGCGATCGTCAGCGAAGCTCCCGAAGGCCTGCGCCCCAAGCGCAGGGACCTGCTCGCCCACCAGAACGTCCTGAGCGAGTCCGGCGCGGCCGGCTGCGTCCTGCCCATGCGGTTCGGCAGCGTCGCCTCCGACGACGGCACCGTCACCGGGGTCCTCGCCGAGCGCGCCGACCACTACAAGGAACGCCTGCGCACCCTGGACGGCAGGGTCGAGTACAACGTCAAGGCCATCCACAACGAGGAGGCCGTGCTGCACCGGGTGATGGCCGAGAACCCGGAGATCCGCGCCCTGACCGAGGCCAACCGGCAGTCAGGCGGCGGCAGCTACGAGCAGCGGCTCCACCTCGGCGAGATGGTGGTGGCCGCGGTCAAGGCCCGCGAGGCCGAGGACGCGACCGACGTGCAGCACACCCTGGAACCGGCCGCCGAGGCGGTGAGCGTGGGCCCCGAGTCCTCCGGCTGGCTCGCCAACATCTCGTTCCTGGTGGAGCGCGACGAGGCCGCGTCCTTCCTGGCCGCGGTGGAACAGGTCCGTACGGGCCATCCACACCTGGAACTGCGCGTCAACGGCCCGCTGCCGCCGTACAGCTTCGTGGAGCCCGGCCCGGCCGAGCCCGCGGGCACCACGCTGGGCGCGGACCGCGCGGAGGAGTGAGGCGACCGTGGGACTCATCTCAGAGGTGTTGCTGCTGCCGCTCGCACCCGTGCGCGGCAGCGGCTGGGTGATCAGACAGGTGCTGAACGAAGCGGAGCGCCTTTACTACGACCCGGCCACCGTCCGGGCCGAACTCGCCCAGCTCGAAGAGCGTCTCGAGGCGGGCGAGATCGACGAGGAGGAGTTCGACCGCCTTGAGGACGAGCTCCTCGACCGGCTGGAGATCGGCCTGGGCGGCGGCGCGGGGACTGGCGAGGGGACGGCATGGTGAACCGAGTGGGAATGGGCCTCGCGGTAGGGGCCGGATACGTCCTCGGGCGTACCAAGAAGATGAAACTGGCGTTCGCGGTCGGCACCCTCGTGGCCGGCAAGCGGATGCATCTGAGCCCGCGGGCCCTCGCGGACCTGGCCTCCCAGCAGCTGCGGAACAACCCGCAGTTCAAGGAGATCGGGGACCAGCTGCGCGAGGACATGCGCGGCGTCGGCAAGGCGGCCTCCGGCGCCATGGTGGAACGGCAGATCGACGCGATCGCCGACCGCCTGCACGGCCGTACCGCCCAGGTCCGCGACCAGCTCGCGGGCGTGGTGCCGGACGCGTCGGGCCTCGGGCACTCGGACGAGCGCGAGGAGGACGAGGAGCCGGAGGAGGAGTACGAGGAGCCGGAGGCAGAAGAGGCAGAAGAGGCAGACAAGGCAGACAAGGCAGACGAGGCGCAAGAGGCAGATGAGTCGGACGAGGCCGAAGAGGCCGAAGATGCCGACGAGGACGCCGAGCCGCGCCATAAGCCGGCGGTGAAGAAGTCGGCCAAGAAGTCACCGGCGAAGGAGACGGCCAAGAAGCAGGCGTCCGAGAAGGCGCCCGCCAAGAAGGCCACGGCGAAGAAGACGGACGGGAAGAAGACCGCGGCCAAGAAGACGGCCGCCACAGCCGTCAAGAAGACCACCTCGGCCAGGAGCGCCGCCCGCGGCGCCCGGGCCCGCCTGCCGAAGGGAGGCGCTGAGCGATGACCGAGACCCTCGGAGCCGCGCGGGGCGTCACCGACAAGGCGAAGGACCAGGCGACGAAGAACCCGCTCACCGACGTCGCCAAGAGCGAGGCCGCAGACCGGCTCAAGGCGGAGGTGCAGGAGTACCTCGCCGCCCAGACCCAGCGCCTGCTGATGGACTTCGGCCGCAAGCTCGGCGAGACCACGGTCAAGCTGAACGACATCGCCGAGGGCAGGAGTCCGGGCTTCGCCAAGCTCGCCCTCGACGGCGGCCGCAAGCTCGCCGAGGGCAAGGGCCCGGTGCGGTCCGCGCTGGAGCTCGGCGCCACGCGCGCCAAGGACAGCGTGGTCGGCGCGTTCAAGAACCTCGGCGGCGGCAAGGGCAAGGGCAAGAAGGGCGGAGGCGGCAAGAAGCCGACCGTCATCATCGAGTTCATCGACGTCGGCGTGCCGCTGCGCACCGCCTACGACCAGTGGACCCAGTACCAGGACTTCAGTACCTTCGCGAAGGGCGTCAAGAGCGCGAGCCGCGCCGACGACACCCATTCCGACTGGCAGCTGAAGGTCTTCTGGTCCAACCGCAGCTGGAAGGCCCACACCACTGAGCAGCTGGCCGACGACCGGATCTCCTGGACCTCGGAGGGCGCCAAGGGCACCACGAAGGGCGTCGTCTCCTTCCACCGGCTCGCCGACAACCTCACCCGCGTCCTGCTGGTCATCGAGTACTACCCCAAGGGCCTGTTCGAGAAGACCGGCAACCTCTGGCGCGCCCAGGGCCGCCGGGCCCGGCTCGACCTGAAGAACTTCGCCCGCCACATCGCCCTCAAGGGCGAGGCGGACGACGGCTGGCGCGGCGAGATCCGCGACGGCGAGGTCGTCAGGAGCCACGACGACGCCGTGGCCGAGGAGGAGGAAGAAGAGTCGGCCGAGGAGGAGGGCGAGGAAGCGTACGAGGACGAGGAAGAAGGCCCGTACGCCGAGGAGCAGCCTGAAGAGGACGAGGAGGAGACCGGCGAGTACGACGAGGAGGAGCCGGAGGAGGGCGAGGTGCCCGAGGTCGAGGCCGCTGAAGAGGAAGAGGACGAGGACGAGTACGAGTACGCGGACGGCGGGAGCCGACGATGACCACGCCCAGTCGGCTGCCCGAACCCTACGGCCACAGCAGCGGCGCCAACCTTGCCGACATCCTGGAACGCGTCCTCGACAAGGGCATCGTCATCGCGGGGGACATCCGCATCAACCTGCTCGACATCGAGCTCCTCACGATCAAGCTGCGCCTCATCGTCGCCTCCGTCGACAAGGCCAAGGAGATGGGCATCGACTGGTGGGAGGACGACCCGGCGTTGTCCTCCGGCGCCCGCCGCAAGGAACTCGCCCGGGAGAACGCCGAGTTGCGCGAGCGGCTGGCCCAACTGGAGCCCTACCGCACTCGGGAGGAAGAGGCGTCATGAGCGGACTGCGCTACGTCTACGCCGTCTGCCGTCCGCTCGGCGCGCCCCTGCAGTCCCAGCTGACGGGCGTGGCCGGCGACCCGCCCAGACTGCTCAACCACCACGGCCTGATCGCGGTCGTCAGCCATGTGCCGGAGCGGGACTTCGCCGAGAAGCCGCTCCGCGAGCATCTGGAGGACCTGGACTGGCTCACCGCGACCGCGCGCGCCCACCAGGGCGTGATCGACGCCCTCACCGTCGTCACCACCCCGCTGCCGCTGCGGCTCGGCACCGTCTTCCGTGACGACAGCGGCGTGCGGACGATGATCGAGGAACGCGAGGACGACTTCCGGCGCACCCTCGACCGGCTGGAGGGCCGGGTCGAATGGGGCGTCAAGGTGTACACCGAGCCGGAACCGGAAGCGGAACCGGCGGCCTCGGGCGACGGCCGGCCCGGTCAAAAGGCGGCCTCGGGACGGGACTATCTGCGTCAGCGACGCCAGAGTGTGCGGGCGCACGAGGACAGGTGGCAGCAGGCGGAACAGTTCGCGAACCGGCTGCACGAAAGGCTTTCCGCTTATGCCGAGGATTCCCGCCTGCACGCCCCGCAGAACCCCGCACTTTCCGGAGTGGCGGGGCGGAACGTGCTCAACGCGGCCTATCTCGTGTCGCGCGCCCATTCCGAGGAATTCGTGGAACTGGTGGACCGTACGAAGGGCGAGGTACCGGGAATGCGCGTGGAACTCACCGGCCCCTGGGCCGCCTATTCCTTCGCGACGGAGTTCACGGGGGAGGGGGACCGGTGACGGTGATCGAGCGCCGTGAGATCGCGCTGGTGGACCTGCTCGACCGGCTGCTCGCCGGCGGGGTCGTCATCACCGGCGACATCACCCTGCGCATCGCGGACGTCGACCTCGTCCGCATCGACCTGAACGCGCTGATCAGCTCGGTGAACGAACAGGTGCCGTCCCCCTGGGAGTCGTCATGACCGAGCGACCCGACCGGACCGACCGGACCGAGCGACCCGACGTGACCGAGCGCCACCACCGGACCGCCGGGCGGCACAACCGGATGGACCTCGACCCCGACACCGTCGAGCGGGACCTGGTGAAACTCGTCCTGACCGTGGTGGAACTGCTGCGCCAGCTCATGGAACGCCAGGCGCTGCGCCGCTTCGACGAAGGCGACCTCAGCGAGGAGCAGGAGGAGCGCATCGGGCTCACCCTGATGCTGCTCGACGACCGCATGACCGAACTGCGCGAGCGGTACGGACTGCGGCCCGAGGACCTCAATCTGGACCTCGGGCCGCTCGGACCTCTGCTTCCCCGGGAATGAATCCCGGTTGCTTCCCCGGGAATTAATCCCGGGCCCCGGGAATGAACCCCGGGGTCAATTCACCACCTGTACCAGCGGCCCCTGCCTCCACCCGCGGTCGTACTCCGCATCAGGAAGCCCAGAAGCCATAGCACCAGAACAGCCAGCGCAATCCACCAGAGAATCTTTACCGCGAACCCGGCACCGAAAAGGATCAGTACCAGAAGCAGTACCAGCAGGATGGGAACCATAGTGTGAACCTCCTGCATTCCGGGTTTCCCGGAAACGGTGATTCAGGCTTCCTTTCGGCACAGAATTTCTCCGTGCAGCACGCTGAACCAGCCGTCCTCCTGCCGCCCCCATTCCCGCCAGGCCGCCGACACGGAGCGCAGTTGTTCGTCCGTCGCGTGCCCGCCCTCCGTGGCCCGCTCGGCGTACGCCGAGGCCAGGGTGCGGTCCGCCCACAGGCCGCTCCACCAGGCGCGCTCCTCGGCGGTGGTGAAGGTCCAGGTACCGGTGGTCGCCGTGATGTCCGTCAGGCCCGCCTTCAGCGCCCAGGACTTCAGCCGGCGTCCGGCTCGCCGCCGTTGGCGCGGGCCACCCGCCGGTACAGGTCCAGCCAGTCGTCCATGCCCGGCGACTCGGGATACCAGGTCATCGCCGCGTAGTCCGAGTCCCGTACGGCGATGAGACCGCCCGGCGCGGTGACCCGCCGCATCTCGCGCAGCGCCTGCACCGGATCGCCGACGTGTTGCAGCACCTGGTGGGCGTGGACCACGCAGAACGTGTCGTCCGGGAAGTCCAGGGCGTGCACGTCCGCGACCGCGAAGTCGACGTTGCCCAGGCCGCGTTCGGCGGCGGTGGCCCGGGCCTGGTCCAGGATGCCCGGCGCGTGGTCGACGCCGGTGACGTGCCCGTCCGGGACCAGGGCGGCCAGGTCGGCGGTGATCGTGCCGGGCCCGCAGCCGATGTCCAGAATCTTCATGTGGGGCTTGAGCGAACCGACCAGGTACGCCGCCGAGTTGGCGGCCGTGCGCCAGGTGTGGGAGCGCAGCACGGACTCGTGATGGCCGTGCGTGTAGACGGCGGTCTCCTGCGACTTCGACATGGGTGCGGCTCCCTGTTCGGCGTCTCCTCGGGTACGCCTCACCGTACGCGCGCATGTCGAATGATGAGACCCGCGTTTTGCCATCTGGACTGACGTGCCATCAGCTCCCGGACAGCGGCCGGTACACCGTGAGCGCCAGGGGCAGTTTCTCCAGCGTCACCTCGCCCGCCACCTCGGTGACTTCACCGTCGTAGGCGAGGAGCGTGCCGGGGGCCACCCCGGACAGGTGCAGCCGGCCCACCTGGACCGCCGCGTGGGCGGGGGAGCGGGTCAGCGGCCCGGCGACGGCGGCCGCGAGCAGCCGCAGCGCGGGCCGCCGCCCGCCGTGCACGACCCGTACGTCGAGCCGCCCGTCCGCGAGGTCACGGCGGCGGCCGGGTGTCAGGCCCATCCGGTGGTAGGTGCCGTTGCCGGCGAACAGCAGCCACAGCGGCCGCGCCTCGCCGCGGAAGCCGGCCTCCAGCGGGTGCTGGTCGGTGCGGCTCACGCGCAGCGCCGCGAGCACTCCGGCCGGCCAGCCGCCGATCCGGGACGACCAGCGCTCCCGCTCGCGCACCAGCTCCGGATACACGCCCAGGCTGCACGTGTTGAGGAAGATGCCCTGCCGTTCCCCGCAGGTGAAGCGGCCCACGTCCACCCGCACGCCCTCGCCGTCCCGGACGGCCCGGCCCAGATCGCGGACGCCTTCGACGCCGAGGTCGTGGGCGAAGTGGTTCAGCGTGCCGCCGGGCAGCACCGCGAGGGGCAGGCCGTGGCGCAGGGCGATCCCGGCGGCGGCGTTGGCCGTGCCGTCGCCGCCGCACACGCCGAGGACTCGGGCGCGGGCCGCCGCCTTCTCCAACTCGGCCGGAACATCGGCCGGTTCGCACTCGACGACCTCGGCCGCGGGCAGGGCGTCCTGCAGGGCGCGGGCCCGGTCGGCGGTGCCCGAGGCGGTGTTGACGACGACCACCAGGCCCTCGCCGTCCGGCAGCGCGGGAACGTCCGCGCGGGGCCGGGCCGGCGGCAGCGACTGGGCGCGGGTCGGCACCAGAGCCCGTACGGCGAAGGCGGCGCCCACGCCCAGCGTCGCGCCCGCCAGTACGTCGCTCGGGAAGTGCACGCCGGTGTAGACGCGGGACATGGCCACCGAGAAGGCGACCGGCGCCACCACCGCGCCCCAGGAGGGCGACTCCAGGGCGACCCCGGCCGCGAACGCGGCCGCCGACGCCGAATGACCGGACGGGAACGACGTGGTGATCGGCTGCCGCTTCAGCTGCCGCACCAGCGGAACCGGGTCCAGGACGGGCCGCGGGCGACGCACCGAGCGCTTGCCGAAGGTGTTGATGGCCAAGGAGGCCAGGCTCAGCGAGGCGAGGCCCCGCGCCGCCGCCCGGCGGGCTCGGGGGGTGCGGCTCGCGGCCAGCGCGGCCGCGGTCGCGAACCACAGCACTCCGTGGTTCGCGCTCCGGCTCAGCCGCGGCAGGACCGGTTCGGCGGCGGGCCAGTGCTGCCCGGCGGCGAACTCGAACAGCCGGCAGTCCAGGTCCAGCAGCCGGTCGCGCAGCACATGGTGGCCGGGCTTCGGGACGGTGAGGTCGACGTCTGGGCTCATGCCCTCCCGGATACCCTGAAGCGGCCGTTTCTTGTCCGGCGGGCCGTCCTGGAGGACCCCTCATGCGTCTGCTGCTCATCCGCCACGGCCAGACCCCCACCAACGTGCGGTTCCTGCTGGACACCGCCGTCCCGGGCCCCGGCCTCACCGAGCTCGGCGAGCGCCAGGCCGCCGCCCTGCCCGAGGCCCTCGCGGACGAGGACATCGAGGCCCTGTACGCCTCCACCCTCGTCCGCACCCAGCTCACCGCCGCCCCCCTGGCCGCCGCCCGCGGCCTCGACGTGCGGGTCCGGGACGGCATCCGGGAGCTGTCCGCGGGAGACCTGGAGATGCTGCCGGGAGACTCCGAGCCCGGCATGAGGTACATGGAGACGGTGTTCGCCTGGTCGGCCGGTGACACGGCCCTGCGCATGCCGGGCGGGGGGAGCGGAGCCGAGGCGCTGGCGCGGTACGACGCGGTGGTCGCCGAGGCCGCCGCGAGCGGCGCCTCGACCGTGGCCATGGTCAGCCACGGCGCGGCCATCCGGATGTGGACGGCGGCCCGCGCGGACAACGTCGACGTGGCCTTCGCCGCCGCCCGCCCCCTGGACAACACCGGTGTCGTGATCCTGGAGGGATCGCCGTCCGACGGCTGGAAGGCCCTGTCGTGGGCGGGTGCGACGGTCGTCCCCGCGGGCGAGGGCGGCCCCACGGGACGGCCCGTCGACGCGGACTGAACGCATAACGGTTTGCCCGGGCTCGCCGGCGGCCCGCACAATGCGGCCTCATGGGACATCTGGAAGCCGCACACCTCGAGTACTACCTCCCCGACGGGAGGGCGCTGCTCGGCGACGTCTCCTTCCGGGTGGGCGAAGGGGCCGTCGTGGCCCTGGTCGGCCCCAACGGCGCCGGCAAGACCACCCTGCTCCGACTGATCTCCGGCGAGCTCAAACCGCACGGCGGGACCGTCACCGTGAGCGGCGGCCTCGGGGTGATGCGCCAGTTCGTGGGGTCCGTACGGGACGAGACGACCGTACGGGACCTGCTCGTGTCGGTCGCCTCGCCCCGCATCCGCGAGGTCGCGCGGGCCGTCGACAAGGCCGAACACGCGATCATGACCGTCGACGACGAGGCCGCCCAGCTCCAGTACGCGCAGGCCCTCTCGGACTGGGCCGAGGCGCGCGGCTACGAGTCCGAGACGCTGTGGGACATGTGCACCATGGCCGCGCTCGGCGTGCCCTACGAGAAGGCGCAGTTCCGGGAGGTACGCACCCTCTCCGGCGGCGAGCAGAAGCGGCTGGTCCTGGAGGCGCTGCTGCGCGGCACCGACGAGGTGCTGCTCCTGGACGAGCCCGACAACTACCTCGACGTGCCCGGCAAGCGCTGGCTGGAGGAGCGGCTGAAGGAGACCCGCAAGACGGTCCTGTTCGTCTCCCACGACCGCGAACTCCTCGCCCGCGCCGCCGAGAAGATCGTGTCGGTGGAGCCTTCTCCCGCCGGTGCCGACGCCTGGGTGCACGGCGGTGGCTTCGCCACGTACCACGAGGCCCGGCGCGCCCGCTTCGCCCGCTTCGAGGAACTGCGCAAACGCTGGGACGAGAAGCACGCCCAGCTGAAGAAGCTGGTCCTGACGCTCCGTCAAGCCGCCGAGAACAGCCCCGACATGGCGTCCCGCTACCGCGCCGCTCAGACCCGGCTGCGCAAGTTCGAGGAGGCCGGGCCGCCGCCGGAGCCGCCGCGCGAGCAGGACATCAGGATGCGCCTGAAGGGCGGCCGTACCGGCGTACGGGCCGTCACCTGCAAGGGACTTGAACTCACCGGCCTGATGAAACCCTTCGACCTGGAGGTCTTCTACGGCGAACGCGTCGCCGTCCTCGGCTCCAACGGCTCCGGCAAGTCGCACTTCCTGCGCCTGCTGGCCGGCGACACCGTGGCGCACACGGGGGAGTGGAAGCTCGGGGCACGCGTGGTGCCCGGACACTTCGCCCAGACACACGCTCACCTCGAACTGGAGGGCCGCACGCTCCTGGACATCCTGTGGAAGGAACACGCCCAGGACCGCGGCGCCGCCATGTCCCGGCTGCGCCGCTACGAGCTCACCGGCCAGGCCGAGCAGAGCTTCGAACGGCTCTCCGGCGGCCAGCAGGCCCGCTTCCAGATCCTCCTGCTGGAACTCCAGGGCGTCACCGCCCTGCTCCTCGACGAGCCGACCGACAACCTCGACCTGGAATCCGCCGAAGCCCTCCAGGAAGGCCTGGAAGCCTTCGACGGCACGGTGCTCGCGGTCACCCACGACCGCTGGTTCGCCCGCTCCTTCGACCGCTACCTGGTCTTCGGCAGCGACGGCCGGGTACGGGAGACGACGGAGCCGGTGTGGGACGAGCGCCGCGTGGAGCGGGCCCGGTAACCAGAGGTCACCGGGCCCGGCAGGCGCCGAGCGCCGCTGAGGGGGATCACTTCCAGCGCAGCAGCGCCCCCAGACCGCCCACCGGAACCTCGTGGTCGGCCGCCGGAGCCGCCGGTGTCACCGAGATCGCCGGGGCGCCCGTCGCGACCGCCGACCGGATCAGCGCGTCGTCCGCCCGGGCCGGCCAGGAGTGCTGCTCGCCGAGGATCTTCAGATCCGTGCGGCGCACCGCCAGCTGGTCGGGATCCTCGCCGATCCACACCTCGCGGTGCGCGTCGGGGCCGTCCGGCCGGATCAGCAGTTCGTCGATACGGTGCTCGCGCGCCGCCTCGACCAGCGCCGGGACGCCCTCGACCGCCCCGGCACGCCCGTCGTCGCCCGGCTCGCGGGCCGCGAGGAACCGTTCCAGCTCGCGCTCCGCCCGCTGGCGTACATGCGCGGCGCGTGCCTGCTCCACGTCCTCCTGGAGCAGCCTGCTGCCGGTGCCGTGCGGCGCCTCCACGACCCGGTCGTGCAGCCGCTTGGGCAGCCGGTCGTGCACGGTCCGCCGCTCCCGGTCGTCACCGACCAGGATCAGCAGGTCGGCCTGGGTCTCCTCCTGGCAGACCGCGAGCGCGTCCGCGATCTCGGCCGCGTTGTGTTCCCAGGTGTTCTCCACCCGCAGCTGGAAGTGCCGCTCCGACCAGTCGGTCGACCGCGTACGGTGGATTGGATACTGTCGACCGACGACCGAACCGGCATCCTGCGGTCCGAACGCGCTGCGCAGCTCGAAGTCGGCGCCCTTGCGGTCGACGTACCCGACGATGCACACGGTGTCCTCACCGGCCAGCTCCAGCAGCGGCGCGGTGTGCGGCAGCGGCGCCCAGTAGGCGCTGTTGCCGTCCGGAGCCCTTGTCAGCGGCGGATCGAGTACGACCTCGCCGGCCCGTGCGAACACGGCCCGCCCGTGCGGTTCGGAGGAGTGCTGGAGCTCGTCCAGCGCCTCCCGCACGGCCCGGCACGTCTCCTCGTCGGCGCCCTGCCCGGCCAGCTCCCGGGACACCGCGATCGCGGCCAGGTGCCGTTCATGGGGCGTGTCCTCCGTGTGCCGGGAGGTGTCGACGTACACGGAGGCCCAGGGCCCCGGATGTTCGTAGAGTGGATGCAGAAACGCGAGATCCATGGCTCCCTCCCGGGTGCCGCTTGGGGGTAGTGCTCACCGCGCGGGTACCCGGAGGGCATGAACGAACACGACGAGCGGGACATGACCATGACCGGAGTCGACGCCGCCCGGCTGGACGACCAGCAGCTCATGAAGGAGCTGGAGACCATCCACCGCACGCGCCACGACACACTGCTGTACGCCTCGAACGACGCGCTGCGGGCCCACAACGACCGCATGGCGCAGCTCGAGGGCGAATTCCTGCGCCGCAATCCGAACCGCCCGGTCGCCGCGGGCCGCACCCGTGAAGGAGCCCGGGAACGCGGCAGCGGGGAGTCGGCGACTCCCCGCTCCTGAGCGTCTCCCGATCTTCCGATCTTCCAGGGCGATCTTCCAGGGGCGTCTGGCCCGTCTCCGGTCAGTGGCGCGTCGGCGGCCGGTCCCAGTACCGGTGCGCGGCGATCGCCGCCACGAACGCCCGGGTGAACTCCTCGCTCGCGGTGCCGGGCGAGGTGTCCGTCACCACGCCCCGGTCCGTCACGACCCGGTGGAACTCGGTGGACAGCCTGACCCCTTCCGGCTCCAGCGCCGACAGGATCCCCACGCCCGAGCCGAGGGCGCCCACCGGCTTCCCGTGCCGGTAGGCGTCCCGGACGAAGCGGGCGATGTCGGGGTCGGCGGCCGTCGGCGGGGTGCCGACCGGCCCGCCCGGCAGCAGCACGGCGTCATACAGCACGGAGGCTACGGTCGGCAGTGCACGGTCGACTGTATGCAGTTCACCGTCGGTCCCCTGGATGCCGCCGTCCGTCGCCGCCAGCGCCTCCACGATCGCGCCCTCCGCGGCCAGCGCCTGGCGCACCGAGCTCACCTGCTCGGCATCGATGCCGTCGGAGACGAGGACCGCGATCTGCCGGGTGCGGATCGAGCCGTTGCCGCGCAGGGACTCAAGGCTCAGCGCGGGGGAGGAGAGCTTGGACGTCTCCGCAGGGGCCGGCGAAGGCTCCGGCACCCCGATGCCCCGCGCCACCTCGGCCGCCAAGGCGCCGTCCACCTTGGCCAGTTGCTCGACCGTCCGGGCCCGGACCGTCCTCGCGTCGACCTTCCCGAGCTCGAACCGGAAGGCCTCGACGATGTGCTGCTTCTCCCAGTCCGCCATGCTGTTCCAGAACAGCGCCGGCTGGCTGTAGTGGTCCTGGAAACTGGGGCTGCGCCGACGGATCTTGTGGCCGTCCACGCGCTCCGCGTAGTGCGTGAACGCGTGCCCGTCGGCGCCGGCGTGGGCGGGGCAGCCGCCGCCCAGCGAGTTCGGGAAGTAGTTCGTGCCCCGGTGGATCGCGCTCTGGTGGTAACCGTCGCGCTGGTTGGTCCGTACCGGCGCCACCGGACGGTTCACCGGCAGCTGGGAGAAGTTGGGTCCGCCCAGCCGGATCAACTGCGTGTCCAGGTAGGAGAAGTTGCGGGCCTGGAGCAGCGGGTCGTTGGTGAAGTCGATGCCGGGGACGACGTTGGCCGTGTGGAAGGCGACCTGCTCGGTCTCGGCGAAGAAGTTCTCCGGGTTGCGGTTCAGGACCATCCGGCCGATCGGCCGGACCGGCACCTGCTCCTCCGGGATGATCTTCGTGGCGTCGAGCAGATCGAAGTCGAAGGCGAACTCGTCCTCCTCGGGGACGAGTTGGACGCCCAGCTCCCACTCCGGGTACTCGCCCGCCTCGATCGCGTCCCACAGATCACCCCGGTTGAAGTCGGGGTTGCGGCCCTGGCACTCCTGAGCCTCGTCCCACACCAGCGAGTGCACGCCGAGCCGCGGCTTCCAGTGGAACTTGACGAACGTGCCGCGTCCCTCGGCGTTCACGAACCGGAAGGTGTGCACGCCGAAGCCCTGCATCATGCGGTAGCTGCGCGGGATCGCCCGGTCCGACATCAGCCACATGATCGCGTGCAGCGTCTCCGGCTGAAGGGACACGAAGTCCCACAGGGTGTCGTGCGCGGACGCGCCCGTCGGCATGTCGTTGTGCGGCTCGGGCTTGAGCGCGTGCACGAAGTCGGGGAACTTGATGCCGTCCTGGATGAAGAAGACCGGGAAGTTGTTCCCGACCAGGTCGTAATTGCCCTCCGAGGTATAGAACTTGGTGGCGAACCCGCGCACGTCCCGCACGGTGTCCGCCGAGCCCTTCGGCCCCTGCACGGTGGAGAACCGCACGAACACCGGCGTCTTCACCGCAGGGTCCTGCAGGAAGCCCGCGCGGGTGAACTCCGCGCAGGACTCGTACGGTTCGAAGTAGCCGTACGCGCCCGCGCCCCGCGCGTGCACCACCCGTTCCGGGATCCGCTCGTGGTCGAAGTGGGTGAGCTTCTCCCGGAAGTGGAAGTCCTCCATCAGGGTCGGCCCGCGGTCGCCCGCCGTCAGCGAGTCGTCGGTGTGGTCGACCTCCACCCCCTGGTCGGTGGTGAGCGGACCGGCGGCCGGGTCGTCCGAGCGGAACGCCTCGCGCTGGTCCTGCTTGCGGTCGTCGGGGGCTGTCATCAGGCGGCCTCCTGGGCGAACACGTCGAGGTAGGCCTCGCAGAACGCCTTCAGGTCGTCCGGTTTGCGGCTGGTGACCAGCTTGTTGGTGCCGTGGTCGCAGATCTTCACCTGCTCGTCCACCCAGGTGCCGCCCGCGTTGCGGAGGTCGGTCCGCAGGCTCGGCCAGGAGGTCAGCACCCGGCCGCGGACGACGTCCGCCTCCACCAGGGTCCACGGGGCGTGGCAGATCGCGGCCACCGGACGGCCCTGCTCGAAGAAGTCCCGTACGAAGGCCACGGCCTTCTCGTCCATCCGCAGGAAGTCCGGGTTGGCGACCCCGCCCGGCAGGACCAGCCCGCCGAAGGAGTCGGCCGATACCTCGCCCACGACCTCGTCCACGGGGAACGTGTCCGCCTTGTCGAGGTGGTTGAACGCCTGGATCTCGCCGGACTTCGTCGACACGAGCACGGGTTCGTGGCCCGCGTCCTTCGCGGCCTGCCACGGGTCGGTGAGTTCGATCTGCTCCACGCCTTCGGGTGCGGTCAGAAACGCGATGCGCATGATGGTTCAACGACCTTTCTCGGAACGCTTCTTGGTGCGCGGGGCACGCCACTTGGCCTCGTCGCCCCCCGCGCGCTTCTTCCTCGACCGGGCCGCGCGCCGGCAGCGCAGCAGCTCCTCGCCGTACGGCAGGAGCACGAAGACGCCGATAGCGGCGGTGATGCCCGCGAGATAGCCGGGCGACAGCTGCGGCCGGCGCGGTAACAGACGCCAGGCGTCCGGGTCGCCCCGGCCGCCCCGCAGCAGTGACCTGACCTGGTCGGCGTGCAGACACATCAGGGAGGCCAGCGCGCCGAACGGCAGCGACTCCAGGAAGCTGTGGATGTGCTGCTCGACCGGCTTGACCTCGCGGTCGCTGTGGACGGCTGTGCGCACGTCCCACAGTGCGGTCGCCTCGTGCACGGCGGCCCCGCCGAGCTGCACGCTCAGCAGCAGCGGGTTGACCCTGTAGCGCAGGGTCAGTGCGATCGGGAGGCCGACCTCGGCCATCATCAGTGAGTGGATGAGGGACTCCTTGGTCCCCGCGGTGTCCTCGATGCGGGTACGCCGGTGCATGACCCAGTCGGCGAGACCGGGCACGAACCAGCCGGGCAGCAGCCCGTACAGCAGGTAGCGCGTGGTCGCCTCTCCGACGTCCACGACGGTGCCCGAGGCCGCGATCTTCGCAGCCCGGTCGCGGCCCGGGCTCACAGGGTGTCCCGCCCGTCGGCGCCCCGCGCGTCGTCGGGCAGGGCCCGGCTGATGTCGGCGAGCGCCGAGTCCGGGTCCTCGGCCTCGGCGAGGTCCCCGAGGCTCACCATCCCGACCGGCAGCCCGTCCTCGACGACCGGCAGACGCCGTACGGCGTGCTCGCGCATCAGCGCCACCGCCGTCGACACCGGGTCGTCCGGGGCGACCACCACCGGATCCGGCGTGCACACCATCTGTGCGCTCACCGTCAGCGGATCCGCGCCGTCGGCGACGGCACGCACCGTGATGTCCCGGTCGGTGAGCATGCCGACGACCTGCTGTCCGTCGGCCACCAGGACGTCGCCGATGTCCTGCGTGCGCATCAGCTGCGCCGCCTCGACGAGCGAGGCGTCCGGGCGTACGGCGACGACGCCCGGGGTCATGACGTCCTTCACGAAGTCGGCCGCCACTAGGCGCCCTCCCTCCGGGTCAGCGTGCGCGCCAGTTCCTGCACGGTGGCGTAGGACTCCTTGCGCGGCAGCCGCTCCACCGCCTCGACGAGGGTGTCGGGAGCGTTCTTGCGGCGCAGGGTGTGTGCCAGTTCCACGGACGTGGCCGGGAAGGAGCTGCGGCCCAGGATCCGGGCCAGTTCCAGCCGGACCGTCTCCAGCGACGCCCCGGCCGGCGCGACGGGCCCGCCCCAGATCTCCGGATCGTCCTCGGCGGTCGGCTCCGGGTCGTGCCACTCCTCGCTGCGCGTGGGGTGGCCGGACCGGAGCAGGCCCTGCAGTTCGTGCTTCATCTCGTCGTCGCGGTGACGACTCAGCCGGTCGCTGCCTCGCTGCATGTCTCCCTCCAGAACTTCGGGGTGGACACCCGCGTACCCGAGGACCGGACAGCGACACGGGGTTTGCCCTCCCGATGGAGGGAGACCCGGCCCGCACCCCCCGCGCACAACCCTGGAAAAGGACAGGCCATGGCGTTGCTCGCTGTGATCATCCCGCTCCTCATGCTCGGCGTGGTGCTGGCACTGGGCCGCTATGAGGAACTGCTGCTACCCGAGGAGGACGCCGACCGGTACGAACCGGTCGTCGCCCCCCAGCCGGCCGCCGCCGCTACTTCTTCTCGCGGCCCGGCAGGAACTCCTGCATCTTCGCCTTGAACCCCTGCTTGACCATGGACCCGCGGTCGGCGTCGCCCTTCAGGACCGACGCGGCCGTGGCCTCCATCTGCTCCCAGGTGGCGTGCGGCGGGATCGGGGGTACGGCGGGGTCGGTGAGGAACTCGATCACCGCGGGCCCGTCCGCCTCCAGGCCGGCCCGCCAGCCCGCCTCGACGTCCTCCGGCTTCTCCACCCGGACCCCGGTCAGCCCCAGCGAGCGGGCGAACGCCGCGTACTGCACGTCCGGCAGCTGCTGCGAGGGCAGGAAGGACGGGGCGCCCTCCATGGCCCGCATCTCCCACGTGACCTGATTGAGGTCGTGGTTGTTCCAGACCGCGACGACCAGCCGCGGGTCCTCCCACAGGTCGCGGTACTTCGCCGCGGTGATCATCTCGGCCAGACCGTTCATCTGCATGGCGCCGTCCCCGACCAGCGCGATCACCGGCCGGTCCGGGTGCGCGAACTTCGCGCCGATCGCGTACGGCACTCCGCAGCCCATCGTCGCCAGCGTCCCGGACAGCGACCCGCGCATACCGGGCCGCATGGTCAGGTGCCGCGCGTACCAGTTCGCCGCCGAGCCGGAGTCGGAGGTGACGATCGCGTCGGACGGCAGCAGCGGATCCAGCGCATGGGCCACGTACTCGGGGTTGATCGGATCGGCCGACAGCTGGGCCCGCCGCTCCATCACCTCACGCCAGCGCGACACGTTGGCACGCACCGTGTCGTACCACTCGCGCCCGCCCCGGTCGGTGTCCAGCATCGGGATCAGCCGCTGAAGCGTGGCCTTCGCGTCGCCGACGAGATTCACCTCGTAGGGATAACGCATCCCGACCATGTGCGGATCGATGTCGATCTGCACGCCCCGCGCCTTGCCGAACTCCGGCATGAACTGCGTGTAGGGGAAGGACGACCCGATGGTCAGCAGGGTGTCGCAGTCCCGCATCAGCTCGTACGACGGACGCGTGCCGAGCAGGCCGATCGAGCCGGTGACGTAGGGGAGTTCGTCGCTCAGGACGTCCTTGCCGAGCAGGGCCTTGGCCACACCGGCGCCGAGCAGTTCGGCGATCCGCTCCACCTCGGCGCGCGCGCCGGAGGCGCCCTGGCCGACCAGGACCGCCACCTTGTCACCGGCGTTGAGGATCTCCGCGGCCCGCCGGAGGGACTCCTCGGACGGCGTCGCCGTCCAGGAACTGCGGTCCAGGCTGGAGGGCACCATCTTGAACTCGTGCGTGGGCGGCGAGTAGTCGAGCTCCTGCACATCGCCGGGGATGATGATCGCCGTCGGACAGCGGCGCGCGTAAGCGGTGCGGATCGCCCGGTCCAGCACGTTGGGCAGCTGCTCGGGCACCGTCACCGTCTCCACGAACTCGGAGGCGACGTCCTTGTAGAGGCTGTGCAGGTCCACCTCCTGCTGGTAGGAGCCGCCCATCGCGGTGCGGTGCGTCTGACCGACGATCGCCAGCACCGGCACATGGTCGAGTTTCGCGTCGTACAGCCCGTTCAGCAGATGGATCGCGCCGGGCCCGGACGTGGCCGTGCACACGCCGAGACGGCCGCTGAACTTGGCGTAGCCGACCGCATGGAACGCGGACATCTCCTCGTGCCGGGACTGGACGAAACGCGGCTGGTTGTCGGCCCGCCCCCAGGCGGCGAGCAGGCCGTTGATGCCGTCGCCGGGATAGCCGAAGACGTGGTCCACATCCCACTCGCGCAGTCGCTCCAGGACGTGGTCGGAGACCTTGGTGCTCATGTACGGACCTCCCGGGCATAGGGGACACACAGGTGACACGGGCAGCAGCTCTACGAGTCACCCTGCGCGTCCCCGGAAAACCTGCCCGTGTTTGCGGTCGGGGCTCGGGGGCAGGCGCATTTCCAGTGCTTCGGACCGGAGGCACGTCCGTGGGAGCGGCCCAGGCCGCCACGGCCGCGTCTGTCCGAGCCGCAGACGCCCCCTCCCCACGGTGACCGTCCATCCCAGAGCACCTCCTAGGGAGTTGCGACGCACCATGGCGACAAAAGTGAGCGCGAAGCACCACCCGCACGACGACGCACCCGACACGGCAGAGGCGTTCCGCAAGCTCGCCGAGCTTCCCCCCGGCCCACAGCGCGACACCCTCCGCGGACGGATCGTCGAGGCCTGGCTGCCCATGGCCGACCGCCTCGCGGGCCGCTTCCGCAGCCGCGGCGAGAGCTTCGACGACCTGCGCCAGGTCGCGGCCCTCGGCCTGGTCAAGGCCGTCGACCGCTACGACCCCGCACGCGGCAACGCCTTCGAGAGCTACGCCGTGCCCACCATCACCGGCGAGATCAAGCGGCACTTCCGCGACCACATGTGGACCCTGCACGTGCCGCGCCGCGTCCAGGACCTGCGCAACCGCGTCCGCTTCGCGAGCCAGGACCTGTCCCAGACCATCCCGGGCCGCCGGCCCACCGTCGCGGAGATCGCCGCGCACGCGAACCTCAGCGAGGAAGACGTCCTGGTGGGCCTGGAGGCCCTGGAGAGCTTCACCGCGCTGTCCCTGGACGCGGAGCTGCCCGGCAGCGAGGACGGGTACTCGCTCAGCGACGCGCTGGGCTCGGCCGACCCGGCGCTGGACACGGTGGTGGACCGCGAGGCGGTCAAGCCCCGGCTCGCCGCGCTGCCCGAACGCGAGCGGGCGATCTTGTACATGCGGTTCTTCGGGGACATGACGCAGAGCCGGATCGCCGAGCAGCTGGGCATCTCGCAGATGCACGTGTCCCGGCTGATCAGCCGGTGCTGCGGGCGGGTGCGGGAGCAGGTCATGCGGGACGCCGCCTGACGCCCTGGCGGAGGGCCGGTGCGGTGTCACCCGCTCGGCGGTTCCCGTCCCGCGAATGGTGTCCGGCCGCGCGCGCCCCGGCGGTGGGCGGGCTGTGATGGGTGCGGGGACACGGCGGTCGTGCCCCCGCAGCCGTCGGCCGAAGGAGCCCTCCCCATGCGCCCGAGCGCCCGTGCCCTGTCCGTCGCCGCCCTGGCGGCTGCCGCCCTGGGCATCGCCGTACCGGCCGCCCTCGCGGAGCCGGCCGCCGAGGTCAGTCCGAGCAGTGCCTCCCCGGGCGGCAGCGTCACCGTCTCCGTCACCTGCGACCCGACCGGCGGCTCCCCGCCCGACACCATCGAGGCCACCTCGCAGGCCTTCGAGGAGGGCACCGTCGCCCTGCGGCTGGTCTCCGGCCACGACGACAAGGTCACCGGCCCGGCCTACCACGGCACCGCCCGGATCGCCCCGGCCGAGGACCTCGAAGGCGAGGTGGAGGGGGTCGGCAAGGACACCGCGTGGACCGTCGACGGCACCTGTCCGGCGGCGCCCGGCGGGCAGGGCAAGCAGTGGAGCGCCACGTTCACGGTGACCCGCGCGAGTGGCAAGCCGTGCGCCACCGGGACCGGCTCGCACGGCGACTCCTGCGCCACCAACCGTCCCTGCACCGAGTCGCCCACCGACTCCTGCGAGGGGGCGGCCGTCCCGCGCGGAGTGCGGGCCGGCGAGGGCGGCGCCTTCACCGACTCGGTGCCCGCCCTGGTCAGCGGCGGCCTGCTGATCGCGGGCGCGCTGGGCGCCGCGGTGTACCGGCTGCGCCGCAAGGAGCCCGCCGGCGAGGGCTGACACCACGTAGAGCCGACACGGCCGTCGTCGCCGTCGTGTGACCGGCACAACCCGCATCGGAGCCCATGCCGGGACGGCTGTCCGGGTACTCAGAGCCCGAGGGCACGACCCGCACCACACGAACCACCGGGCATGCCGGGGCGGCGACAAGGGCAGAGACGACAAGGGCAGAGACGACAAGGGCAGAGACGACAAGACAGACAGGACAACGGCAGAGAAGGCAAGCCCCCCCACCCCGGAGGTACGTATGCCGCGGACGGACCCGGAAGGCCACGGCCCCGTCCGTTTCGGGCCGCCGCTTCCCGAGGACGGTCTGCCGGTGCTGCCCGAGCTGTCCGCCGTACTCGCCGCCGCGGCCGGCCGCGCCGGCAGCGAACCGGTCGGCGGCGGAGACGACCTCCTTCAGGCCGCGTGCGGCTACTGGGACCGGCGCGGCCTGCCCACCGCCCCCGGCCATGTGGTCGCCGCCCCCGGCTCACCCTCCCTGCTGCTCGCCCTGACCGCCGCCCTCGGCGGCGACGTCCTGGTGCCGCGGCCCTGCGCCGCCTGGTGGGCACCGTACGCACGCCTGTTGGGGAGACCCGTCTTCCATGTGGCGACACCGGCGGAATCCGGCGGTGTCCCCGATTCGTACGCCCTCCTGGAGACCGTCCGCCGGGTCCGTGAGGAAGGTGGGAACCCGCGGCTCCTCGTGCTGTCGCTCGCCGACGACCCGACCGCCACCGTGGCCCCGCCCGAGCTGCTGCACGAGACCCTGGAGGCCGCCGTCGGCGAGGGTCTGCACCTGGTCAGTGACGAGACCTGGCGCGACACCCTCCACGACCCGCACGGCACCGTGCTGCTCAGCCCGGCCGAGATGCTGCCGGGGAAGGCCACCGTCGTCACCGACCTGGCCGGAGCCCTGCTGCCGACCGGCTGGCCGGCCGCCGTCGCCCGCTTCCCCGCGGGCGAGACCGGCGACGCCCTACGCGCACGCGTGCTCGACGTGCTCACCGCGCTCGGCGCCCGCGTCGCCGCCCCGGTCGCCGTCGCGGCCGCGTACGCACTGACCGAGCCCGAGCCGCTCACCGCCCGCGTCAAGGCCGCCGTACGCCTGCACGCGCGCGTGGCCGCCGCCGCGCACACGGCCGTCGTCACGGCGGGCGCGCTGGCCCGGCCCCCGCAGTCCGGCCGCCATCTCTACGTCGACCTGGGACCTTTGAAGACCGCGCTCACCGGACACGGGGTGGGCGACGCCCAGGAACTGGAGGACTTCCTCACTGCCCGCCTCGGCATGCCCGCACCGGGCGGCCACCGCTTCGGCGACGACCTCGGGGCGCTGCGGGTGCGGCTGTCCACCGGCCCGCTGCTGGGCGCTACGGACGAGGAACGCGCGGAATGCCTCGGTTCCCCCTCACCGTTGGAACTGCCACACGTGCAACGCGCGTTGATCCTTCTGGAATCGGTCTTCGACGATCTCCGCGACGACGCTCAGCGATGGGAGCCTCCTCGATGACGCAGCAGTCCGAGTCGACCACGAGCACGCCCCGCCACGACACCGACGCTCCCGCGACGCCCACCTCCGCCACGCCCCCCGCGGCCCCCGCCTCCGCCACGCCCCCCGCGGCCCTCAGAGCGCTCGGCGAGCACCGGGTGTGGCCGCGCTCCTTCCACGACCGGCTGACCGCCCCGCTGCCCGACCTGAAGTCCATGGCCCGCTTCGCCCGCGAGGGCTCCATCCGGCCCGGCCGGGAAGGTCTCGCGGACATCCCCCGGCTGCCCTTCGAACTGGCCCCGCTGCCCCGCGTGGACGCGCGCACGATCGCCGTCTCCTGGGCGGGGCACGCCAGTTGGGTCGTGCGGATCGGCGGGCTGACCGTCCTCACCGACCCGGTCTGGTCCCGCCGCATCCTCGGCACCCCGGCCCGCATCACCCCGGTCGGCATCGCCTGGAGCGACCTGCCACGCGTCGACGCCGTCGTCATCAGCCACAACCACTACGACCACCTGGACGCCCCCACCCTGCGCCGACTCCCGCGCGACACCCCGGTGTTCGCGCCGGCCGGGCTCGCCCGCTGGTTCCGCCGCCGCCGGTTCACCGACGTCACGGAGCTGGACTGGTGGGAGGCGGCCGAACTGGACGGCGTCCGCTTCGACTTCGTGCCCGCCCACCACTGGTCCAAGCGCTCCCTCATCGACACCTGCCGCACGCTGTGGGGCGGCTGGGTGCTCACCGCCCCCGACGGACAGCGCCTCTACTTCGCGGGCGACACGGGTTACGGCCACTGGTTCGCCCGCATCGGACAGCGTTACCCCGGCATCGACCTCGCCCTGCTCCCCATCGGCGCCTACGACCCCCGCTGGTGGCTCAGCGACGTCCACTGCGACCCGGAGGAGGCGGTGCGCGCGGCGCAGGACCTCGGGGCGCGGCGCATGGCGCCCATGCACTGGGCGACGTTCGTCCTGTCGGCGGAGCCGGTGCTCGAGCCGCTCACGCGGGTGCGGGCGGCCTGGGAGAAGGCGGGCCTGGCCCGGGAGGACCTGTGGGACCTGCACGTGGGAGGTTCCCGGATCCTCGACCAGGGCCTGTAGCGGCACTAGGCCCTGGCGGTCCGGCGGACCCTGCGCCACGCACTCGGCGCCGCGCTGATCACCACGGTCAGCGCGACCGCCGCGACCACGCCCTCCCAGGGCTCGCTGAACAGCGACCCGCCAAGGATCCCGATCAGCTGGTACGTCACCGCCCAGGCGAGGCACGCCGGAAAGTTCCCGCGGGCGAACCTGCGCATCGGCCACTTCGCCATCAGACAGGCCAGCATGACCGGGATCCGCCCGGCCGGCACCAGCCGGGACAGCACCAGGACCGCCACACCGTGGTCGGCGAGTTTCTCCTGCGCCCGCCTGAGCCGGTCCTCGGGGGCGCGCGAGCGGATCGCCTCCAGCCAGCGCGAGCCGTTCTTCGACCGCATGCCGCGCCGCCCCAGCCAGTACAGGGCGATGTCACCGAGGAACGCGGCCGCCGAAGCCGTCACGAACACCAGCGCCAGCGCGAACGGCGCCGTCTGGTGAAAGGCCACCACGGCCGCCGAACTCACCAGCGCCCCCGTCGGCACCACCGGCACCAGCGCCCCGAGCAGCACCAGCACGAACAGCGTCGGATACCCGATCGCCTGCTGCGTGGACTCCGGCGTCACAGCCGTCGAGGCGGCGGTCACCCAGCTCACCGGGCGACCTCCAGCCGCACGCTCTCCCCGTGCCCGAGCCGGTGCACCGCCACCTGCGGTGCCCGCTCGGCCGCGAGGCGTACGAACTCGTGGCCCGGCGCGTGGAACTCGTGCGGGCGCACCGCGTCCATCCCGATCGGCCAGTACGTGCCGTAATGCACGGGCACCGCACTGCGCGGCGCCAGCCGGACCAGCGCCTCCGCGGCCCGCCCCGCGTCCAGATGCCCCTCACCGAGGTAGGGTCCCCAGCCGCCCACCGGCAGCAGCGCCACGTCGACAGGTCCGACCTCCTTGGCCATCTCGTCGAACAGGCCGGTGTCCCCGGCGAAGTAGGTGCGGCCCTCGCCCTCCACGACATAGCCGAGGGCGGGGGCGTGGTGCGGTCCGAGCGGCAGCCGCCGGCCGTCGTGCCGGGCGGGCACGACCCGTACCACCAGGTCACCGACCCTGATCTCGTCACCGGGAGCCACCTCGCTCACCCTCAGATGCGCGAGCCGGCGCAGCCCCGGTACCGCCCGTGGTGCGCCCCGGGGCACGAGCAGGCGCGTGACCGGGGCGAGCCGCGCCAGCGAGGGTACGTGCAGATGGTCGGCGTGCAGATGGGACACCAGCGCCACGTCCGCGCGCCAGGCGCCGGGCGGCGGCAACTCCCCGCGACGGCGCCGGAGATGAGCCAGACGGCGGGCGAACAGAGGGTCGGTGAGCACACGTACGTCCGAATCCGTGACCGTGCAGGTGGCGTGACCCCACCAGGTGATCTCCACCGGCACCTCTTTGCCTCCTTCGCGCGACTCCCCGAAGCCTACGGGCAGGAGTAGGGTCGGCGGCGAAACCCGGAGGTGAGTGAGGGGGGACTCCATGGGAGAGGTTCGCGGTGCACCGGTCGGCCGCCCGCCGTTGCGGGTCACGGCGATCGCCAGCCTGACGCCCCTGGAGGAGCTCGACGACGACCCCTTCCTGGTGGACTCCCGCAGCCAGCACGCGATGTGCGCCCGCTGGGCCGCCGAGCGGGGCTACGTCGTCACCCGGGAACTGCTCGTGCACCGGCTCCGTCCCGACCACGGTGTCCTGTGGGAGGGCGTGCGGCCCGGCCGCGACGTGTTCGTCGCACCGAGCCTGCGCGTCCTGCAGAGCGCCCTGTCGTCGGTCGACGAGTTCACCGCCGAGTGCGCGCGACGCGGGGTGCGGGTCGAGACGGTGGGGCGCGCGGAGCCCGCGTACGACGCCCAGATGAAGGCCCGGGTGCACCGCAGGCTGTCGATGCCGACGGCCGGCTACGACGGGCGCTAGCGGCACCACGAGGAACCTGTTCGGCCGGGCCCGTATGACAGGCTTGCCCCGGGCCCGCACCGATGACGGGCCGGGACGTGAGGTGTGCTGGGCGTGCGTGCAGGGCGGTGGCGGCGGGTCGCCAGTCAGGTCGGGCGGAGCGTCACGGTGTGGGCCGTGTCCACCCTCACGATGCTCGTACTGGCAGGCATCCTGCCCGATTTCCGGATCCAGTCCGTCGACGGCGACAGCGCCACCCGGATCGCCGTCACCGCCGCGTTCGGGGCGGGCGCCTTCGGTCTGCTGTCGGCGCTGGTGTGGCCACTTCTCGTACGGCTGCTGCTGCTCGTGCCCGCGCTGGTGCTCGGGCTGCTGGTCTTCTTCCTCAACGGCGGGCTGCTGCTGATCGCACTGCGTGTCAACCCGGCCGAGCGGGGCGACGCCGCCCCGGAGACCGCGGTCGTGGTCGCCGCCGTGATGTCGGCCGTGGCCTCCGCCACCGGTGCCGCCCTGGCCGTGCGCGACGACGACGCCTACCGGCGCCGCCTGTACCGTCTCGCCGACCGCCGCCGCAGGGGCGGCGCGGCCTGCCCGGCCAGTCCCGGCACCGTCTTCATACAGCTCGACGGCGTCGGCCACGACATCCTGCTCGACGCCGTCGACCGCGGAATGCTGCCCACCGTCGCCCGCTGGCTCGGCGCCGCCCCCGCCGACGCCGGCGGCCGTCGCCGGCCCACCCACCGGCTCACCCCGTGGCGCACCGACTGGTCCAGCCAGACCGGCGCCAGCCAGCTCGGCATCCTGCACGGCAGCAACCACGACATCCCGGCCTTCCGCTGGTACGAGAAGGACCGCCGCGAGGTCATGGTCTGCAACCGCCCGACCAGCGCCGCCGAACTCCAGCGCCGCGCCGTCGAGGCCACCGGCGACGGCGGACTGCTGACCGTCGACGGCGCCAGCCGCGGCAACCTCTTCTCCGGCGGCGCCGACGAACAGGCCCTCGTCCTGTCCATCGCCGGCCGCCGCAGCCGCGAGAACCGTTCCAGGTCGGGCTACTTCGCCTACTTCTCCGACCCGGCCAACGCCGTGCGCACCGCCCTGTCCTTCTTCGCCGAGGCCGCCCGGGAGATCGGCCAGTCCACCCGGTCCCGGGTGCGCAAGGTCCGCCCCCGGGTCTCCCGTGGCGGCCTCTACCCCTTCATCCGGGCCTTCGCCACCGTCGTCGAACGCGACGTCGTGGTCGCCGCGGTCATGGGCGACATGCTCGCCGGACGCACGGCCGTCTACGCCGACCTGGTGGCGTACGACGAAGTGGCGCACCACTCCGGGCCGTTCAGCCGCGATGCCGAGAAGGTCCTCGAACGCCTCGACCGTTCGCTCGCGTTGATCGAGAAGGTCGCCGAGCACGCCCCGCGCCCGTACCGCATCGTCGTGCTGTCCGACCACGGCCAGAGCCCCGGCGAGACCTTCCGCACCCGCTACGGCCTCACCCTCGGCGACCTGGTCCGGGCCGGCTGCGGGCTGCCCGTGCCGCGCCGGGCGCGACGCACCCACAGCGGCGCCGAGGCCCGCGCGGCCGTACGCGCCGCACTGCACCGGCCCGTCGAGGAGGGCGGCGAACAGCACCGCCCCTCCAGCCGCCGCTCGGAGCCGATCGTGCTGGCCTCCGGCAACCTCGGCCTGGTGTCCTTCCCGGACGTACCGCACCGGATGAGCAAGGAGGAGATCGACGCCCGCCACCCCGCCCTGCTGACCACGCTCGCCAACCATCCCGGCATCGGCTTCCTGCTGGTGCGCAGCGAGGAGCACGGCGGGGTCGTCCTCGGCCCGTTCGGCGCGGAGATCCCCCTGGACGAACTCGACGACAACCCCGGCCCGCTCGCCGACTTCGGGCCCGGCGCCGCCGACGCCGTCCGCCGCACCCACTCCTTCCCGCACACCGCCGACATCATGGTCAACTCCTGGTACGACCCCGCCGAGGGCGAAGTCCTCGCCTTCGAGGAGCAGATCGGCTCGCACGGCGGCCTCGGCGGCGCCCAGGCCAAGGCCTTCCTGCTGTCGCCGCTGGCCCTGTCCGCACCCGACGAGGACGGCACTCAGCTCGCCGGGGCCGAGCACATCCACCGCGTGCTGCGCCGCTGGCTGCGGGAGACGGACGGCCCCCAGGTCCCGCTGGCGGCGCGAGAGGACCGACGCGCCGCCTGAAACCGGGGCCCGTTGAAGGGGCTTCGCCCGCCGAATAAATGGGCTGCGCCCGCCTGCTGCCGCGCCCACACTGTCCGTACCGGGCGTCGCGCACCAGTACGCCCCGCCCTCTCGAACACCCCCAGGAGTCACTACTTGCAGGCAGCCGTCACCGTCACGCCCTCCCGCATCCCCGAGCTGCTGCTCGGTCTCGCCACGGTGCGGCCGGTCTTCGTCTGGGGCGCCCCCGGCATCGGAAAGTCGTCCCTGGTACGGGAGTTCGCCGAGTCGCTGGGCCTGGAGTGTGTGAGCCTGCTCGGCACCCAGCTCGCCCCCGAGGACCTCATCGGCGTCCCGCAGATCCGCGACGGCCGCTCGGTGTTCTGCCCGCCCGAGGCGATCGCCCGCGACGAGCCGTACTGCCTGTTCCTGGACGAGCTGAACGCGGCCACACCGGACGTCCAGAAGGCGTTCTACTCGCTGATCCTGGACCGCCGTATCGGCACCTACGAACTGCCGAAGGGCTCCATCGTCATCGGCGCCGGCAACCGCGCCACCGACAACGCCCTCGCCCGCCCGATCGCCTCCGCGCTCGTCAACCGCCTCACCCATGTGCACCTGGAGGCCTCCGCCAAGGACTGGCTCGTCTGGGCCGCGGGCAACGGCATCCACCCGTGGATCCTGGACCACCTCACCGACCGGCCCGACCACCTGTGGTCCAAGCCCCCGAAGACCGAGGAGCCGTTCTCCACGCCCCGCTCCTGGCACATGCTCTCCGACGCCCTGCACTCCTTCGGGCCGGGCCTCGACGAGCAGACCCTGAAGGTCCTCGCGCACGGCACGCTGACGCCCGCGCACGCCACCGCGTTCTGCGGCTACGCAAAGATCGTCCGCAGCCGGTTCGGCATCGAGGCGATCCTCAAGGGCGACGCCCGCTGGCCGGGCCGCCTCGAGGACCGCGACCTGCTCTACTACCTCGCCGAGTCCTTCCGCGGCCGCCTCGTCAAGGAACTGCCCGCGAGCAAGGACCACATGTCGGCGAACGGCCGCCAGACCGCGTACCGCGCCAAGTCGCTGCTCGTGCAGCTCGCCGAGATCTCCGTCGAGGTCGCCCAGAGCGTCATCGCCTCCGGCGCCGACGGCAACCCCGTCCTGCCCGCCTGGTTCCTCATCGAGGCCGCCCGGGACATGCCCCGGCTGGTGGAGGCGCGACGATGAGCCGGGCCGCCGCGCGGACGGGGGCCTGCCGGTGAGCCGTACGCGCGAGAACGCGGAGGCCCGCGGATGAGCCGCGGCCGCAAGCAGGGCGAGCCCAAGAAGGACCCGGCCGCCGAGGCGTGCGCCGACGGCGTGCGGCTGGCGATGGCGAACCCCGCGCTGGCCGCCATCGAGGCCAAACTGTGCCGCGAGAAGGAGTGCGCCCTGGCTCCCCGGCACGGCCTCGCCCGCGTCACCTCCAACGGCACCGTGCACCTGCACCCCACCCGCCTCGCCGAACCCGAGGAATGGGCCTGGGCCATCGCCCACGCCCTCATCCACCTCGGCTTCGGACACGTCCCCGCCGCCACCGGCGAACGCGTCCAGCCCGACCGCCACGACCTCGCCGCCCGCTGCACGGTCGTCAACCGCTTCCTGCTGACCGTCCCCGTGGGCCGGCCCCCCGACGACCTCCCGCTGTCGTACCCCGGCGGCGACGAGGAACAACTCGCCGCGAGCTGGCGGCGGACCGGGATCCCGGGCGCGTACGAGCACTGCGGCACGGCCGCCTCAGAGGCGGACCAGCTGCTCCTCCCGTGGAGCAGGTGGGGCGGCCAAGTTCCGGACTGGCAGGTCGCGTTCGCGCACGCCCTGACCCGCACCATGTCCACCGCCCTGGACTTGGCCGGCGGCCGCCGCGACTCCATGACCGGCGGCCCCACCCGGCTGCAGCCCTGGGAACGGGCCCTGAGCTGGTTCGTCTCCTCCTACCCGCTGCTCGGCGGCATCGCCGCCGGCATCACCCTCGTCGCCGACGCCGAACTCGCCCGCGCCCACGGCATCTCCGTCGCCGCGGTGAACCCCGAGGCCGGCGAGATCTACATCAACCCCCTGCGCCGGTTCGACGACGAGGAGTGGCGCTTCGTCCTCGCCCACGAGATGCTGCACGCCGCCCTGCGCCACGGCGACCGCTGCGGCACCCACGACCCGTTCCTCTTCAACATCGCCTGCGACTACGTCATCAACGGCTGGCTGAGCGAGATGCAGGTCGGCACCATGCCCGAGGGCCTCCTGCACGACCCGGAGCTGAACGGCCTGTCCGCGGAGGAGGTCCACGACCGCATCGCCCGCGACCTGCGCCGCACCCGCCGCCTGGCCACCCTGCGCGGCAAGGGCACCGGCGACATCCTCGGCGGCCCGCTCGGCGCGCCCCGCGACTACGTCGACCTCGACGAGCTCTACCGCCGGGGCCTGGCCCGCGGCCTCGACCTGCACGAGCAACAGGCCCGCGGCCACCTGCCGGGCGGCCTGGTCGAGGAGATCCGCGCGCTCAGCCATCCCCCGCTGCCCTGGGACACCCGACTGGCCCGCTGGTTCGACGAGTTCGTACCGAGCCCGCAGCCCGTACGGACGTACGCGCGCCCCTCCCGCCGCCAGGCGGCCACGCCCGGCATCCCGCGCGCGGGACGGTACTTCCCGCCCGAGGAGATCGCCCGCTGCACCTTCGGCGTCGTCCTCGACACCTCCGGCTCCATGGACCGGGTGCTGCTCGGCAAGGCGCTGGGCGCGATCGCCTCGTACGCCGAGGCCCGGGACGTACCGGCCGCGCGGGTCGTGTTCTGCGACGCGGCCCCGCACGACGCCGGCTACCTGCCGGTCACGGACATCGCGGGCCGGGTACGGGTGCACGGCCGGGGCGGCACCGTGCTGCAGCCCGGCATCGACCTGCTGCACCGCGCCGACGACTTCCCGCCCGCCGCACCGGTCCTGGTGATCACCGACGGCTGGTGCGACGTCCTGCGGGTGCGGCGCGAGCACGCCTATCTGATCCCGCAGGGGGCCAGGTTGCCGTTCAGCGCCCGTGGACCGGTCTTCCGCGTGAGTTGAACAGGAGCGTGATCTATGGTGTCCGAAAACCCGGTTCCGGGACCATAGGAAAGGACTGACCGTGGCCACCACGCGCTCCGCACACACCGTCTGGGAAGGCAACCTGCTCGAGGGCAACGGAGTCGTCACCTTCGACTCCTCCGGCGCCATCGACGAGCAGCCGGTGACGTGGGCTGCCCGCACCCAGGAGGCGAACGGCAAGACCAGCCCCGAGGAGCTGATCGCGGCCGCCCACTCCAGCTGCTTCTCCATGGCGTTCTCGCACGCCCTCGCCGGGGCCGGCACCCCGCCCACCAAGCTCGTCACCTCCGCCGACGTCACCTTCCAGCCGGGAGAGGGCATCACCGGCATCCACATCACCGTCGAGGGCACCGTGCCGGGCCTTGACGAGGACGGCTTCGTCGCCGCGGCGGAGGACGCCAAGGTGAACTGCCCCGTCAGCCAGGCCCTGAAGGCCGTACCGATCACCCTGTCCGCGAAGCTCGCCTGACCGGACCGGCACACCACGACCGTCGCGCGGGCGGCCCCACCCGGGGCGGCCCGCGCGACGGTCGGTTCGTGACCGGGCGGACGGGTATCAAGACGACGGTGTCGAAGGGAACGTGATGGGACCGGGAACATCCAGCGGATCGGCGGTACTCGACTCCGCCACTCGTGAACTCACCCGCGCGGTACTGCTGTTCAGCCTGGCCGGCCGAATGAGCCCGGACGGATCCCGGCTGGGCGCCCTCGTCGACCGCTACGACTTCGGCCGCTTCGAACCGCACCTGAGAACCAGCGAGAAGGTGCTCCCCGTACCGGTCCTGGCCCACCGCGCCACCCCGGACGACCTCCACCTGCCGCACGGCAGCCACGGCCTGGACCTCGCCTCCGTCGACATCACGGTCGTCGCCACCCCGCGCGGCGACGTGACCCTGGTCCTCGACTGCCAGTTCGCGGCCGACACCGAGCCCGCCGCCCTCGCCGCCTGGCTCGCGGACACCTGCTTCGAGCGCGCACGCATCCGCCTCGGCGGCAGACCGCTCCTCGACGTCCTGAACGAGCGGCTCACCCTGCCCACACCGCTCGCCTACGGCCAGAACGTGCACCAACTCGTCTTCCCCGGCGGACGGTTGCTGCACCACCTGCTCGCCGACGGCGTCGACGACGCGTCCCGCCGGCCAAGCCTGCTCAACAAGATCCTCTACCGCGGCAGGATGCCGGCGACCCACACCCCCGACCTCGACGCCACCACCCCTCCCAACCTGCGCAACCACGGCGTCACCCTCTCCGCCCACGGCCGCGGCGTCTGCGTCCAGGCCGGCTGGGCCCCGCACGTGGAGAACGGCCTCACCCTGGTCGCGCTCGGCATGATCTCCGCGCTCGCCACCCTCCAGCGCACCCGCCTCGCCGCGTTCGAGACGATGCGCGCCAACGAACAGGCCCTGACCGACTCGCCGTACGAGATCCGCTCCCTCATCTCCCGCCTCTCCGCGGGCGTCAACGAACTCCAACTGGACCTGGCCTTCGGCGTCGAGGCCTACGTCGACAGCCTGCTGATCCCCGAAATGCTCATGGAGAGCTTCCAGACCTCGCTGCGCGACGCCCTCGGCATCCGCGACAGCCTCGACAACTCGGCCCGCATGGTCGAGCGCCTCACCTCCGTCATCAGCGCCCGCTCCGCCGCCCTGGACGCCGAACTCGCCGAACGCGACGACCGCCGCGACCGCACCGTCTCCGCCCTCGTCGCCGCGGCCACCCTCATCGCACTGCCGCCGACCCTGCTGCTGACGTTCTTCGGCATCAACGGCACCGACGTCCGCGCCGACCGCTCCATCCTCGACCTCGGCGAGTACGGCACGGCGTACGCGCTGGCCTGGCTTCCCTTCGTGGTCCTCGTCCTGATCGGATACGTCCTGCTCAGGCGGGTCAGCCGACGCTCCGGCCGGCTCCTGTCACCGCCCGACGGCCGCCCGCCCGCGCCGGTGCCGCCGCCCCGATCAGCGGCCGGGAGCTGACGCGATCATGTGCGGCTGCGACTCGACCGTGTCCCTCCGGGAGGTGACCTGACCATGCCGCGACGACCCGCCGTGTCGGCCCACCGGGGAGGATCCGAACGCGCCGCCGCCGCCACCTGGGCGGCGTACGAGGACGCGCTCGCCTCCGGCGCCGAGTGCGCCGAGTTCGACATCCGGCGTACGGCCGACGGCGTCTTCGTCGTCTACCACGACCCCCGGGTCGCGCACTCCGGGCCGCTCCTGTCGCGGATCACGCACGCCGAGCTGAGCGACCGCGCCGGATACGCCGTACCGGTCGTCGAAGAGGTCATGTCCCTGATCGCCGGGAAGCTCGTGGGGCACCTGGACCTGAAGGAAACGGGCCACGAGCGCGAACTGATCGACCGGGCGATCGCCCTGCTCGGCACGGACGGCTTCGTCGCCACGACCCTGGAGGACGCCTCCGTCGCCGCCATCAGGCGCGCGTTCCCCGCCGTGCGGACGGCCCTGTCCCTGGGCCGCGACCGCACACAGATCGCCCCGGCCCGGCTGGCACGGACCCGGCTGAGTGAACTGCTGCCCATGCGGCGGGTCCGCGCCTGCGGCGCGACCGGGGTCGCCGTGCACCAGGCGCTGGCGCGCGCCAACGTACTGCGCGAGGCGGCCCGGCACGGCCTGCACACCATGGTCTGGACGGTCAACGAGGACGCCCCGATGCGCGCCTTTCTCGCGGACCCGCGCGTGGACGTCCTGATCACCGACCGGCCCCGGCGGGCGGTCGCCCTCAGGGGCGGGAGGCAGGACGAGCGCGCCCTGGGGTACCCGTCCGTTTGACAGGAGCCCTCCGATGACGAGCTGACAAGCCCCACCCATTGACAAGAACGCACTCAAGTTTTGTGCTGGAGTGCGGGAAGGCTCCCTGGCGGAAGGCCCTGGCGGAAGGCCCTGGCGGAAGGGGACAGCGATGGGACGTGCGGTCGGAATCGATCTGGGCACCACGAACTCGGTGGTGGCCGTCCTGGAGGGCGGCGAACCCACGGTCGTCGCGAATGCGGAAGGGGCCAGGACCACACCGTCGGTCGTGGCCTTCGCCAAGAACGGCGAGGTGCTCGTCGGCGAGGTCGCCAAACGGCAGGCCGTCACGAACGTCGAGCGCACCGCGCGCTCCATGAAGCGCCACATGGGCGACGCGAACTGGCGCTTTCCCGAGCAGGGCGCCGTCGACGGCAACCGCTACCGGGCACAGGAGCTGTCCGCTCGGGTGCTGCAGAAGCTGAAGCGCGACGCGGAGTCCTACCTGGGGGAGGACGTCACCGACGCGGTGATCACCGTCCCCGCCTACTTCGACGACGCCCAGCGCCAGGCCACCAAGGAGGCCGGGGAGATCGCGGGCCTGAAGGTGCTCAGGATCATCAACGAGCCCACGGCCGCCGCTCTCGCCTACGGCCTCGACCGGGGCGAGGAACAGACCGTCCTCGTCTTCGACCTCGGCGGCGGAACCTTCGACGTGTCGCTGCTGGAGATCGGCGACGGCGTCATCGAGGTCAAGGCGACCAACGGCGACACCCACCTCGGCGGCGACGACTGGGACCAGCGGGTCGTCGAGTACCTGGTGAAGAAGTTCAAGGGCCAGTACGGCATCGACCTCGGCAACGACAAGATGGCCCTGCAGCGGCTGCGCGAGGGCGCCGAGAAAGCCAAGATCGAGCTGTCCTCGTCCTCCGAGACCACGATCAACCTCCCCTACGTCACCGCCTCCGCCGAAGGCCCCCTGCACCTCGACGAGAAACTGACCCGCGCCCAGTTCCAGGAGCTGACCGCCGACCTCCTCGACCGCTGCAAGACCCCCTTCCACCAGGCGGTCAAGGACGCCGGCATCAAGCTCGCCGCGATCGACCACGTCATCCTCGTCGGCGGCTCCACCCGCATGCCCGCCGTCACCGACCTCGTCAAGGAACTCACCGGCAAGGACCCGCACAAGGGCGTCAACCCCGACGAGGTCGTGGCCGTCGGCGCGGCCCTCCAGGCGGGCGTCATCCGCGGCGACGTCAAGGACGTCCTCCTGCTCGACGTCACCCCGCTGTCCCTGGGCATCGAGACCAAGGGCGGCATCATGACCAAGCTCATCGAACGCAACACGACGATCCCCACGCGCCGTTCGGAGATCTTCACCACCGCCACCGACAACCAGCCCTCGGTCGGCATCCAGGTCTACCAGGGCGAACGCGAGATCGCCGCCTACAACAAGAAGCTCGGCGTCTTCGACCTCACCGGCCTGCCGCCCGCCCCGCGCGGCGTCCCGCAGATCGAGGTCGCCTTCGACATCGACGCCAACGGCATCATGCACGTCTCTGCGAAGGACCTCGCCACCGGCCGCGAACAGAAGATGACCGTGACCGGCGGCTCGGCCCTCCCCAAGGACGACATCGACCGCATGATGCGGGACGCCGAGCAGTACGCCGAGGAGGACCGCAAACGCCGCGAGGCCGCCGAGACCCGCAACCAGGCCGAACAACTCGTCTACCAGACCGAGAAGTTCGTCCGCGAGAACGGCGACAAGGTCCCCGCGGACACCAAGTCCGAGGTCGAGTCCGCCGTCGCCGAGCTGAAACAGCTCCTGGAGCAGAACGCCGAGACGAACGCCCTGCGCACCGGCGTCGAGAAACTCGCCTCCGTCAGCCAGAAGATGGGCCAGGCGATGTACGCCCAGGCCGCCGGCGGCCAGACCGGCACGGAGAACACGGACACCGGCGGCCGGGACACCTCGTCGCAGGACGAGGAGGGAGTGGTGGACGCGGAGATCGTCGACGACGACAAGGACCAGGGCGGTCGGCAGGACGGGAGGGACGAGAAGGGCGGGGCGGCCTAGGGGGTGTTTCGAAAGTCCCGCACAGCACCCACGGCGCCCGGCACGCACCCTCGCCGCACCGGCCAAAGACCCA